>JAUNHW010000011.1 GCA_030523775.1 Akkermansia sp.
TCGTCCACCGTCAAGGTGCCGCCCTGCTGGGTGACCGTTGCACCGGCACCCTGTGCATGGATGGCCGCCGTGCTGGCGATGTCGGAGCCGGTCAGCAAGTAGTTGCTGTAGTCGATGTCGCCACCAGCCTTCGCCACACCGTCCGTGCCCAGCACCAGGTTGTGCGTGCCGTGCGTGATGGTGGCACCGCCGTTCACCGTGGTGCCGTTGGCAACCGCCACGGAGTAAATCGCGTCCTTGGCGAATCCGCTTGCGCCACTCTGGCCGTTCACGTCAATGTGTGTGGCATCCGTGGTGTCCAGATGCAGCGCCGAGGCATCGAAGCTGCCGCTCATGGTGAGCGTGCCGCCGTTGGAAACGATGCTCTGGAGGGCATAATTCGTACCGCTCAGCGTGTTGCTGCCGGTCAAAGCCGCATTCAGCGCACCGCTGGCGGCATTGATGGTGGCATTTGTGACAATGCCGTCCAGCGTGCCGCCCGCCAGGCTGATGGTGCCCGCCGTGGTGGTCACCGTCACGGCATCGTCCACCGTCAAGGTGCCGCCCTGCTGGGTGACCGTTGCACCGGCACCCTGTGCATGGATGGCCGCCGTGCTGGCGATGTCGGAGCCGGTCAGCAAGTAGTTGCTGTAGTCGATGTCGCCGCCTACCTTCGCCACACCGTCCGTGCCGAGCACCAGGTTGTGCGTGCCGTGGGTGATGGTGACACCACTGTTCACGGTCGTGCCGTTGGCTACCGTCACGGAGTAGATTGCGTCCTTGGCGAATCCGCTGTCACCCAGGTTGCCAGCCACGTCAACATGCGTGGCTGCGGTGGTGTCCAGCTGCAGGGCCGAGGCGTCAAACGACCCGCTCATCGTCAGCGTGCCGCCGTTGTTCACCGCGGTTTGGAGAGTGTATTCCGTGCCGTTCAGCGTGTTGCTGCCGGTCAGCGCCGCATTCAGGGCGCCGCTGGCGGCATTGATGGTGGCATTTGTAATAATGCCGTCCAGCGTGCCGCCCGCAAGGTCAATCGCACCAGCCGTGGTGGTCACCGTCACGGCATCGTCCACCGTGAGCGTGCCGCCCTGCTGGGTGACCGTTGCTCCGGCGCCCTGTGCATGGATGGCCGCCGTGCTGGCGGTGTCGGAGCCGGTCAGCAAGTAGTTGCTGTAGTCGATATCACCGCCGACCTTCGCCACGCCATCGGTACCAAGGTACAGCGTTTCTGTGCCGGGAAGGTTGATGTGGGTGATGACGGCATCTTCGCCGCCCACCGTTCCTCCATTCACCACCTGCACGGAGTAGTATGCCGACTTCGCAAAGCCGCTCGCGCCGCTCTGACCGTTCACATCGATGTGCGTGGCAGCGGTGGTGTCCAGTGTCAGCGCGGAGGCGTTCACCGTGCCGCTCACCGTCAGGATGCCGCTGTTGGCGAGCATCTGGGAAAGGGCGAGCGTGTAGCCGTCCGCCACCCGGAGGGCAGAGGTGCCCGATGCCGAAATGCCGTTGGCAAAGCCGTTCGCGGAGATTTCCAGTGTGCCGTCGCTCAGCGTCACCACGCCCGTGCCCAGGGCCGTGGCGTGCATCGCCACCACCTTGCCTCCGTTGATGGCCGTGCCGCCCGTGTAGGAGTTGGCGGTGCTGATGGTCAGGCTGCCCGTGCCGCTCTTGGTGAGCGTCATGTCGCCCGTCAGCGTGCCGTCGCCGCTCCAGGTGTAGTCGCTGGAGCTGTCCACCAGCACGCTCTTGGGAGCAAGGGTGCCCGCCAGCGTGACGGTTCCCGCTCCGGTGTCGCCGAAGATGACATCCACGCCGTCCTTGTAGGCGTAAGCAATCCCATCCTGCGTCCAGTTCTTGGCGGTGGTGTTCCACACCATGCTTTCCGCACCGGTCCATGTGGCGGTGGTGAGTTCCGGCAGCGGGGCAGTGAGATACAGGGTGCCGTTGCTCCAGCTCAGGTCGGAGATGTCGGCATCCAGGCCCTCAACCGTCACCTTGCTTGCATCCCACGTGGTGGGCGTGGCACTGCTGGATATTGTCAGCAAAGCATACTTGCTTCCAATCGCCATCGTGCCGTCATCCGCCAGATTGATGGTGAGCGCGCCGCCCTGGTTGAACGTGCCGGTCAGCGTCACCGCCGCCGTGGTCAGGTTGGCCTCTCCCAGCGTGAACGTGAGCGCGCTGCCATCCAGCAAATCCAGGGAGGAAGCGGTGATGCGGTTCACGCCCTGCGCCTCCAGCGTGGTGCCGGCATTGAAGGTCAGTTTGTACCCGCTGTGGCTCAGTGTGCCGCCCTGCAAGCGCACCGTGGCAGCGGAATCCACCTCAGCCGTGATGCCGTAACCCATGTAGATGGCACCATCCTCAATCCTCAGCCGCCCGCCATACAGGTGGGTCATGGCATATATCTGCGAGGTAATCGAATTCGTCACTTCCTGCTGCGTGTAGGATGCCTTGAGTGCCTTCAGATCCTCTTCCGCGTACTTGCCGCTGAAGATGATTTCTCCTTCGCCAGCATGTTCTTCCCCGCTTTCATCCTCAAAGTTATAGTTGAAGGAAACAGTTCTGAGTCTATCCCACTTTGTTAGAATGCCATCGTAAAATACTATTGCTTGATCCTTCCCTGCCGCAAGCAACAAATCCCCTTCTTCCAAGTATATTCCTCTGAAACCACCATAGGCATGGTTTGCTCGAAACTCTACGTATGTATTGCCTTGGATCAAAATGTTGTTTCCAGGTGAAAAAATTGCAGCCTCGTAATAGCTAAAATAGTTTCCCTTGTCCGAATTATTATTGTAGAACAACACACTCTTGTTGCCCACTATGCGCACACTGCTAGCATATATCGCACCGCCACCGTAGACTTCACAATTGGTTATCGCATAATCACCATGCCAGGAGGAAAAATAATTATCTGAAAACACCACACTCCCATTATGCTCAATTGAGACTAATCCTCCGTAAATTGCCCCAGCAGTTCTTAATTTGTCTCCTCCTCCTTTTGCAATAGCATAATTTCCAGAAAATTCAACGCTTTCATTGTCAGCAATCACTGTGTTTCCATATATGGCTCCGCCTGCTGCAGTTGCCGAGGAAGAAGCGTAGTTGCCACTAAAAACAACGCTGCCATTGCCCATTAAGTTTACATTGTATCCGTTCCATACATAAATAGCACCACCCAGAGCATACGTGGATGTTGAAAAATTATCACGGAAAACAACCACGTCATTGTTTGCCACATTCATGCCAACAACAGCATCAATGGCACCAGCTCCAAGGTTAAACAATGATGATGAGCGGGAACTTGAATTCCCACTGAATGTTACGGAGCCGTTGTCTCTCATACATAATATTTCCGACAAAGAACGTATCGCTCCACCAGACTCTCGTGTGAAAGAGTCACTAAACGAAACGGTTTCAGCACCTTCGATCTCCACAACGGCTGAGATAATACGAAGTTTTGATGCATTCAAGTTGCCTCCGTTGATGTTGAAGGTTCCCTGCAGGGTGCCGTCCTTAATGACAACATCCGCGTTCTCGGCTGTCAAACTGTTGGGAAGGGTGTATCCTCCCAGGTTCAGCTCACCCCCGATGAACCGGATGTCTCCTGTGCCGAATGCTGAAGAGTTTCCCGCCACCAACGTGCCCGCATTCAGGATGGTGCCGCCCGTGTAGGTGTTGGCGGTGCTGATGGTCAGGCTGCCCGTGCCGCTCTTGGTGAGCGTCATATCACCCGTCAGCTTGCCCGAGCCGCTCAAGGTGTATTTCTTGGAGCTGTTCACCAGCACGCTCTTGGGGGCAAGGGTGCTGGAAAGCGTGACGGTCCCCGCCCTGGTGTTGCCGAAGATGACATCCACGCCGTCCTTGTAGGCGTAGGTGATGCCATCCTGCGTCCAGTTCATGGCGGTGGTGTTCCACACCATGCTTGCGGCACCGGTCCAGGTGGCGGTGGTGAGCTCCGGCAGCGGGGCAGTGAGATACAGGGTGCCGTTGCTCCAGCTGAGATCGGAGATGTCGGCATCCAGGCCCTCAACCGTCACCTTGCTTGCATCCCACGTGGTGGGCGTGGTTCCGCTGGACATTGTCAGCAAAGCATACTTGCTTCCAATCGCCATCGTGCCGTCATCCGCCAGGTTGATGGTGAGCGCGCCGCCCTGTTTGAACGTGCCGGTCAGCGTCACCGCCGCCGTGGTCAGGTTAGTTTCGCCCAGAGTGAACGTGAGCGCGCTGCCATCCAGCAAATCCAGAGAGGATGCGCTGATACTGTTCACGCCCTGCGCCTCCAGCGTGGTGCCGGCATTGAAAGTGAGCGCATATCCCGCATGGTCAAGCGTGCCGCCCTGCAACCGCACCGTGGCAGCGGAATCCACCTCTGCCGTGATGCCGTAGCCCTTGTAGATGGCACCGTCTTCAATCCTCAGCCGCCCGCCATACAGGTGGGTGAGGCTGTATACTTCGGTAGTCAGGGAATCCGTCAGCTCCTGCTGAGTGTAGCTGCTCTTGAGAGCCTTCAGGTCCACTTTGGCATACTTGCCGCTGAACAGGATATCGCCCGCGCCCTTCTGCGTTACGCCATCCTTGTCCTCATAATCGGCATTGAAGGAAATTGTAAGTGTCCTCGCATCGCTGTACAATGTATCGTAGAACGTGATGCTCTGTCCCTCTCCCGCCGCCAACTTCAAGGTGCTGTTGCCCTCCATGTACACGCTGCGCAGACGGTATGTCGCGGAGCTGCCGCTGCCAACCTGCTCGTAGTTCCCGCGGAACTCCACGCTGTCGTTGCCAGTCAGGCTAAGAGCTCCCGACGTATAAATCGCACCGCCGTAGGCCTTGTTTTCGGTGCTGTTGTTGGCAGAACAATAGTTTCCGCTGAACATCACCGACTCATTTCCCGAGAAGCCGATGGAGGTACTGTAGCTGTAAATTGCACCGCCGTAGGAGGAGCCATTCGTGGCACCAATAGCGGAACTGTAATTCCCACTGAACACCACTTGTCCATTGCCGGTCAGGCTGAGAGCACCCGATGTATAAATCACACCGCCCTGAGCAAGGCTTGTAACATGCCTGTAGGTGCTGGAGGGTGATGGGGTGGTGGCTAAACTGTAATTCCCTCTGAACTCCACGCTATCGTTGCCTGACAGGGTGAGCGACGACTTATCGTATATCGCACCGCCGTGAGAGTAGCAGTAGACGGTAGTTTTATCTGAGCCGTCAGTATGAGAGGTTCCGTAGGTGTAATTCTCTCTGAACGAGACGCTTCCATTGTCAGAAAGCTTAATGGAAGAGCCATAAATCGCTCCCCCATCTGCAGTGGCAGAGTAGTTCAAGCCATGGGCGGCATAGGTGTGGTTCCCACTGAACTCTACGCTATCGTTGCCGGTCAGGCTAAGAGTTTTCGGTGTGTAAATCGCGCCGCCCCGTGAAGGGGCGACCCAATCGGTGCTGGAGTAGTTCTCCTGAAACTGCACGCTGCCGTTATTTAGGAAATCAATGTCGGAACCATAAATCGCGCCCCCATCTGTTTCTACAACGGAACTTGAGCTGAGACATCTTGCGGAATTCTGTAAAAAAATCAACACATCATTATTCTCAAACAGAATTGTTCCTCCGTAAATTGCGCCGCCTATCCCACCATATCCAGTTGCACTGTTCGCTTCAAAATTCACACTTTCATTTCCTGTTATTCGCACAGATGTGGGTTCGCTATATTGATAGACTCCAACAAGCGCTGCTATTGCCCCTCCTTTGACTGCTTCCAGTGAACTTAGTGAATTCCCATTGAACACAACATCGCCATTATCTATTATTTCAACCTGCCCCCTGAGCGCGCCTCCCTGCACCGTGGCGCTATTTTTCGCAAATGAGATTTCTTGGTTACCTTGCATGACAATGAGTGAAGCATATACAGCCCCCCCCCATTCGCCGTTGAAGCCGCGGTTTAAATCATTGTTATCAAAGAAAACTGTGCCGTTGTCATAAAACAGCACAGTTTCTCCATAGATTGCTCCGCCATATAAGCCTTCGCGGTTGTCACACTTTTGAAAAGTAATATTTTCCAGTTTTTCCATGGTGAGCACCGTGTTGTTCATGGCACCACCTAAGGAGCTTGTTGCTGATGCAATAGAGAAGGTTATGCTACTCGGATATTCTGTTGAAGCGCTAGTCCAATATTGGTTAGCGCCCGTCATGCGGTATGCAGTATCCGTTATATCAGCACTGATGATAAATGCCCTGTAGTTGCTGCCAGAATATTGGCCTAATTGTCCAACTTCTGTAATGGTCACGGGCGTGTATCCTTCCGGCACGTCTGCGTATGCCTGCGTGGTGAAGAAGGCGGCGGCGCAGCAAGCCAGCACAGCGCGATAGAGCTTGGTGGGTAAATGTAGTTTCATAGTGGGGGGGGGATGTTAGCGGTTGGTCTTTTTTGAGGGTGTAATGGATTCGTTGATAAGTTTGATGATAAGAGCTTCAGGGGAGGGCAGCTTTTGGGCTTGGGCTTCTTTCCAGAGTTTTTGCCAGATGGCGTCTTTGATTTCTAGGTTCAGGTGCCAGACTGGCGGCTCAGAGTCTGACTTCGTTCCCTCCTCCCTGACCGCGAAGAGCTTGCTGTCAGCTTCCATCCTGGCGCATGAGACAGGGCGCTTCAAAAACTTCTTGGCCTCGGTTCTCACGTACTCGCACGATAGAGGGCATTTGACACCCAGCAGCACTTTGGAAATATACGGTGTGAGCCCTTTCACAAAATGGCGGCTATCATGGTATGACTTGCAGTTGTCCAGCGTGACAAACAGGCGCCATTCCTTCTCGTACGCCCATTCCTGCCCCTTGGCGGCGTACAACCTGCTGTATCGGGGATGAAGCACACGCTTGCCTTGAAAATCGCAAAGCACTTGGTACTCCGCCGGGTAAGCGCGATAGGGAGAGTATTTCACCTTCATCATGAGGGGAATGAAAGAAGGCGCGCCAGTTTTTCCAGCGGGGCGAGGCAGCTCCGTGAATTGCTTGACATACGGTCGCTTCACTTCAATTATCGCCACTTTCGAGGCCTGGCTATCCCCTTCGTTGTCCGATGTGTCATACTTGATTTTTCGCTTGGCCTTGTTGAAAGAGAACTCCAGGCACACGCCCTGATGCTTGTCGGCGTAGTGGGCCCACATGGTGGTGGAGGTGCACTCCTCGGAAAGACAAATCATGCCGACTCCATCGGTATCATGGGGTGTTTTACCCATCTTCTCCCTCGGTTTGAACTCAAACGGGTCGTTGCAACCCTCCGGCAGAATGACCTTGATCTCGTCGTTCTCCAAGCAAGAGAGCAAATACTCTGCCTTCATGAAAAGGTAGAGTTTCATAGTGTCATCGCGTTTACTGGCCACCGCTTTCCTTGCCACACTCTAAGTATACCCATTCGCAATGGGTGTTTGATAGCCTATCATTCATGCGAAATCAAACGCTAACACGCCGCCTTCGACCGCTGCTTCCGCATGGGGTGCCCGCACGCGGGCATGCATAATCCCTTGTATGAAAACTCTCGCTTTTGCCCGATTATAGGCTTGACTACCCATTGCGAAAGGGAGAGAGCAATGAATGTGGAAATAACGGAGGAAGAAGAGTTGGCGCTGGGCGTGCTGAGACGCTGCGGCGGGAGTGTGTTGGAGCTGGCGATACTGGCGAAGGAAGCGATTGAGGCGGGGCGGGGACGCCCGCGGCGCGCGCGGGAGTGCGTGCGGCTGGGTGCGGAGGAGATGCGGAAGCGGGAGAGGACCGTCACGTTCCGCAAGGCGGTGGAAGCTGCATTGGAGGAGCGGGAGAAGAAGAACAGGCGGGCGCGGACGGTGACGGATTTCCGCTACTACTGCAAGCGGCTGATGGTGCGGAATCCGGGGTTGGCGGAGCGGCGGGTGCGGAGCATCACATCGGATGATTGCCGGGAGTACCTTCAGGAGGCGTACGGGGAGAGTCCATCCCAGTACCGCAAGGCGCGGGCGATACTGAGCGGGGTGTTTTCCACGGCAATCAAGCACGATTGGTGCGACACCAACCCGGTGTCGCGGGTGGAGGTGCCGGAGGTGGTGGAGAAGCCGATAGTGCCGTTGACGATTGAGGAAGTGGAGCGTCTGGAAGCGGCGGCACAGCTGCCGGAACACCAGGAGATGCAATTATCGCTGCACCTGATGCTCTACTGCGGCATCCGTCCCACGGAGGTGAGCCGAATCAACCCGGAAACCGACATCGACTGGGAACACGGGCAGGTGCTGGTGCGTCCCACCACGAGCAAGACGGGTGGAGGCCGCGTGGTGCCGCTGCGCATGGCGGATGCCATCACCGTGCGCACGATACCGCACCGCTGGAAGGAGCGCTGGCATGCCCTGCGGCGCAAGGCGGGTTGGAACCAAAGCCACCCCTGGCGGCAGGATGTCTGCCGCCACACCTTCGCCACCTACCACGCCGCGCATTTCCGCAATTTTGCGGCATTGCAATTAGAGATGGGACACAGGGACAGCTCTCTTTTGAGGACGCGATATATCTATGTCACCCACGGCACAAATGGGAACTCAGAAAGCTTTTTCAAACGTACAATGTACAAAGAACAACGTACAAATCGGGAATAACGATGCGCCGTGCGGCGCAGGGCATTCACGCACCTCGCGTGCAGTTTTGGCTTGCATGCGGTGGGTGGAACCGCTACAATGCTCGCTGATATGAGCAAAGAGACAACACCCGAACAAGACAAGGCCATGGCCCAGCGCCAGCGCGCGCTGGATGCCGCCATGCTGCAAATCCAGAAGGACTTCGGCGAGAACGCCATCGTGCGGCTCGGCGACCACAAGACCATGGAGGTGGAGGTAATCCCCACCGGAAACATTTTGATTGACCGCACGCTGGGCGTGGGCGGCTTCCCGCGCGGCCGCGTGGTGGAAATCTTCGGCCCGGAATCCTCCGGCAAAACCACCCTCACCCTCACCGTCATCGCCCAGGCGCAAAAGGCCGGCGGGCTCGCCGCGTTCATTGACGTGGAGCACGCGCTGGACCCCGCCTACGCCGCCAAGCTGGGCGTGAACCTGGACGACCTGCTTGTCTCCCAGCCCAACAGCGGTGAGGAAGCCCTGCAAATCTGCGAGGCGCTGGTGCGCTCCAACGCCATTGACGTGATTGTGGTGGACTCCGTGGCGGCCCTGGTGACGCGCCAGGAACTGGAGGGAGAAATAGGCGACAGCACGGTGGGAGCGCAGGCGCGCCTGATGAGCGCGGCGTTGAGGAAGCTCACCTCACTCATCTCCAAGGCGCGCACGGTGTGCGTGTTCACCAACCAGATACGCGAGAAGATTGGCGTGATGTTCGGCAACCCGGAAACCACCCCCGGCGGCCGCGCCCTCAAATTCTACGCCTCCGTGCGCTGCGATATCCGCCGCATCGGCCAAATCAAGGGAACGGACGGCACCGTGAACGGCAACCGCACCAAGCTCAAAATCGTCAAGAACAAGGTGGCCCCGCCCTTCAAGGAGTGCGAATTCGACATCATGTACAACGAGGGCATCTCCTCCACCGGCAGCCTGGTGGACCTGGCCATGGAATACGATATCGTGCAGAAGCGCGGCTCCTGGTTCAGCTACAACGGCAGCCAGCTTGCGCAGGGACGCGACGGCGCCAAGGAGGCGCTGCGCACCAACCCGGAGCTCTACGCGGAGATTGAGGCCAAGGTGCGCGCCAAGATGGATGGCACCGCAGAGTAAATCCTGGGCGGATCTCTGGCGGGAGCTGCTGGAAAGCGCCACCGGGCGGGCGGACGCCGCCACGCGGACGGAATCCGCGCCGCATGCCTGCGCCATCCCCCAGATGGGGGAGTGGCACACCCTGGAGGAGGTGGCGGCCTATGCCGCCGCCTGCCTGCAATCCCTGCAGCTGCACGGCTGGAGCTTCGGCTGGGACCGCGCCCAGCACCGCCTGGGGTGCTGCCACCTGCGCAGCCGCCGCATCACCCTCTCACACTACTTTGTGGAGACCTACCTGGCCAAGGACCGTTTCCAGGTGTGGCGCACCCTGCTGCACGAGCTCGCGCACGCCCTGGCCTGGGAGCACCGCCGCCACGCCGGCCACGGCGCCACCTGGCGCGCCTACTGCCGCAAGCTCGGCCTGGAGGACGAGCACGCCACCGCCAAGTGCGACGACTTTGCGCCCGCCCGCCTGCAGCACCCGCCCAAATTCGCGCTGGTGCACGCGGAAACCGGGGAGGTCTTTGCCACCTACCGCCGCGCCCCGCGCCGCACCCCGGCCCAGTGGCGCCGCTGCTACATCCCCGGCAGAAAGGATGAAACCCTGGGCAAGCTGAGGGTGGTGGACATTGAGGAAGCGGCCGCGCCGCCCCCGCATGAGGCCCGGTGATTTCCGCGGGGGCGTGAATTCGAATGATGCGGGTGCACATGTTCTTGTGAACGCCCCGCGGCTCTGGTAGAATGGGCGCATGGCATATCTGGAGCTGGAAAACGTCTGCGTGCATTTTCCCGTGCGTGGCATTTGGGGCCGCACGGGGGAGGTGGTGCGCGCGGTGGACGGCGTGAGCCTGGGCGTGCAGAGGGGAGAGGTGCTGGGGCTGGTGGGGGAATCCGGCTGCGGCAAGTCCACGCTGTCACGCGCGCTCATGCAGCTGCAGCCGCTCACGAGCGGGCGCATTGTGCTGGACGGCGTGGATTTGACGGCGCTGGGCGAGACGGAAGTGCGCAAGAGGCGGCTTGATTTCCAGATGGTGTTCCAGGATCCGTACGCCTCGCTGAACCCGCGTTTCAGCATATTCGCCACGCTGGAGGAAGCGCTGACACGGCGCGGGCCGCTGCCGCGCGGCGGGCGGGAGCAGGCGGTGGCGGAGCTCATGGAGCGCGTGGGGCTCAGCCCGGAGCACATGTACAAGTACCCGCATGAATTTTCCGGCGGGCAGCGGCAGCGCATCGCCATAGCGCGTGCCATTGCCCCGCGGCCGGCCCTGTTGCTGGCGGACGAGCCCGTATCCGCGCTTGATGTCTCCATCCAGAGCCAGATACTGAACCTGCTCAACACGCTGCGGCGGGAGATGGGGCTCACCATGGTGTTCATCTCCCACGATCTCTCCGTGGTGCATTACCTGGCGGACAACATAGCGGTGATGCGGCGCGGCAAGATAGTGGAGTACGGCACGGCGGACGCCGTGTTCAACCACCCGCAGCACGAATACACGCAAACGCTGTTGGCTGCCGTTCCCAGGCTGTGATGCGGGCAAAAAAAACTTCCGTTCCCGGAACGGGAAGGAAGGTTTGGCGGGGAGGGGTGAGCCTCCCGTACGGAGCCGCGGGGCCCCGCATGATGAAACAACCGGACGTGTCAGCGCTGCACGGTGTCCACCTGGGTCTCCGGGGTGGGAGGCAGGGTGTTGCCGGCGGCGGTGAACGCGGTGCATGCAAGCAGGATGGCGATGGTCTTCATTTCGTTTCTTCTTTGGCGAGCGGTTGAACTCGGCGGGCGGATAATACCCGATTTTTTTCAGGTGTCAACCCCCAAGGCAACTTTTTTTCACTTTTTCTCAAAAGCCGCCTTCAGGGGGCATCCCCTTCATCCGTGTAGGCGCATGGAAACGGACATTTGTTCAACGCATGCCGCACACGGGCCTATTTGGTTTCGGTGACGCCGATGCGGTCGATGAGGTTCAACTGCTGCAGCAGGTCTTGCGGGGTGAGCTTGCCGCGCAGGAGACGCTGGTAGGCGGCAATGGTTTCCGCCGCCTTGTCCGCGGATTCCTGCAGGAGCTCGATGCGGAAGTGCGAGAGGCCGCAGCGGATGATGGAGTGCAGGTGGCGCGCGGCGCTCTGGGCCTGCCCGTTGAAGAGGGTGTTGCGGCAGCCCTCGTCGCTGGTGAGGTAGTGCATGGCGTGGGCGCGGTCCATCACGCGCACGCGGTGGTGCTCGCAGGGTTGGCCGCAATCCTTGAAGCTGTGGCCTTGCGACAGGAAGGTGCAGAACACGCAATGCTCAGAGTGGAACATGGGCATGTGCTGGTGCAGGGTGAGCTCCAGCCAGGGACCGCATCCCGCGGCCAGCAGGTCTGCGAGCTGCTGTGCGTTGAGATCGTACGATGCGGTGGAGAGCTGCATGCCGAATTCCCGCCAGAGCTGCACGGCGGCGGGGTTGGCGGTGTTGAGGGAGAAATCCCCCACCATGGGGACACCGCGTTCCTTGAAGAAGTGCGCGGCGCCGATGTTGCGCACGAGCACGCCGTGCGGCTGCGCGGCGGTGATGTACTTGAAGAAGCCACCCTCATGCGGTTTCATGATGCGCAGGGTGGCAATCCAGCATTCTGTGGAGGGGTGTTCCGCGCGCAGCTGCTCCACGGTGGGCTGCAACTGCTTGGGGTCCTTGAATTCCAGGTACACGCGCTTGATGCCTGCAGCCGCGGCGGCCTGCGCCTGCTCCGGCGTGCGGCAGAGCACGGAGAGCAGCACGTCCCTTTCATCTGCGGCGCGCAGGGGCGGAAAATCCGCCGTCCACGGCGCGGGGGAAGCGGCGGGCGCGGCATCCGCCTGCGGCATTTGCGCCACCAGCTCGCGGCGCATGCGGTTGAGCTCTGAAACGGGCAGCATGGCGCCGCCCTCCACTTCAAACGTGCAGTTGCCGAGCGTGAATCCCGTGCCGCCCAGGCGCGCGAACTGCGCGAGGACGGCCTCTTCCGTGAGCGGCCTTTTCTCCGCGCGCTGCAGGGGCTGCGCGCTCTGCACGGCAATGCCGCGGCAGGTGGCGGTGAGGGGAGCGCCAATGCGCCCCGCAAAGCGGATATCCAGCGCGGGGCCTCCCGCCTCCGCGGCGTTGCGGGCGAAGTTGCACCAGGTGGCGTGCAGTGTTTTCTCCAGGGCGGGGTCCGCTGTTTTCCAGAGCAGGTTTCCGGGGCGCACGCGCTGCCAATCAATGCGGCTGCCCCTGCCGTGGAAGAACAGGCGCGCGCCCTCCGCTTTCCAGATGCGGCCGCCCTGCTCCTGGTTGCGGTCCTCCCCGGCATCAATGACGAAACCATCACCCGGGGCCACGGGCAGGGCGGGCGGGCCCTCCAGCTCCACCCAGCCGTTGCCGCAGCGTGCAATGCGCCCGGCGAGCGCGCCGCGCTTCTTGCCGAAGCGGCCGTGGGTGAGCAGCGGGTGGTCCGTGCCATCCAGCCAACCAGTGGAGAAGCCGCGCGAGAACGCCATTTGCAGCGCGTACAAATCCGCGGCGTGCAGTTTGGGCGGCACGCCCTGTTCCTTCAGCGCGGCATCAATGGCGCGGCGGTAGGCGCGGGTGGTGGCGGCCACGTATTCCGGGGATTTCAGGCGGCCCTCCACCTTGAAGCTGCGCACGCCGGCGGCGAGCATCTGCGGAATGCGGTCCAGCGTGCAGAGGTCCTGCGGGGAGAAGAGGTAGCGGCGTTCGCCGAGGTCGCGCATGCGGCCATCCACTTCCAGGCGGTAGGGCATGCGGCAGGCCTGGGCGCACTCGCCGCGGTTGGCGCTGCGCTGGCCCAGGCTCTCGCTGGTGAGGCACTGGCCGGAGTACGCCACGCACAGCGCGCCGTGACAGAAGACCTCAATCGGTTTCCGCGTGGCCTTGGCGCAGGCTTCTATCTCCCGCAGGGAAAGCTCGCGCGCCAGCACAATCTGCTGCGGGTCGAACAATTCGTCCACCGTTTGCACGGCCTCCGGGCAGGTGAGCGTCATCTGCGTGGAGAGGTGCAGCTGCAGGTGGCGGATGTTTCCCGCGCGCCGCTGCTGCGCTATGTAGGCGGCAAGCCCCATGTCCTGCACAATGACGGCATCCACCCGCGCCCGCTCCAGTGCGTGGATGTACGCGGCGGCATCCGCCATTTCATCCGGGAAGATGAGCACGTTGAGCGTCACGTAGCCGCGCACGCCGTGCGCATGCAGGAAGGGCATGAGCGCCGCCAGGTCGTCCGTGGAGAAATTGTCCGCCCGCATGCGTGCGTTGAAGCGGTCCAGGCCGAAATAGACGGCATCCGCGCCGTTGGCCACGGCGGCGCGCACGCAATCCCAGTTTCCGGCGGGGGCCAGCAGTTCAGGCTTCATCTTGGCAGAGGGGTGAGAGGATGTCTTCCAGTTCCGCGTAGGAGGCCACGCGGGAGAGCCGCGGGCGCAGCGGCTTGGTGCCGGGAATGCCCTTGGCGTAGGCCAGCAGGCGGGCGCGCATGGCACGCATGGTGGGCAGTTCGTCCCCGTAGTGCCGGCTTTCCACGGCCAGGCGGGTGTGCCGCAGCACGAACGCGATGCGCTCCCGCGGCGCGGGCGGCGGCGGTATCTCGCCGCTTTGCAGGTAGGCTTTGGCCTGGCGGAATATCCACGGCGCCGCCATGGCCGCGCGGCCTATGGCCACACCGGATACGGCGGTGGTTTCCCGCACGCGGCGCACGTCCTCCGGCGTGGCGAGGTCGCCGTTGCCGATGACGGGGATGGCGGCCTGCCGCGCGCAGGCGTCGATGACGCTCCAGTCCGCTTTTCCGCCGTACTGCTGGGAGCGGGTGCGGCCGTGGATGGTGACGGCGCGCACGCCGGCGTCTTGGAGCCGCTGCACGGCCTCCAGCGCGCAGATGTGCTCCGCATCCCAGCCGATGCGGATTTTGGCGGTCACGGGGCAATCCGCGCCCATTTCATCCACCAGGGCCTGCGCGATACGCTGCAGCAGCGGCAAATCCTTCAGCAGGGAGGAGCCGCCGTTCTTGCCCACCACCTTGGGCACGGGGCAACCGGCGTTGATGTCGATGAAGTCCGGTTGCACTGCATCATAGATGATGCGCGCGGCGGCGGCCATGTGCTCCGGCACGGAGCCGAAGAGCTGGATGCCCAGGGGGCGGTGCGCCTGCTCGAATTCCACATAGCGGCGGTTGCGCTCCCAGCATTGCAGCACACCCTCCGCAGACACGAATTCCGTCTCCATCACATCCGCCCCCTCCTCTTTGCACAGCGTGCGGAAGACGGGATCGGTCACGCCGGCCATGGGGGCCAGGCAGATGGGGAAGCGGCTGAACATGAGGTGCATGCCTTACCTGTACGTGGCGCAGCGGTTGAGCCAGCCGGGGAGCCAGCGGCGCTCGCCGCGCTCTGCCGGGGAATTGTTGACGCGGCGCGTGAGCACCACGCCCGCCGCGCGGGAGAATTCCGCGGTGGCGGCGCGCCCCTGCGGGTTGCCGCGCATCTCCTCCAGCACCTGCAGCAGACCCCAGCCGGAGCCGTTGTAGCGCTCGGTCTCCTTCACGCCTTCTCCCTTGAAGTTCACATAGTCCACCAGGCAGTACATGCCCTGGGTGGTGGCGGCGAGCGCGTTGTAGTGCGCCACCACGGCCTGCGGGTTGCGGCTCATGCGCGCCATGGCGCCCAGGGCGGCGCGGGAGCGCGCCATGATGAAGCGCGTTTGAAGCTCCACGTGCCGCGCAAGCCACTGGCGCATCTGGTCCGCCCGCCCGCTGCGGTCCGCCAGGAAGGCCGCCTTGTCTGCCCAGGGTGCGGGGCCATTGAAGAACGCCGGCACCTGCACGCCGCTGCGCCGCGCGTAGGCCACGAATTTCGGGAAGCTCTCGTCAAACCGCTCCCGCACGCCCGCCGGATACCAGATGAAATGCCCGATTCCCAGCGAGGGGAAGGCTTCCCCGGCGTTCCACGACACCAGCCCCGGCACCGTGCCCGCGCATTCGTTCGCCCATATCTTGCGCCCCAGCCACGCGGTGTCCACGTTGGCGCCCGCCACGGCGGAGCGCGCAGGCTGCGTGCCCGGAACCGCCGCGCATGAGCCCAGCCCAAGCGCCGCCAGGGGTATCATCAGGTATGCCTTCATACTCCACCAGTCTATACCATGCGTGCGGAATTTCAAGGAGAATGCTTGCGCGTGCGCGTGGCCTGGGGTAGAATGGGGGCAACATGGAAAACGCAGAAGAACTTCCCGGCTACGCGCTCAACGACCCGCAATCCCTCATCCGTTTCCTGCAGGAGGCCTACAGGCAGCGCAAGGATGTGGTGATTCGCGCGGACGACTGCCGCTACCTGGCGGACACGCTGCAGGAGCGGGTGGGGTCTTCCGACTATTCCGGCGGCACGCTGTTCTAGGCGCGCGTTCCCCCTCCTTCCGCGGATAAAACGAAACCCGCGCCTGCGCAAGCAGGGCGGGTTCGTTGTTTCCCCCGGATTGCGGGAGCGGGTTACATGTCGCCGTTGCCGGAGGGGGCGGGCTTGGTGCCGCCGTCATCCGTCTTGCCATCCTTGCCGGCGGCATCCTTGTCTGCCTTGCAGCAATCGTTCCACATGCCCTTGTACATGGCGGCCATCTCAGGGTTCTTGTCCACACCACGGCCATCCGTGTACATCTGGCACAGCGCGCGGCATGCGCCCGCGTGGCCTTCCTTGGCCGCCTTCTCCAGCGCAGGGCGCACCTTGGCGTACATCTCCTGCGCCTTCTCGCTGTCGCGCGGCATGGAGATGCCGTTGTCCGTCATGTACGCTATGGTGTACTGCGCTATCGGGTTGCCGTTCGCAGCCTCCCAGGTGACGGTATCGATGTTCAGCCAGGTGGAATCTCCGCAGCTGATACCGGTGTCCGACATGGAGCAGATGGGCGTGCCGTCCGCAGCGGCGGGAGCGCCGTTGGTGGTTTCCGCAGCCATGAGATTCAGCCCCAGAAGGGCTGCCATTGTTGTTGTCATTACTATGTTCTTCATAGGCACAGCATCTTGCACCTACCAATAACCCCGCGCAACCTAACTCTCCAACCGTTAAACCGCCGCTCCACTTTTATTAACTTTTATGAAACATTGGCCGGATTCCGGGCTTTTTTGCAATTTTTTTGCAAAAAATGAGAAATTGTGGTTGACGTACGGCTGAAACGCGAGTAAAATCTCCCCGCTTTGCGTTTCTCCCCGTGAGGAACGCCCCAGAGTATAACGCTTCTGTAGCTCAGTGGTAGAGCGCATCCTTGGTAAGGATGAGGTCGCGGGTTCAAGTCCCGCCAGAAGCTTGTGCTCATGCAAGAATAAGCAGCAATACAAACAAAACTAATCAATACACTGTTATGGCTAAAGAAGCATTCCAGCGCACCAAGCCCCACGTGAACGTGGGAACGATCGGTCACGTTGACCATGGTAAGACTACCCTGACCGCTGCAATTACGAAGGTTCTTGCAGACCAGGGCAAGGCAGAATTCAAGGCATACGACCAGATTGACGGTGCTCCCGAGGAGCGCGAGCGCGGCATCACCATCTCCACCGCACACGTGGAGTACGAGACCGACGCCCGCCACTACGCACACGTCGACTGCCCCGGGCACGCCGACTATGTGAAGAACATGATCACGGGCGCCGCCCAGATGGATGGCGCCATCCTGGTGGTCTCCGCCGCTGACGGCCCCATGCCGCAGACCCGTGAGCACATCCTGCTCGCCCGCCAGGTGGGCGTGCCGAAGATTGTGGTGTTCATGAACAAGATGGACCTCGCCGATCCCGAGCTCGCCGAGCTCGTGGAGATGGAGATCCGCGACCTTCTTTCCTCCTACGAGTTCCCGGGCGACGAGATTCCGATCGTCAAGGGTTCCGCCGCCAAGGCTCTGGAGGGCGACGCCGACAACGTGAAGGCCATCATGGACCTCATGGAGCAGGTGGACGCCTACATTCCGACCCCGCAGCGTCCGACGGACCTGCCGTTCCTGATGCCGGTGGAGGACGTGTTCTCCATCTCCGGCCGCGGCACGGTGGCCACGGGCCGTATCGAGCGCGGTATCATCAAGAAGATGGAGGAAGTGGAAATCGTGGGTATCAAGCCCACGGTCAAGACCGCTGTGACGGACATCGAAATGTTCCGCAAGCTGCTTGACCAGGGTGAGGCCGGTGATAACGTGGGCGTTCTGCTCCGCGGTATCAAGAAGGAGGACATTGTGCGCGGCCAGGTGATTGCCAAGCCGGGCTCCGTGACCCCCCACACCAAGTTCCAGGCTACCGTGTACGTCCTCTCCAAGGAGGAAGGCGGCCGCCACACCCCGTTCTTCAACAACTATCGCCCGCAGTTCTACTTCCGCACCACGGACGTGACCGGCACGGTCACCCTGCCCGCCGGCACGGAAATGGTGATGCCCGGCGATAACGTGACGTTCGGCGTCGAGCTCATCACCCCGGTTGCCATGGAGAAGGGCATGCGCTTCGCTATCCGCGAGGGCGGCCGCACCGTTGGCGCCGGCACGGTGGCCGAGATCGAGGCCTAACCCGCCGCATTACCAAACCCCGGCCGCCTGCCCCGCTAGGGAAAGGCGGCCACGGCTGGGGGAGATGTCCGGCTCGCGCCGCGGCATCTCCCCTGTCCAGCCGAAAGAGACAATCACCCCCTAGGGTACTAGCTCAATTGGTAGAGCAGCGGTCTCCAAAACCGCGTGTTGGGAGTTCGAGTCTCTCGTACCCTGTTCCGCAAGGAAGCAATCCCCAGTAGAAACCAAGCCATGTCCACCAAGAAAGAAGGCCTCGTGAAGAGGATGTTCGGATATATCTCCCTCGTGAAGACGGAGCTCAAGAAGTGTTCATGGCCGTGGGAGAGCGACCCGAAGGTCACGGGCTTCAAGAAGTACCGCGAGCTTTCCGGCTCCACGATGGTGGTGCTGATAGCCATGGTGCTGCTGGGCGCCTACGTGGCATTCTTCGACTACGTGCTGGCCGCCGTGGTCAACAAGATAATTGTGCTCCTTTCCTGACTGCCCGCCCCCTAACCCCCTTCCAAACCCATGTCACGCCCGTACGACCGCAAGACAGGAACCGCCCGCGCCATCCCGGAGGCGAAGGACCAGTGGTATGTGCTCCACGTCCTTTCCAACAAGGAGCGCCGCGCGGTGGAAAACCTCAACCGCCTCTTCAAGGAGGATGAACAGGTGGGAGCCCTGCTGCAGAGCCCGCCCCTGGTGCCCACCGAAAAGGTGGAGGACGTGCGCAACGGCAAGAAGTACGTGGTGGAGCGCAAGCTCTTCCCCGGCTATGTGTACCTCAACTTCGCCCTGCGCCATGCGGACGGATCGCTGGACAACGACGCCTGGTACAAGATCCAGGCCGTGGATGCCGTGATCAGCTTCGCCTGCGGCCGCAACAAGGAGCCCCTGCCCATGCCGCTCAAGGACGTGCAGGAGCTTATGGCGGAAATTGAGCGCCGCAGCGGCGCCGCCCGCCCCAAGGTGGCCTTCAACGTGGGCGAGGAGGTGATTGTGCTGGACGGCGCCTTCCAGGGCGAGCACGGCCTGGTGGAGATGGTGGACGCGGAGCACGGGCGCCTGCGCGTGGGCGTGACCATGTTCGGCCGCTCCAACCCGCTGGACCTGGACTACACGCAGGTGCGCAAGCTCACGGAGGACGACGAATCGGCGCTCTGAGGAAGAAAACTTTCCCGCCGCAGGAAGCCGGTTCCCGGCAATGCGGCAAACAAATAGAACAATACCATGGCTAAAGAAGTAGTAAAAGTAATCAAGCTGCAGATTCCTGCAGGGCAGGCGAACCCCTCGCCCCCTGTCGGTCCTGCCCTTGGTCAGGCCGGGGTCAACATCATGGGCTTCTGCAAAGAGTTCAACGCCAAGACTCAGAAGCAGGCCGGCGATGTCCTCCCCGTCGTGATCACCGTATACAAGGACAAATCCTTCGACTTCATCACCAAGCAGCCCCCGGCAGCCCTTCTCCTCAAGAAGGCGGCCAACGTCAAGTCCGGCTCCGGCGAGCCCAACAAGACCAAGGTGGCCAAGCTCACCAAGGCGAAGTTGATGGAGGTAGTCAACACCAAGATGCCGGACCTCAACACCAAGGACCCGGAGGCCGCCTGCCGCATTCTTGCCGGCCAGGCCCGCCAGATGGGCATTGAAGTTGAAGGCATGTAACCCTTCCGCAGGAGGGAAATCCCATTATTAACCCGAACGTACTGCAAAACATTATGTCAACTAAACGCTCCAAGCGCTATACTCAGGCAGCCAAGCTTGTCGAACCCGGCAAGACCTACGCTGTGGAAGAGGCTGTGGAACTGATGAAGAGCTTCCCCGCTCCCAAGTTCGATTCCACGGTCACTCTCTCGTTCCACCTCACGGTGGATCCCCGCAAATCCGACCAGATGGTCCGCGGCTCCGTGGCCCTTCCCAATGGTACGGGTAAGAACGTCCGCGTCATCGTCTTCGCCCAAGGTGAGGCCGCCCAGGCCGCCCTGGAGGCCGGCGCGGAGAAGGTGGGTCTGGAGGACCTCATCAAGGAGGTCCAGGACGGATTCCTTGATTTCGACAGTGCAATCGCCACCCCGGATGCCATGGCCCAGGTGCGCAAGATTGCGCGAGTGCTCGGCCCGCGCGGCCTGATGCCCAACCCGAAGACCGGCACCGTGACGGAAGACACCGCCAAGGCCGTGCGGGAGGTGAAGGCCGGACGCGTGGATTTCAAGGTGGACAAGAACGCCAACATCTCCGCCGCGGTGGGCAAGCTCTCCTTCGAGCCGGACAAGCTGGCCGAAAACCTGCGCGCCCTCATCAGCGCCGTGGTGAAGGCCCGTCCCTCCGGCGCCAAGGGTGCCTACATCGCCAGCGTTACCGTCACCAGCTCCATGAACCCGGGACTGGCCATCAACCAGACAGAGTTCTCCAAGCAGCAGTAACCAACCCGAACCTGATACGATTATGAGCTCAGAAAAGAAAATGAACGCTGACAAGGCTGTCATCATCGATGCCCTGCAGGCAAAGGTGAACGCTTCTCCCTTCCTCATCGTCATCGACTACGCCGGCATCACCGTGCCGGAGTTCACGGAACTGCGCGCCAACCTGGCCGCCGCCGGGGCTTCCTGCATGGTGGCCAAGAACTCCTACATGACCAAGGCCCTCTCCGAGGCCGGCCTGCCGGACATCTCCGCCGCCCTCAAGGGCCAGACCGCCTACGTGATGGGCGAGAGCGACGTGTGCGCCGCCGCCAAGGTGATCAACACCTTCGCCAAGAAGTCCAAGAAGGCCCCGTACAAAACGGGTATCCTGGACGGCGCGCAGCTGGAGCCCGCCAAGCTGCAGGCGCTGGGCGACCTGCCCGCACGCGAGGTGCTGCTGGCCACGCTGCTCGGTACCATCAACGGTGCCGGTGCCGCCCTGGCCCGCGTCATCCAGGCGTATGTGGACAAGGAGGGTGGTTCCCAGGAAACCGCGGAATAAAGAAGAACAACTTGAACAGATGGCGGCGGTGCGCCAACACCGCCCCGCCGCCTGAAACAAGAATTAGGCTCTCTGTCGGCTCTCCGGCCGGTGAGAACTGAAATGGGCGGGAAGCCCCCGCCCGCGACAAGAACCAATTAACCAGAAAAAACACAATGGCTGATATCAATACAATCGCAGAAGAACTCGGCAAGCTTACCATTCTGGAGGCTGCTGAACTTGTTAAAGTGCTCGAAGAGAAGTGGGGCGTTTCCGCCGCCGCTCCTGTGGCTGCCGCCGCCGCTCCCGGTGCCGCTCCCGCAGAGGCTGCAGAGGAGAAGACCTCCTTCGACGTTGAGCTGACCGATGGCGGCGCCAATAAGATCGCTGTCATTAAGGCGGTCCGCACCGTCAAGCCCGGTCTGGGCCTGGCTGATGCCAAGAAGCTCGTGGAGGGTGCTCCCGCCATCATCCTTGAAGGCGCCAACAAGGAGGACGCCGACAAGGCCAAGGCCGAGCTCGAAAAGGCCGGCGCAAAGGTCACCATCAAGTAACCTTTCGTTCCCGCGAACGCAGGGGGGAACCTCGGTTCCTCCCTGCCTTCGCGTCTTTCCGTCTTATGGCCCATGCCATAAGGTGCAGCCACCGCAAACCACTAAAAACCAAGGCATTATAAACTCAGTTCTCGCGCGCGCCTTCGCGTGAGCCCGACCCGGGGGAAGCCCCGCGCAACCTTTCCCCGGGTCGGTTTCACCAAACGGGAACCGGCCCCGCACCCGGCACAGGGTGCACATCAAACATCATCTCGCCAACTCTATGTCCAAGCCCAAGCAAGAGCGAATCAGTTTCGGCAAGATCAAGGAGGTCATCGAACCGCCGAACTTGATTGAAATCCAAACGAAGTCCTACGAGGAATTCCTCCAGCGTTTCACCGAGCCGCGCAAGAGGCTCAAAACAGGTCTGCAAGCCGTTCTTTCGGAGCACTTCCCGATAGAAAGCTACGATGGGCAAATCAAACTGAAGTTCGTCTCCTACGAGGTGGCACCCCCCAAGAGCTCCGACTTTGCGGCCATCCGCGCCGGGGAAACCTACAGCGCCGCCATCTACGTGAAGTTCAAGCTGGACGTCAACAACGGCGAATACACCACCGAGGAAAACGTCTACATGGGCGAAATCCCCATGATCACGGACCGCGGCACCTTTGTCATCAACGGCGCGGAACGCGTCATCGTGGCCCAGCTGCACCGCTCCCCGGGCCTGTGCTTTGAAAAGACGCACCACAGCAACGGCAAGGACATCTTCTCCTTCCGCATCATCCCGGACCGCGGGTCCTGGCTGGAGGTGCAGTTCGACACGAGCGACCTGCTGTACGTGTTCCTGGACCGCCGGCGCCGGCGCCGCAAGTTCCTGGCCACCACGTTCCTGCGCTACCTGGGGTATGAAACGGACCGCCAGATAGTGGAGCAGTTCTACACCATCCAGAAGCTGAAGCTCTCCAGCGTGAGCGGGGACGAGCTGGAATACCTGGTGCCGTTCGAGGACGTGACCTACGGCAAGGACGACGGCGAGCGCAAGGCCACCATCATCTCCAAGGCGTACGAGCCGCTCAGCACCGCCACCATCCGCAAGATGCAGGAGCTGGGAATCAAGCAGGTGGAGGTGATCGACCAGCGCGAGGACGAGGTGCTGGTGAAGACCCTCAAGAAGGACCTGGCCTACGACCGCGAATCCGCCCTCAAGGAAATCTTCCGCAAGTTCCGCCCGGGAGACCCGCCCACCGTGCAGCAGGCCACCACCGCGCTGGACCGCCTCTTCAAGGACCCGAAGCGCTACGACCTCACCCGCGTGGGCCGCTACAAGATCAACCAGAAGCTCGGCCTGGACGTGCCGGAGGACCAGCGCCTCATCCAGCCCATAGACTTCCTCTCCGCGCTCAAGTACCTGCTGCGCCTGAGGCACGGCGAGGGGCAGGTGGACGACATCGACCACCTGGGCAACCGCCGCGTGCGCGCCGTGGGCGAGCTCATCTCCAACCAGTGCCGCGTGGGCCTGGCCCGCACGGAGCGCCTGGTGAAGGAGCGCATGACCCTGTGCGACACCACCAAGAACGACATCACGCCCAGCAAGCTCATCAACCCCAAGGCCCTGAGCGCCGTGGTGCGTGATTTCTTCGGCCGCAGCCAGCTCTCCCAGTTCATGGACCAGATCAACCCGCTGGCCGAGCTCACGCACAAGCGCCGCCTCTCCGCACTGGGACCGGGCGGCCTCAACCGCGACCGCGCCGGGTTCGAGGTGCGAGACGTGCATCCCTCCCACTACGGCCGCATCTGCCCCATCGAGACCCCGGAAGGCCCCAACATCGGCCTCATCAACTCCCTTTGCACCTACGCGCGCATTGACGAGTACGGCTTCATCGAAACCCCCTTCCGCCGCATCAAGCACATTGAGAAGAAGGGCAAGAAGACGGAAACCATCGTCACCAACGAGGTGGAGTACCTCACCGCAGACAAGGAGGAGTACCACCTCATCGCCCAGGCCAACAACGAGCTGGACGAGGACAACGGCAAGGGCCATTTCGTGAAGGCGCGCGTCACCGCGCGCGAGCACGGCGAATTCGTGGAGGTGGACCCCTCCCGCGTGGAGTACATGGATGTCTCCCCCAAGCAGATCATCTCCATTGCCGCAGGCCTCATCCCCTTCCTGGAGCATGATGACGCCAACCGCGCCCTCATGGGCGCCAACATGCAGCGCCAGGGCGTGCCGCTGATGGTGAACCAGGCCCCGCTCGTGGGCACCGGCATTGAGGCCAAGTGCGCCAGGGACTCCGGCTCCGTCATCGTGGCCCAGGCTCCCGGCATTGTGGCCTCCGCCACCGCAGAGTACGTGGTCACCACCAAGGACGGCCAGCTGCCCGTCTCCCCCAACACCTGGCTCAGCGAGCCGGAAAGCGTGAAGACAGACCCCGACAAGGGCATCTACGTCTACCAGCTGCGCAAGTTCATGCGCTCCAACGCCTCCACCTGCATCAACCAGAAGCCCATCGTCTCCCGCGGCCAGAAAATCAAGGCCGGCGACGTGCTGGCGGACGGCCCCTGCACAGACGGCGGCGAGCTGGCCCTGGGCCGCAACGTGCTGGTGGCCTACATGTCCTGGTACGGATACAACTTCGAGGACGCCATCATCATCTCCGAACGCCTGGTGCAGGAAGACGCCTACACCTCCATCCACATCGAGGAATTCGAGGAAAAGGCGCGCGACACCAAGCTCGGCCCGGAGGAAATCACCCGCGATATCCCCAACGTGGGCGACGACGCGCTCAAGAACCTGGGCAGCGACGGCGTTGTCCGCATCGGCGCGGAAGTGAAGCCCGGTGATATCCTGGTGGGCAAGATCACCCCCAAGAGCGAGACCGACCTGGCGCCGGAGGAACGCCTGCTGCGCGCCATCTTCGGCGAGAAGGCGGCAGACGTGAAGGACACCTCCCTGCGCGTGCCGCCGGGAACCACCGGCGTGGTCATGGATGTGCGCGTGGTGCGCACCGCCGCTCCCGGCACGCCCCCCGTGGACGTGGAGAAGGAGAGCCAGAAGCAGCGCAAGAAGCTGGACACCGAGTACCAGAAGAACCGCGACAACCTCATCGAGCAGCTCACCAGCAAGCTCTCTGACCGCCTGCTGGGAGAGAAGATTCCCCTGGAGGTCACCCGCGCCGGCACGAATGAAATCATCATTCCCGCCAACCGCAAGATCACCAAGACCCTGCTGCGCAAGCTCGCCGTCCATCACGACCAGATCGAGATGAACGAGAGCCCCGTGCGCAACCAGATCTTTGAAATCATCAACAGCTTCGAGACCCGCTTCCACGACCTGGACGAGGAGCGCGACCGCAGGTTGGACCAGATCGAGGCCGGCGCCGAGCTGGACCCCGGCGTGGTCACGGAGGTCAAGGTCTACATCGCCACCAAGCGCAAGCTCGGCGTGGGCGACAAGATGGCAGGCCGCCACGGCAACAAGGGCGTATGCTCCCGCGTGCTCCCCGTGGAAGACATGCCCTACCTGGAGGACGGCACCCCGGTGGACATCATCCTCAACCCCCTGGGCGTGCCCTCCCGCATGAACGTGGGGCAGGTGCTGGAAGCCCACCTGGGCGTGGCCGCCAAGGCCCTGGGCTTCAAGGTGGCAACCCCGGTGTTCGACGGCATCGAGGAATCCAAGATCTGGGAATACATGAGCCAGGCCAAGAAGGTGGACGGCTTCTCCTGGGTGGGTGACGGCAAGGACGGCACCACCGCGGGCAAGAGCCGCCTCATAGACGGTCTCACCGGCGAATACTTCCACTACCCCGTGGTGGTGGGCTACACCTACATGCTCAAGCTCAACCACCTGGTGGCAGACAAGGTGCACGCCCGCGCCGTGGGAACCTACTCCCTGGTCACCCAGCAGCCGCTGGGCGGCAAGGCCCAGCACGGCGGCCAGCGCTTCGGCGAAATGGAGGTGTGGGCCATGGAGGCGTACGGCGCCGCATACACGCTGCAAGAGCTCCTCACCGTCAAGTCCGACGATGTGCAGGGCCGCACGCGCATCTATGAGAACATTGTGAAGGGTGACAACTCGCTGGAGGCCGGCACGCCGGAATCCTTCAACGTGCTCATCAAGGAAATGCAGGCTCTCTGCCTCAACGTGCAGCCCACCGAGCAGAAGGACCGCGAGAACGCTCCGCGCACCGCGGACGACTACTTCGCCCTCCTGGCCGGCGACGGCATGGACGACGACCTGCTCTCCGAATCCGTGGAGGGAGACGACGACTTCCCCGAGGATGCGGAAGAGGTGCCCGCAACGGATGACGACGACACCGAGATGTAAACCCCGAACCCCAAACTCCTACAAACGTTATGTCTTATATCGACCTTAACAACGAGAAGCCCAAGAACTTCGACCAGGTTTGCATTACCGTGGCCAGCCCGGAGGACATCCTCAAGTGGTCCAGCGGTGAGGTCAAAAACCCGGAAACCATCAACTACCGCACGTTCAAGCCGGAAAAGGGCGGCCTCTTCTGCGAGCGCATCTTCGGCCCCACGCGCGATATGGAATGCTCCTGCGGCCGCTACAAGCGCGCCAAGAACAAGGGCATGATCTGCGACCGCTGCGGCGTGGAGGTCACCTCCTCCCGCGTCCGCCGCGTCCGCATGGGACACATCACCCTCGCCGTCCCCGTCACCCACATCTGGTTCTACAAGTGCATGCCCAGCCGCATCGGCCTCATGCTCGACCTTACCTCCCGCGACCTGGAGCGCGTCATCTACTATGACGACTACATCGTCATCGACCCGCGCGGCATCAACGGCGTGGAGCGCGGCACCATCATCTCCGAGGAGGACTACGAGAGCCTGGTGGACGACTACGGCGAGGACGACGCCCCGGAAGTGGGCATGGGTGCGGAAGCCATCCAGAAGCTCCTGGCCACCACGGACCTGGACGCCCTCATCGACCAGCTCAAGCAGGAGATGGAGAAAACCAGCTCCAAGCAGACCAAGCGCAAGATTGCCAAGCGCCTGCAGCTCGCCCAGGGCTTCAAGAGCAGCGGCACCCGCCCGGAGTGGATGGTGCTCACCGTGCTGCCCGTCATTCCCCCGGACCTGCGCCCGCTCGTTCCCCTGCCCGGCGGCCGTTTCGCCACCAGTGACCTGAACGACCTGTACCGCCGCGTCATCAACCGCAACAACCGCCTCAAGGAGCTCGCCGCCCTCCAGACCCCGGAGGTCATCAAGCGCAATGAGATGCGCATGCTCCAGGAAGCGGTGGACGCGCTGTTCGACAACGGCCGCCACGGCCGCCACGTGACCGGCGCCGGCAACCGCCCGCTCAAGTCCCTCTCCGACATGCTGAAGGGCAAGAGCGGCCGTTTCCGCCAGAACCTGCTGGGCAAGCGCGTGGACTACTCCGGCCGTTCCGTCATCGTCATCGGCCCGCACCTGAAGATGAACCAGTGCGGCCTGCCCAAGAAGATGGCGCTCAACCTCTTCGAGCCCTTCATCATCCACCGCCTGAAGGAGCTCGGCTACGTGCACACCGTGCGCTCCGCCAAGAAGATGATTGACCGCAAGGAGGCCGTGGTGTGGGATATCCTGGAAGAGGTGACCAAGGGGCACCCCGTGTTCCTGAACCGCGCCCCAACGCTGCACCGCCTTTCCATCCAGGCCTTCGAGCCCGTGCTCATCGAGGGTTCCGCCATCCGCCTGCACCCGCTGGTCTGCACCGGCTACAACGCAGACTTCGATGGCGACCAGATGGCCGTGCACGTGCCGCTGAGCGTGGAGGCCCAGCTGGAGGCGCGCCTTCTCATGCTGGCGCCCAACAACGTGTTCTCCCCGGCATCCGGCAAGCCCATCTGCACGCCCACGCAGGATATCATTCTGGGGTCCTACTATCTCACCCACACCCGCGCCAAGGAGGTGAAGGAGAAGCAGGACAACCAGCACCTGCTGCCGCTCTTCGAGTCCATCTCGGAAGTGGAGTTCGCCATTGCCTCCCGCAAGATCGGCTACCACGAGTGGATCCGCCTCAAGAACCCGGACTACGGCAAGACCGGCGCCGCCTTCGACAAGCTCTCCTACAACCAGGAGAACGTGGGCCGCAAGACCATCGTCACCACCGCAGGCCGCGTGCGCTTCAACGAAATCTGGCCGGAGGAAATCGGCTACATCAACCGCAACGTCGGCAAGAAGCAGCTCGGCGACATCATCTGGCGCTGCTACCAGACCTGCGGCCAGAAGCGCACCGTGGAAACCCTGGATGCCCTGAAATCCCTGGGCTACAAGGAAGCCACGCGCTCCGGCTGCTCCATCGGTATCGTGGACATGGTGGTGCCGGAGAACAAGAACGAGCTTATCGAGGCCGCGTACGACGAGGTCGCCAAGGTGACCGAGCAGTACGAGGAGGGCCTTATCACCAACGGTGAACGCTACGAGAAGGTGGTGAACATCTGGTCCTCCACCACGGATGCCATCCAGAAGGAGCTCTACACCAAGCTGGAGTACAACGGCGGCTCCGCCGTGGCCAGCCCGCTCTACATGATGGTGGACTCCGGCGCCCGCGGCAACAAGGCCCAGATCAAGCAGCTCTCCGGTATGCGCGGCCTCATGGCCAAGCCCTCCGGCGAGATTATCGAACGCCCCATCACCTCCAACTTCCGCGAGGGCCTTTCCGAGCTGGAGTACTTCATCTCCACCCACGGCGCGCGCAAGGGCCTGGCGGATACCGCTCTGAAGACCGCAGACTCCGGCTACATGACCCGCAAGCTGGTGGATGTGGCGCAGGACGTGATTGTGCGCGCGGAGGACTGCGGCACGGAACAGGGCATCACCATGACCGCCATCTACGACGGCGAGGACGAGATTGCCTCCCTCTCCACCCGCATCTACGGCCGCGTGGCGTGCGATGACATCCTGGACCCGACCTCCAAGGAAGTCATCACCGCCAAGAACGAGATTATCACCGACGAGGCCGCCAAGCGCATCGAGAAGGTGGGAATCGAGAAGGTGCGCGTGCGCTCCGTGCTCACGTGCGAACTCTCCAAGGGCTGCTGCGCCAAGTGCTACGGCCTGAACCTCGCCACCGGCAAGTCCGTGAAGGTGGGTGAGGCCGTGGGCATCATCGCCGCCCAGTCCATCGGCGAGCCCGGCACCCAGCTCACCATGCGCACGTTCCACGTGGGCGGCACCGCCACCGCCGCCGCCAACCGCCCGGAATACGTGGCCAAGAGCACAGGCCGACTCATCTATGACGAGAACCTGCGCGACCGCTGCGTGGAGGACGAGAACGGCGACATGATCGTGCTCTGCAAGAACGGCGGCGTCAAGATCTACGATGAGGACGGCAAGGAGCTCGAATCCTACCAGCTCACCATGGGTGCCGCCCTGCACGTGAAGGACGGCGCCAAGGTCACCGCGGACACCGTGGTGGCGGAATGGGATCCCTTCGCCATTCCCGTGATCACGGAAGTGGCCGGCAAGGTGGAGTTCAAGGACATGATCTCCGGCATCACCTGCCGCACCGAGCACGGCGAATCCGGCAAGGGCCAGACCGTCATCATCGACCACCGCCAGGACCTCGCCCCGCGCATCATCATCCACACCGGCAAGGGAGACAAGGACAAGCCCCGCGTGTACTCCATCCCCACCGGCGCGTATCTCGCCGTTTCCAACAAGCAGCAGATTGCAGCCGGCACCGTGCTGGCCAAGACGCCCCGCAAGGTGCAGAAGACCAACGATATCACCGGCGGTCTGCCCCGCGTGGCAGAGCTCTTCGAGGCCCGCAAGCCCAAGGAGATTTGCACGCTCGCGCAGATTGACGGCATCGTGGGTATCGAGGACGCCATGATCCGCGGCAAGAAGGTGGTCACCGTCTACCGTGACGCCGATGCCAAGGACGCCGCCGCCAAGAAGAGCCGCCGCACCACCAAGCTGGAGGAGCGCGACGAGAAGGACGGCACCGTCTCCGTGAAGCACCTGGTGCCCATGGACCGCCACATCATTGTGCACGATGGCGACTACGTGCATGCCGGCGAGCCGCTTTCCGACGGCTCCGAGGCATCTGATGAAATCCTCCGCATCTGCGGCAAGGAAGCCCTGCAGGAGCACCTGGTCAACAAAGTGCAGCAGGTGTACCGCGTGCAGGGTGTGGAAATCAACGACAAGCACGTGGAAATCATCGTTTCCCAGATGCTGCGCAAGGTGCGCGTGAAGGACCCGGGAGACACCGGCCTGCTCTGGGGCGACGAGGTGGACCGCACCACGCTGGTGCGCATCAACCAGGAGACCGTGGAAATGAACGGCCGCCCGGCGGATTCCGAGCCCATCCTGCTCGGCATCACCAAGGCCTCGCTGAAGACGGATTCCTTCATCTCCGCCGCATCCTTCCAGGACACCACGCGCGTGCTCACGGAAGCTGCCACGCTCGGCAAGGTGGATATGCTGGAGGGCTTCAAGGAGAACGTCATCCTCGGTCACCTCATCCCCGCCGGCACCGGCTTCACCAAGTACCGCGAGATAGCGGTGGAGGCCGCGCCCGGCGCCGTGCCCATCCCCCGCGCCGGCTACGAGGACGAGGAGGAGATGCCCGTTTCAGACGATACCATCTCCGTGGGCTCCGACGACTAGCGCCGCCCGCAAGTGAACTTCCAGGCCCGCATGGCGGCAACGCCGTGCGGGCCTTTTGCAACCTAGCGTCCCGCCAATACCGGGAAGATGCGCGGCAGGGTGAGGGGCGGCTGCACCCTGGGGCTCCACATGTCCGCCATACGCTGCGGCTGGCGCTCCCCGCGCTCCCAGGCGGCGGATTCCGCCTGCATGGCGGCGGCCAGGGATTCCGGCGTGTCCTCCCGCGCCACGGTGCCGCAGCCGTCCTGCGTGTACCAGATAACGTTGCACAGGTGGACGGGGCGGTTGGGGCACACCACCGCGCAGCCGCAGCACAGGGCCTCCAGCGAGGCGTTGTGCGTGCCCTCCGCAAAGGAGGTGCACAGGATACCGCGCGCGCGGTTGTACGCTCGGCAAAGGGTCTCGTGGTCCACATTCCCCATGAGGCGCACGTGCATCTGCACATGGGGCGGCAGGGCGGCGTGCCAGGCTTCCATCTCCGGCGTGGGGGCGCCGTACACCTCCGCATCGCAAAGCCCGACGGCATCCGCGCTGGCATAGTAGGCCTCCAGCGTGGCCATCAGCATCTCCGGGCGCTTGTTGGCCACATCGCTCCATTTGCCCACCGCCACAAAGAGCGCTTCCCTGGGTGTTCCCGTGTGCCGGAACACGGTGGAGACGGGGCAAGGCATTTCCACACATTTGCCCGCTATCGGCTCTCCGTAGGCGGGGTCATGCAAAAAGGCCTCTCGGTTGGGCGGGGTGGTGGTGATGGCATCCGCATACGAGAGGTGGCGGGCGCGCAGGCGGTTCACCCAATAATCCTTCACGCGGTTGATGAGCCTTTTCAGTACGCCGCCAGGGCGTTTCAGGTGCCCGTGCAGCTCGCAGTTCGCATCGTAGTGGATGACCAGGCGTATGCCCGCCCGGTGAATGGCGCGCGCCACGCCCAGGTACCGCGGGTCCCCCCAGGAATACAGCATCACGCCGTCCAACCGCTGCTCCCGCCACCAGGAGGCAGAGCACAGCCGCAGCCCCGGCACGCGCAGCAGCGGGGATCCGGTTTGGTCGTCCCCATGGTGCGGCAGCGGCATCACCACGCGGCTTTCCGCACCCAGGGCCTGCAGGCTGCGGCAGAGCAGCCCGGTGTCGCGCGTATAGAAATAGCCATCCGCAGGGAACGCGAATGGCGTGCAGGTATATATTCTGGGATGTTGCGCGCTCATCTGCCTTTTCAGCCCAGCATATCATGCCGTGCCGGGCTGTCAAGGTGATTTGCCGCGTGAATTACCGGAATTACTTTGTAATATTCACAAACTGTGCTTGCTTTTTTGCCAATCTTTCCTATAATGCCGCGAACACATATTTCTCCTCTCATGAACCTCGCCATCATCGGTACCGGATATGTAGGTCTCACCACGGGCACCTGTTTCGCGGAAGTCGGCCACAACGTCATCTGCGTGGACAACAACCTGAAGAAGGTCGAGTCTCTGCGCCAAGGCAAGATGCCCATCTACGAGCCGGACCTGGAGGACATGATCGTCTCCAACGTCTCCGCAGGCCGCCTCTCCTTCACCACGGACCTGAACGAGGCCGTGGCCAAGAGCGATATCATCTTCATTGCCGTGCCCACGCCCCCGCACGAGGACGGCTCCGTGGACCTCTCCTTCATCGAGGCCGTCTCCCATGAGATTGCAGACGCCCTGCGCCCGGAGTACGGCTACCGCATCGTGGTGGACAAGTCCACCGTGCCCGTGAGCACCGGGCAGAAAGTGTACGAGGTCATCTCCCGCTACGCCGGCACAGAGGTGGATGTGGACGTGGTGTCCAACCCGGAATTCCTGCGCGAAGGCAGCGCCGTGCAGGACCTCATGAACCCGGACCGCGTGGTCATCGGCACCAACTCCCAGCGCGCCATGGACATGATGAAGCGCGTGTACCAGCCGTTCAACGCCCCCATCGTGGAGGTGGACCTGGCCTCCGCGGAGCTCATCAAGCACGCCGCAAACTCCTTCCTGGCCCTCAAGATATCCTACATCAACGCCGTCTCCCAGGTCTGCGAGAAATCCGGGGCGGACGTGGAGCTGGTGGCCATGGGCATCGGCATGGACAAGCGCATCTCGCGCAACTTCCTCAACGCCGGCCTGGGCTACGGCGGCTCCTGCTTCCCCAAGGACGTGAAGGGCTTCATCAACATCTCCCACCAGCTGGGAGCCCCCCTCCACCTGCTGGAGGAGGTGGAGCGCATCAACGCACGCCAGCTGGACCACTTCATGGACCGCCTGCGAGAGAAGCTCTGGGTGCTGCGCAGCAAGCGCGTGGCCGTATGGGGCCTGGCCTTCAAGCAGAACACGGACGACGTGCGCGAATCCGTGGCCGTCAAGCTCATCCGCCGCCTGTGCGAGGAGGGCGCCATCGTGAGCGCGTACGACCCCAAGGCCATGGAAACTGGCGCCCGCGCGCTGGAAGGCTGCCAGGTGAACTACTGCAACGACATGTACGAGTGCGTGAAGGATGCAGAGGTGCTGGTGGTGGCCACGGAATGGAAACAGTTTGCCAACGCCAATCTGCAGCGCGTGCGCGAGCTCATGAAGCTGCCCATCATCTTTGACGGCCGCAACGTGATGCACGGCGAGAACGTGGTGCACGCCGGTTTCGAGTACCACTCCGTGGGCCGCAAGAGCCTGTACCCGCAAAATCCCGCCTGACGGCAGGATTCTGCAGGATTCTGCAGGATTTACAATTTACAATTGACGATTGACAATTTGTAAAATTCCCGCGCCTGCGGCGCGTTCCAACTGCCCCGCCAATGCGGGGATGCGCTCTCGCGCTGTTTGAGGCATCATTAGAAACACGGAGCGTGATTATACGCGCCAGCGTGCCCCATTCCCGCGCGCGCAGCGCGCCTAGCTTTCCAAATTGTCAATCGTCAATTGTAAATTGTAAATCCCTTCACCGTTTGTGGTGTGGGTGTGTGGAGCGGCGGGCGTGCAGGCGCTGCTCCATCTTGGGGCGCAGGTGCTCGTCAATCCAGGCATAGGCGGCTGCCAGGCCGTCCGCCTTGTAGATGCGGCCAATTTGGGCCTCCACGCCCGTGGCGTTTCCGGTGAGGCGCAGGAAGTCGTTGCTGGTGACCTCCACAAAGAACTCGCCGTCAATCTCTCCCTTGAAGGAGAGAATCCACTCGCGCGCGTAGAGCGCGAGCACGGCGTCCCCCACCCAGGCTTGGGCGCGGGCTACGGGGTCTGAATCCGGGGAGAGCTGCATGGCAAGAAAAAAGGCCCGGCGCGCGGTACACGCCGAGCCGTGGAAGAGGGTTGGCGCTTATGCGCGGGGATGGGGTTCGCGCTCTGCGGCGGTCTTGCCGGGGGCGGTGGTGAAGGGGCCGCCGGCGGTGGGGGCCACCTGGGTGAAGGCCATGCCGGCCTGCTCGAACTCCTTGCCCTGCACGGGGAAATCCTTGCGCAGCGGGTGGTAGGGGTAGCCCTCCCACATCATGATGCGCCGCAGGTCCGGGTGCCCGGTGAACTCTATGCCCATCAGGTCGTACTGCTCGCGCTCCAGCCAGTCTGCGGAGGTCCACACGGGGACCATGCTCGGCACGGCGGGGCTTTCCTCGCCCACGGGGCAGCGCACCAGCATGTTGGCGCCCGTCTCCGCCTGGGTGATGGTGTAGTTCACCTCGAAACGCGGCTCGCTGCCCATGTTGTCCACGGAGGACACGCACACGAGCATGTTGAAGCCGCAGGCCTCCTTGGCGTAGGTCATCACGCGCACCAGGTCTTCCGGCTGCACGGTCAGGGTGGTGTCGCCGCGGAATTCCTTGCGGCCCACTTGCGGGAAGCGCCCGCAGATTTGATCGGCCGCAGCCGCCTGAAGTTCGGTAAGGGTGGGTTTCGGCATGGCGTGCAATGGGGGTTAGTCGAGGATAACGTTGGTGGGTACGGTGTCGGCGTTCTGCGCCTCGCGCAGGTTGTGCGTCTTGAAGAAGTCCTTGAGCGGGTGGTCCGTGGCCATGATCTTGTCCTGCAGGGTGATAAGCCCCTGCAGCAGGGCCTCCGGGCGCGGCGGGCAGCCGGAGATGTACACGTCCACAGGCACAATCTTGTCCACTCCCTGCAGCACGGAGTAGCTGCGGAACATGCCGCCGGAGCAGGCGCACGCGCCGCAGGCTATGCACCACTTGGGCGCGGGCATCTGGTCCCAGATGCGGCGCACCAGCATGGCCATCTTGTAGGTGATGGTGCCGCAGATGAACATGAAATCCGCCTGGCGCGGCGCGTAGCGGTTCACTTCCGAACCGAAGCGCGAGATGTCGTACCGGGAGCAGGAGGCCGCCATGTACTCGATGGCGCAGCAGGACGTGCCCATGGGCATGGGCCACAGGGAGTACTTGTGCACCCAGTTGATGGCGGCTTCCACCGTGGTGTACACGAACCCGCCGTCCGCGTCCGGGTCGCACATGTAGTTCTGCTCTATTTCCTTGAGATTGTCTTGGGACATAACGTGTGGAGAGGCGGTGAAACACACCCCTGCGCGCTCAACTATACCCGCGCGGCGGCAAAAATCAAGGATAATCTGCGGTGCTCCGCAAACAAATGCGCGGGCGGGGTGGAGCGCGGGTGGGGAGGAGAACTCCCGCGTTTAGCGGTTAGCGCGCGCGGGTTTCCCTGCCGTCATATCTTCTTCCTGTACTCTTTGGCTATTGAGGAAACGCTTTTCCTGCCTTCCACGCCCTTGCCCCATGCAGGCATGGCCGAGAGCTCGGCAACGAGCTTGGGGTTTTTCTCCGGTATCTTCGTATACAGCACGTCTAGGGTGCGTTTCAGCCCAAAGAGGGCCTCGAGCGAACGGTGTGAACAGGCCAGTTGCGTTTTGTATTTGCCGAGCTGGCGGTCGGCCTGGCTTTTGCCGCTGCCGCTCCTCTGCTTTTGCAGGTTGTGGATACGGGCGTCCAGTGCCTCCAAATGCTTGCGTTCCGCTTTGATTTTAGAGGCGCATTCCTGGATGGCCTTTGTTATCATGGCATCACGTTCCTTGCCGGTGGGAGCCTCGTTGATGGATTGGAGCAATTTGGGGTATTCGCCCTGGTCTTTCGAGTTGCGGACGTAAGAATCCACCTCGATTTGCTGGGCCAGGGCGCAGCCCAGCATCAGGGCGGCAATGAACGCGGAGGCGACATGGCGGATTGCTTTCATGCTGATGAAGGTTCTATTCATAATCTTTCTCGTTGAATTTGGCAGAATCCTCACACCACCTCCATTTCAAGAGCTGTTTGACTGCGGCGTCACCACCCCCTGCGTATGCGGTGGAGATGGCTCGCAGGCGGTCTCGCGTGAGGGCATCATTGCCACCCTTGTGCTCGTTGAAATATTTTTCAATGTTCTTGGCGTTTCCCTTCTGCGTGAAAATGGTGTTGAATTGAACCTCGTTGCCTTTTTCAAATCTCCCGGTCACGTATTTGGAAAAGATAAAAAAGGTGCGGTGCAGCACGTGTGAGTCCTTCGCCGCCTGCATGGGGATGAAGTACACATCGTAGCAGCTGTCGTTGCGTTTGCATGCACAGTACATGTAGGAATGGTACACGCGGCGCGCCGCCTTGGGATCTGCCGTGGAACTGAGCGTGTATCCCAGGCTGGATTTTTCCGGCGTCACCTCCGTTTGCTTGAATGTGATGTACCAGGGGCCTTCGTACTTGGGCGTGTAGGACAGCTCTATGTATCGGCCTGTTTGGAACAGGGAGGACGGCGGTACAGGCTCGTTCTTCGCCGCCTGGGCCTGGCAGAGGAAAAGTGCGGAGCATGCTGCGGTGAATAGTTTGCCGATGATGTGGTGGTATGCGTTCATTTGGATAGTTCTAGGCAGTGGTGGATTCGGTACGGTACAATTGGGATGTTGCTTGGGGGTGTCGAGAGGCGGGGTGTAGGATAGGGTTCACCCCGTGGCTGTAGGATATCATCAATTCGGCGGGTGCGCAAGTGCGATATTGAATTTCCATGGGCAAATTTACCACGTGTGCATGGAACGATACCGCCCGCACGAGCATGTGGTTTCCAGCGGAATCAGAACAGGCTCATGATGGCATCCGCAGCCTTGGCGGCGGCACCGCCGTGGCCCAGGGTGGACACGGATTCGCGCATATCCGCCAGCACGCGGGCGCGGTAGGCGGAATCCAGCAGGTTTTCCAGCTCCATCACGCAGTTTTCCGGGGTGAAATCCCCTTGGATGAGCTCCGTGGTGACGGTGGCGTTTGCCAGGATGTTCACCATGCCTATCCACTGGATATCCACCAGCATGCGGCCCAGCAGGTAGGTGAGCGGCGCCACCTTGTACACCAGGGCGAAGGGAAGCTCGTGCAGCGCGGCCTCCATGGTGGCCGTGCCGGAGGTCACCAGCGCGGCATCCGCACGGTCCATGAGGTCGTGGTACAGGCCGGGGGTGATGTTGACAGCCCCCTGCGGCACGCCTGCGCGGTCTGCCATGCGGCGCATGATATCGGCCAGCTGCCCGTTGCTGGCGGAGGTCATGAAGCGCCATTCCGGGTGCAGGGTGTGGGCCTCCGCCACCACCTTGAGGAAGATGGGGAAATGGCGCTCAATCTCCCTGCGCCTGCTGCCGGGGAAGAGGCCGATGAGGTTCTTCTCGCGCACGTTCGGGTTGCGCTTGGCCAGGATGTCCTCCACCAGCGGGTGGCCCACAAACTCCGTGCGCAGCCCCGCCGCCTCGAACAGCGGCTTCTCGAACGGAAAGGTGCAGAGCATCAAATCCAGCGTGCGCGCCAGCTTGGGAATGCGCCCGCGGTGCCACGCCCACACCATGGGGGCAATAAAGTACGCTATCCGCGTGTTCGGGGAAACCTTGCGCACCCGCTCCGCCAGGCGCTGGTTGAAACCGGGGTAGTCGATGAGCAGCAGGCAGTCCGGCTGCGCCTCCGCTATGCGCTGCGTCATTTCCTTCAAGCGCCGCGCAAAGAAGCGGATATGGCGCATCACATCCACAAAGCCGATAACGCCGGCGGCATCCGCCCAGTCCTCAATCTCCGGCACCAGCTCATGCATCTGGCGGCCGCCCAGCCCCTGGATTTCCAGCCCCGGGCAGCGGGCCAGCAGCTCGCGCACAAGCAGGGCACCCTGCTTGTCGCCGCTCTTCTCACCGGCCACCACAAAGAACTTCATGCACCCCTTGTACCACACCGCACCCCGTTCATCAAGCCAAAGCCGCGACCGCGCAGCGTGAGATTTGCCCTTTACATGCGCGCGCGGGGGGTGTATCCTTTGCGGCGAGCATTTTTCAAAGCCAATCAGACCGTTATGATGACCGCCGCGCAAATCCGCCAGAGCTTCCTAGATTTCTTCCAGTCCAAGCAGCACACCATCGTGCCCTCCGCCTCCCTGATGCCGCAGAGCCCGGGCCTGCTGTTCACGAACGCGGGCATGAACCAGTTTGTGCCGTACTTCCTGGGTGAGCTGGCCGCCCCGTACAAGCCCGGCCGCGCATCCGACACGCAGAAATGCATCCGCGCAGGCGGCAAGCACAACGACCTGGAGGACGTGGGCCAGGACTCCTACCACCACACCTTCTTCGAGATGCTGGGCAACTGGTCCTTCGGCGACTACTTCAAGAAGGAGGCCATCTCCTGGGCGTGGGAGCTCATCGTGGAGCGGTGGGGGTTCCCCGTGGAGCGCCTGTACGCCACCGTGTACTGCCCTGACAAGGCCGCCGGCAACCCCGGCGAATTCGACCAGGAAGCCTACGATGCCTGGGCCGCGCTCTTCGAGAGCAAGGGCATGGACCCCAAGGTGCACGTGGTGAACGGCAACATGCACGACAACTTCTGGATGATGGGCGAAACCGGCCCCTGCGGCCCCTGCTCCGAACTGCACGTGGACCTGACCCCGGAGGGCGACACGCAGGGCAAGCTGGTGAACAAGGACAGTGACAAGTGCATCGAGATCTGGAACCTGGTGTTCATGCAGTACAACGCGGAAACGGACGGCACCTTCCGCAACCTTCCCGCCTGCCACGTGGACACCGGCATGGGCTTCGAGCGCGCCTGCGCCATGATCCAGTGCACCAACGGCTTCACGGATTTCACCTCGCGCCGCGTCTCCAACTACAGCACGGATGTCTTCCGCCCCATCTTCAACAAGATTGAGCAAATCTCCGGCCGCAAGTACGTGGACATCTACCCCGCAGACGCCACCGCGGAACAGAGGGACATCCTGCGCGAAAGCATCGCCTTCCGCGTGATTGCAGACCACATCCGCACGCTTTCCTTCAGCATAGCAGACGGCATACTGCCCGGCAACGGCGGCCGCAACTACGTGCTGCGCCGCATCTTGCGCCGCGCCGTGCGCTACGGCCGCACCCTGGGGCTGGAGAAGCCCTTCCTCTCCGATATCGTGGACACGCTGGTGGCGGAAATGGGCGGGGTGTTCCCGGAGCTGGAGGCCCGCCGCGACACCATCAAGGAAACCCTGCTGCGCGAGGAAACCAGCTTCAACGAGACGCTGGACCGCGGCCTGGAGCTCTTCGACAAGGAAGTGGCCGCCGCAGGAAAGGTCTCCGGCGATTTCGCCTTCAAGCTGTACGACACCTATGGCTTCCCCATCGACCTCACCGCCCTCATGGCACGCGAGCGCGGGCTGGAAATCGACACCGCCCGCTTCGATGAGCTCATGGAGGAGCAGCGCCAGCGCGCCAAGGCCGCCCAGAAGAAACAGGTGGTGCGCGCGCTGGACATCAAGACGGATTGCGTGACCGAGTTCACCGGCTACACGGAGCAGTGCTGCGAGGCCAGGGTGACCGAGGTGCACGAAAACGACGGCGTGCTCTTCGTCATCACGGACAAAACCCCCTTCTACGCCGAGATGGGCGGCCAGGTGAGCGACGGCGGCACCCTGACGCTTGCCGGCAGCGAGGCGGAGGTCATCGGCGTGCAGCAAATCGGCAAGGCCCGCGCCCACCTCATCTCCGCCGCGGACGGCATTGCCCCCGCCGTGGGAGACACCGTGACGCTCACGCTGGACGCCACCCGCCGCGCCGCCCTGCAGGCCCACCACTCCGCCACCCACCTGCTGCACAAGGCCCTGCGCGAGCTCGTGAGCGAGGATATCGCCCAGCAGGGCTCCCTGGTGGAGGTGGACCGCCTGCGCTTCGACTTCAACAGCGGGGCCATCTCCAAGGCGGACCTGCGCCGCGTGGAGGAACGCGTGAACAAGTGGGTGAGCGACAACCTGCCCGTGGTCTGCAAGGAATATCCCATGGCGGAAATCAAGCAGCACAAGGAGGTCTGCCAGTTCTTCGGCGACAAGTACGGCGACGTGGTGCGCCTGGTGCAGATGGGCGGCGAGTCCGGCAAGTTCGACGGCGTCTCCATGGAGCTCTGCGGCGGCACCCACGTGACCGCCACCGCCCAGGTGGGCGTGTGCAAAATCATGAGCGAGGGTGCCATTGCCAGCGGCGTGCGCCGTATCGAGGCCGCCTGCGGTGCGGCCGCCTTCAACTACGCCGCCAATGTGGTGGCCGCTCACAAGCAGGAGACGGAGGACTTCCTCGCCAAGCTCCACGCCGCCAATGAAAAACTCATCGCACTCGGCCAGGATATCGTCCCCGTGCCCGCCGACGGGAAGCAGGACGAGGCCGTGCAGAAAGCCGCCAACTACGAGGACCTGACCGCAGCCATGGATGCCTACGCCGCCTACTGCGAATCCGTGAAAGAGGCCGCTCTGGAGGCGGACAAGCGCATGAAGAAGGCCGCAGCCGCAGCCGCAGCAGGACAGGCGGACGCCGCGCTGGAGGACGCCTTGGCCGGCGGTGCCGTGGACGGCAACGGCGTGATGTATTTCCAGGGCGGCAACGAGCTGCTCACCGAGCTCCTCAACGGCCTGCGCAAGCGCCATTTCCCCGCCGCCGTGTTCTTTGTGGTGGGCAACGAGGACAGCCTGCTGCTCGGCGCGTACTGCGGCGAGAAGGCGCTTGCCGCCGGACTGAAGGCGGGCGAGCTCATGCGCAAGATAGCCCCCCTGGCCGGCGGCAAGGGCGGCGGCAAGGACGACATGGCGCGCGGCTCCGGCAAGCCGGACGCCGACGTGGACGAACTTCTCGGCAAGGCCTACGAAGCCATGGAACAACACTGAACGACAAACCCCTAACCCCCATACACCATCATGTCACCGAATCCCCCCGTATACCCGGACGAACCCAAGATTCCCGTGCTGCCCAACATGCTGACGGCCGGCAATCTCCTCTGCGGCTTCTTCTCCATCCTCACCATCTTCAAGGGCATGAAATGCCCGGACGGCACGGAAGAGGCCTTCATGTACTACCAGCAGGCCACGTACTTCATCTTCGCCGCCTGCATCTTTGATTTGCTGGACGGCCGCGTGGCGCGCATGTGCAAGTGCGACGGCCCGTTCGGGCGCGAGTTCGACTCGATAGCGGACGTGGTGTCGTTCGGCATAGCGCCGGCCATGCTGCTGGCGCGCGCGGTGCTGTTCAACCTGCCGGTGCCGCATTTGGGAGACGCCATAGCGGTGCTGTACCTGCTGTGCGCGGCGCTGCGCCTGGCACGCTTCAACTGCATGGCCGCCGCCCCCAAGAAGCCCAACCAGAGCATGGACTTTGTGGGGCTGCCCGTTCCCATGGCCGCCGGTGCCGTGGTGAGCACCATGTACCTGGTCATCGACATCACCGCCAACCGCAACCTGGAAATCCACCTGGGCTGGCAAATCACCATGGCCGTGGTTATGACCGTGGTGGCCCTGCTGATGATGAGCCGCGTGATCTACCCCAGCTTCAAGCACGTGAACCTGGAAAAGAAGGGCACCATCACCGCCATGCTGCTGGCCGTGGCCGCCGTGTGCGCGTTCATCGCCCTGCCGTGGATTGCCCCGGCCATCATCTTCCTGTGCTACCTGCTGTACGGCCTGGTGGTGCGCCCCTTCCTCACCCGCCGCATGCGCCGCACCATCGAGGCGGATGATGACGAAGAAGAGGAAGAGGACACCCCCTCCGAGCAACAGTAACCCTTTCCCATCATTCCATGAAACAATCCACCATCTGCGTGCAGAGCGGCTGGCAGCCCGGCAAGGGGGAGCCCCGCGTGCTGCCCATCTACCAGTCCACCACCTTCCGCTACGAAACCAGCGACCAGATGGCGCGGCTGTTCGACCTCAAGGAGGCCGGGTTCTTCTACACCCGCCTGCAGAACCCCACCAACGAGTGCGTGGCCAAGAAGATTGCCGAGCTGGAGGGCGGCGTGGCGTGCATCCTCACCGCATCCGGCCAGGCCGCCTCGTTCTACTCCGTGTTCAACATCTGCGAGACCGGCGACCACTTCGTGTGCTGCTCCGCGCTCTACGGCGGCACGTACAACCTCTTTGCCGTCACGTTCAAGAAACTGGGCATCGATGTGACGTTCATCGACCAGGACGCGCCGTCGGAGGAGATACAAAAGGCTTTCAAGCCAAACACCAAGTGCGTGTTCGGGGAAACCATCTCCAACCCGTCGCTCAAGGTGCTGGACATCGACAAGATGGCGCGCATCGCGCACCGCAACGGCGTGCCGCTGATTGTGGACAACACCTTCGCCACCCCCATCAACTGCCGCCCCTTCGAGCACGGCGCGGACATTGTGATGCACTCCACCACCAAGTACATGGACGGCCATGCGCAGCAGGTGGGCGGCGCCGTCATCGACAGCGGCAAGTTCGACTGGAACAGGTACGCCGACAAGTTCCCCGGCCTCACCAGGCCGGACGAATCATACCACGGCCTGGTGTACACGCAGGCGTTCGGGGAGGGCGCGTACATCACCAAGTGCACCGTGCAGCTCATGCGTGATTTGGGGTCCATCCCGTCCCCGTTCAACGCGTACCTGCTCAACCTGGGGCTGGAGACGCTGCACCTGCGCGTGCCGCGCCACTGCGAGAACGCCCAAAAGGTGGCGGAGTTCCTGGAGAGGCAGGAGGACGTGGCCTGGATCAACTATTCCGGCCTGCCCTCCAACCCGTACCACTCGCTCGCGCAGCGCCAGTTCGACGGCGGCCGCTCCTGCGGCGTGGTCACCTTCGGTATCAAGGGCGGCCGCGAACGCGCCATCAAGTTCATCGACAGCCTCAAGCTCGCCGCCATCGTCACCCACGTGGCGGATGCCCGCACCTGCGTGCTCCACCCCGCCAGCCACACCCACCGCCAGCTCACCGACGAGCAGCTCATCGAGGCCGGCGTGAAGCCGGACCTCATCCGCTTCTCCGTGGGTATCGAGGACGCGGAGGACATCATCGCGGACCTCCAGCAGGCCCTGAATGCCATCAAGTGACCGCGCACACCATCTGTAGAACCGCTCTGCTTCCTTGGTGAGGCAGAGCGGTTTCGCTAGGCACACACCCCAGTGGCAAGGAGGGTGAAATCCTAAATGACGTATTTACAATAGAAATCCAATACACAATCACGTTTTTCGGGGGAACTTTTGCGCTTGCTCACACGTTTTTCGGGGGAACTTTTGCCGTTTCCCACACGTTTTTCGGACGAACTTAGGGGGAAAGGAGATTCTCCCGCACGCAGTCGCGGGGCGTTTCGCCCTTGTCGTTCTTGATGTTCCAGTCCGCGCCGCAATCCATGAGCGCGCCGAAGAAGCTGAATTCAACAATGCCCTCGTGGTAAACCCCGGCGGCCATGTGCAGGGGAGTGTTGCCGTGCAGCACGTTGATGTTGGGGTCCGCGCCAAGGTCCACCAGCAGCTCGATGAGCCCGCAGGCCGCCTTGGTTTTCTCAGGGTCGGGGAAACTGCCGCCGTAGTGCCAGATGACCTCCGCCAGCGGCGGCAGGGAGATGCGACTCTCGTACATCCTGTATTCCGTGCGCCGGTTCGGAGAGATCCCGGACTGGATGATCCGTCTCACGGCCTCCTTGTCGCCTTTCATGATGGCTTGCGTGAGCGCATCGTGGGAAACAACGCCCACCCCCGCGCCGTCCCGGTAATTGAAGAGCAGGCGCACCTCGCCGTGCGGCATCTCGTCCACCACCAGGAGGAAATCGTCTATCACCACCCGCACGGAGGGTGGCAGATCCACGCCCCGCGCCTTCAGCTGGCCGCGCACAAAGGCATCGTATGCCCGGCGGGCCTCGGGCGCCTCCAGGCAATGCATCTTTTTCTGGGGATTGTACCACCGGCTGGCCTTGAAGAATTGAACGAATTCCTCTCCCCAGCGGGGCGTCTCGGCCATCTCATAGCTCAGCTGAAAAAAGTTGCCGCCCTCCCGGCGTTGGCAGTACCGGATGGCGGTACACAGGAAATCCACAATCTCCGCTGCAGATGCGCCTTTCTTGAACCGGATGCTGTAGGTTGTGTAGGCCGGCCACGGCTTCGCCTCCAGGGTTGCCTTCTCGCAGGTAGGCAGAGGCGGCGCCGGCGGCTCATCGGCCAGGGTATTGCAAAGCAGGCACGCCGCAGCAGCCACGGCTGCCAAACATGCCGCCGCCAATCGGCGCCCTGATTTCTTCATCGCGTCAGTGGGGTGCGCTTTCATCGTGCTTCTATACCCGATAATACACGGCCCGCCCCAAATGCACAATGAAAATGCAAAAATGACAAAACAAACGGCTCCTAGCCGCCTTTCCCCCGCCTTGCAGGGAAACAGCTCATGCAAAAAACGAAAATTTGGCAAAATGTTATAAAATATGCATATTTTGTATTGACTTGCCAATGAAAACAAACTATTTTTCATTGGTATGGCATTGCCGAAGGGAGAGCGAAGCCTGGAACAGAAAATCCTGGCCAGACTGGTCAGGAACGGGAAGGGCTATGTCTTTTCCAACCATGATTTCCTGGATTTGGGCAAGGACACCTCGGTTGCATGGAGCCTGATGCAGCTCAAAAGGCGCGGGGCCATCCGCCAGCTGCAGCGAGGATTGTACGATTACCCGAAGTACAGCCAACTGCTCGGGGAAACTCTCGCACCGGACCTGTACAAGGCGGCGCAAGCGCTGGCGCGCAAGTTTGCGTGGACCATACAGCCAAGCGGCGGCACCGCACTCAATGCGCTGGGATTGGACACCCAGGTTCCCATACGGCTTGTCTTCCTGTCCGACGGCCCCAGCCGCACCTACCATTTCGGGAACCGCGACCTGCGCTTTGTCCACGTTGCCACGCGGAAAAGCCAATTTTCATCGCCGCAATCAAGCCTTGTCATCCAAGCCTTGACGGAACTCGGCAAAAACCGCATCACTCGGAGCACCATATCGCAGATTGCCGACACCATCACGCCCGCCACCCGCAAAGCGCTGGCCAAGGACCTCGTGCACACCTCGGAATGGTGCCGCCACGCCATTAGACAAATCATCACCGAATACGACCATGAATAACATTGCCGCCATGCTGCCGGAAGAGCGGCGAGAAATTGTCCTGCAAACATCAGCACGCACGGGGATGAGCCCCGCCATCATCGAAAAGGATTTCTGGGTGTGCTGGGTGCTCGACCGCCTGTTCCGCTCGTCCCTCAAGGACAAGATTATCTTCAAGGGCGGCACCAGCCTGTCCAAGGCCTACCACCTCATCAACAGGTTTTCCGAGGACATCGACCTCATTCTGGACTGGAGCGATTTCACGGCGCTGAACCAGGGCGACCCCGCCCAGCGCCTCGGCAAGAGCCCGCGCAAGAAAATGCTGGACGCGCTGGATTCCTGGGGGCTGGACTGCATTGCATCCGTTGTTCTCCCGGTGGTGCAGCGGGAGTGCGGGGAGCACTGCGCCGCGCACGTGTCCGATACAGCGCCGGAAACCATTGTGGTTGAGTATCCCAGGTCATTCGAGACGGAGTATGTGAAAAGCGCCATCCTGCTGGAAATCGGCCCCAAGGCGGCATGGAACCCGCATCGCGTGGTGCAAATTTCCCCATACATCGCGGAAGAATACCCGCGACTGTTCCAATCTCCCTCTTTCCCCGTTACCGTCACTACGGCTGAACGCGCATTCTGGGAGAAGCTCACCATCCTCCACGCCCAGGCGCAGCGTCCGTCGCCATTGCCGGAACGATACGCCCGCCACTACTACGACAGCATTATGATGGCGCGCAACACCGAGTTGAGGTCGTCCGCCTTCGCGCAAGTGAAACTCCTGTACGCCGTGGCATCGTTCAAGCACTACTTCTACCACGCGGGGTGGGCCGACTACCCGAACGCCGTGCCGGGGAAGCTGCATCTCATGCCCACCGGCCATATTCTGGAAGGATTGGTACGCGACTACGCCAAGATGAAAGCCACCATGCTGCCCGCCGATGCTCCGGCGCTTGGTGATATCCTGGATGAACTACAGCTGCTCGAAGCCGAGGTCAACGCGCTGCAGCCCCTACCGCTGGATATCAGGAACTATCCGGATATGCAGCCGTAGCGCAGCGTGGAGCCTCTCCCAATCACTCGGCCTTGAGGATGGCCAGCTTTTCCGGGTCCAGCTTCTCCCAGGGGAGGCCGCCTTTGGTGAAGTGGCCGTAGTTGGTGGTTTGGCGGAAGATGGGCTGTCTAAGGCCGAGGGTGCGCTCCATGTCGGCCGGCTTGAAGGAGAAGGCCCTTTTCACGCGCTCAATGATGGTAGACTCGTCCACCCTGGCGCTGCCGAAGGTGTCCACGTCTATCATGATGGAGACGGGGGAAGCCTTGCCGATGGCGTAGGCCACCTGGAGCTCGCAGCGGTCGGCCAGTCCGGCGGCGACGATGTGCTTGGCGACCCAGCGGCACATGTAGGCACCGGAGCGGTCCACCTTGGAGCAGTCCTTGCCGGAGAAGGCGCCGCCGCCGTGGCGGCCCATGCCGCCGTAGGTGTCCACGATGATTTTGCGGCCGGTGAGGCCGGAATCGCCGTGGGGACCGCCGACGACGAAGCGCCCGGTGGGGTTGATGAAGAATTCGGTATCCGGGGTGATGAGCTCCGCGGGCAGGACGCGCAGGATGATATCCTTGCAGAAGGCGCGGATGGTGGCGTTGTCCACGTCGTCGCTGTGCTGGGTGCTGAGCACCACGTTGAGGATGCGTGCGGGGCGGCCCTGCGCATCATACTCCACGGCCACCTGGCTCTTGCTGTCCGGCCGCAGCCAGGCGGTGCCGCCCTCGTGGCGCACCCTGGCCAGCTCCATCATGATGCGGTGGGCGTACATGATGGGGGCGGGCATGAGCTCCGGGGTCTCGTTGGAGGCGAAGCCGAACATGATGCCCTGGTCTCCGGCGCCCTGCTCCGCGCCTTCCTTGCCCTCCGCGGCGCGGGCGTCCACGCCCTGGGCGATATCCGGGCTCTGGGTGGAGAGGTAGTTTTCTATTTCCACGGTCTCCGCGTTGAACAATTCGTCGTCCGCGGGGGTGCGGTAGCCGATATCACGGATGGTGTCGCGCACGATTTTCTCGTAGTCGATTTCAGCCTTTGTGGTGATTTCACCGGCAAGGATGACATGGCTGTCCTTGACCAGTGTTTCGCATGCCACGCGGCTGGCGGGGTCCTGCTCCAGGCAGGCGTCCAGGATGGAGTCGGAGATAAGGTCGGCCACCTTGTCCGGGTGGCCCTCCCCGACGGATTCGGAAGTGAAGATGCGAGGGTGGTTCATTTATTCGTAATTGGTAAAGGAGAAATCGGTGAGACCGCTGGGGAGCTGGTCCTTGGCGCGGCCGAATTCCGCCATGGCGGAGGTGGAGATGACGGCGGCCTTGTTGGAGATTTCCGGGGAGCGGTCCAGCATGCACTGGAACACGTCCCATAGCAGGGTCATCTCGTTGCGGAACTGGGAGCTCTGGATGAGGTAGTGGCGCATGCCGCGGTTGTAGAGCGCGCGGATTTCGTCGTGCGTGAGGTTGCCGCTCTGCTTCTGGTGGAGGGCGGCGGGGTCCTGCTTCTGGCACTCCGTGCGGGCAATGAGGTTGGCGCGCTGCTGCATGAGGCGCACATCATACGCATCCTTGCGCATGGCGGCCAGCAGGCGCAGGTGGTCCTTCCTCACCGGGCAGGTGCGCAGGCAGGAATCGTTGATGACCACATCGAACCGCGCGGGCTCCTGGATGGCGTCCAGCACGGAGGGCTTGACGGCGTCCGCGGGGTGCAGGGCCACGCGGGCGTAGCGCTGGGCCAAGCGGTTGTAGAGGTCGGCGGTGCGGCGCCCGGGTTCCGCCACCAGGCGGTTGTAGTGGCACAGCACGGGGGCTCCGGGGATGGCGGTAAGAATCTTGTCGCGCAGCTTGTCGCTGGCCACGGAGATGGCGTTGCGGTGGTTCTGGTTGTGCTTGAGCAGCTCCTGCACCAGCATCATGCCGTAGGGGTCCTCCAGGTCCTCGTCGGAGATAAAAGGGTTGTCGAACACCAGGTGCACGCCGATGTTCATCTTGGCGTACTCCTCCAGCAGGGAGGAGTAGCGGTCGAACGCTATCGGGCGGCGCTGCACAAACCAGTCCAGCGTCCACAGGCAGGGCGGCGCGCCCATCACGTTGTCCATGCGGCGCACGCCCAGGTGGGCGCCCAGGTAGTTGCCCACGAGCTTGAGGGAGCGGTCGTAGCGGAAGGCGCCGCCGACGGTCCAGGTGGCCTCCGGCACGTAGTTTTCCGTGAGGTAGGCGAGCCGCTTGAGCGCCTCCTGGTCGTTGATGGCTTCGGGGTCTTGTTCTGTGTCGCTCATGACTCGGGGTGTGGCAGGATGGATTCCCAGAAGAGTTGTCCGTTGCGGTGCATGGCGTTCTCGTCCTCGGCGTCGTTGCGGAGGGCGATGCGCAGCAGGTCGAACACGATGGACGAGGCGTTGGAGATGCCGCGCCCCTGCAGCTTGAAGTGGCGGAAGCCCATATCGTACAGGCGCGCGATTTCCGGCGTGTTGAGGGCCAGCACGCTCTTGGTTTCGTGCGCCAGCAGGGTGAACAGGTTCTGGCAGCCGTTCTTGCTCTGCTTCTTCTCGAACTCCGAGCTGTCGTAGCCTGTGAAGTTGAGCGACATCTCGGACAGGCTCTTGTAGTGGAACGGTCGCAACGGGCAGTTGCGGATGCAGTACTCGTTAATCAGCAGGATGTAGCGGTCCTTCTCCTCCAGCTTCTCCAGCAGGTCGTAGTTCAGCACGTCGTCCGGGTGCACCATCACGTCGTCGTACTCGTCCGCCAGCCTCTTGTAGGCGTCCAGGTTGCCCTTGCCGCCGCCGTTGGTGATTTTCAGGATGGAGGAGATGAGCCGCAGCTCCGGGAACTTTTCGCGGATGTGGTCGCGCAGCAGGTCGTTGGCCAAAATGACGGAGTTGCGCTTGGTGGGGTTGTGGCGGGAGAAGAAGGTGCAGATGGCGTTGCCCAGGGGGTCCTTCAAATGCTCCTCCCGCAGGGACAGGTTGGTGAAGGTGAGGAACACGGCTATCTTGCGGGCCTCATACGCCAGGCCGGCGGCGCGGATTTCCTCTGCGCTGCGCAGCAGGTGCTGCAGCACGCGCCCGCTGTTCCACAGGCACAGCGGAGAGCCGTGCACCATGTGGAACGGCTCGAAGCCCAGCAGCAGGCGGCAGTAGTCGAAAAACGACAGCAGCTCGCGGTCGTGCGTGAACGCACCGGATACATCCCAGTCCGCCTCCGGCCACTGCGGGTTCAGGTATGGTGAAATGCCACTCATGCGCGTGCATGGTAGCACACCCGCAGCCGGATTTCAAGAACATTGCGCGTCCGCCTATTTCACGGATTCCTCTTCCGCGAGGTGGCGGAGCTCCTCGTTGATGGGGGCCATGGCGTCTACAATGCGGGAGTTGACGCTGTGGCGGCACATTCCCTCCGCCATGCGGGTGGCGTTCAGGATGGCGCGGGCGGAGGCGGAGCCGTGTGCAATGATGGAGACGCCCTTCACGCCCATGAGCGGGCAGCCCCCCACGGAATCCGCGTTCAGGCGGCCACCGATGCTGCGGAAAACGCCGCGCATGCCCAGCGCGCCCACCATGGCGATGGGGCTCTTCTTGATGCCGTCCTTGATCATGTGGGAGAAGGTCTTGGCCGTGGCCTCTATGGTCTTGAGCAGGATGTTGCCCGTGAAGCCGTCCGTGAGCGCCACGTCCATGTCGCTCTCGAAAAGGTCGTGCCCCTCGCGGTTGCCGATGAACTGGAAGGGCAGCAGCTGCTTGTCCGCCAAGTGGCGCAGCAGGCGGTGGGTCTCCTTGGAGAAATCGCTGCCCTTGCAGTCCTCCGTGCCGTTGCTCATCACGGCCACGCGGGGTTCCGGGATGCCGTAGATGTAGCGCGCCATCATGGCGGACATGACGGCATAGCCCACCAGGTGGCTGGGCTTGGCGTCCGGGTTGGCCCCGGTATCGCTCACCAGCAGGTAGCCGCGGGAATTGGGGATGGGGGAGACGATACCCGCGCGCTCCACACCCTGCAGCAGGCGCAGCTTGATGGTGCAGGCGGCCACCTCTGCCCCGGTGTTGCCGGCGGAGAGCACGGCATCGCACACGCCGTCCTTCACCAAATCCACGGCAATGCTCATGGAGGAGTGCTTCTTCTGGCGCACGGCCACCAGGCCGCTCTCGTCCATGCCCACCACCTCCGGCGCGTGCACAATCTCCAGACGCGGATCCACGCCGAACCCGGCGGCATCGCAACGGCGCTTCAGCTCCGCCTCGTCACCCACCAGGTACAGCTTTTCCAGGGAGTCCACCTGGTCCAGCGCCTGCTTCGCCCCATCGATGTTGATATCCGGGGCATTGTCGCCACCCATGGCATCCAATGATAGTTTCATGGCACTTGCGAGATACGGCTACACTCTAGCACCCGCAGCCCTTTTGTCAACAAAAAACCGCCCCACCAGGGTGGGGCGGTGTTGGAAAAAGACAATGTGGAGAGGTAATCAGTCAACAAGCTTGACGATGACCTCCGCCCCGCTCTGGGTCTTGTAGGTGCCGCACTGCGGGCAGGCGGTGTGACCGGGGACGGCGGCGCCGCACTTGGGGCACTTGCCGAGCTTGGGCGCCTTCCAGGCCTTGGCTGCAAGGCGGGAGCGCTGCTTCATCTTGGACGTTCTACGTTTAGGAGCTGCCATAATCGTGTATTGGTTAAAGATTGCTGTGATGGGCGGTTCCAGGCGTCATTTGGGGAGCTTGTCAAGCACATCCCAGACACTGTCGCCGCTCGGGGCGGCAGAGTCTACACCCGAACCGGGGTTTTTGTCCAGCCTAAAATCACGAATAATGTCATTTTTTTCACAATCCAGCCCCGCGTGCTCGCATTTGGGGTAGCTGGGAAGGACGAGGACGAGCTCCTCGCGCAGGGCGTCCGTGGCATCGAAAGAGCCCTTTCCGGCAACATCGAAGGAGAGCGTGACATCCGGAATCTCCGCGGTGTAGTCGAACCGCGCCAGGCAGCGGTTGCAGCACATGTTGAACGGGGCGGCCAGGCTGCCGCGCAGCACCAGCTCGTGCTCGTACAGGTGGGCGTCCAGCGCATAGTGCAGCGGGCCGGTGGAGCGCAGCTCCGCGGAATCGATGCCGAACACGGCGCCGTCGATGTCGCCCTCCAGGAACCTTCCCTCCTCCGGGAAATCCTCCAGTGCAATAATGAGCCGGCTGTCCATACCCCTACAATATCGCGTCCCCGCCCGCCGCGCAAGAAAAAACCCCCAACTGTTCCGCGCGCACCGCTCCGCGGGGGCCGGGCACGGCTACTGCTTGCGCAGGAGGTTGATTTTGTCGCGCAGCACGGCGGCCACCTCGAAATCCAGGCGTGCGGCGGCATCCTTCATCTCCTTCTCCAGGCGTTTGATGACGGTGGCGGCATCCTCCTCTCCCTCCGCGGCCAAGAGCAGGCCCTCCTCCTCATCCTCCTCGTCCGGGGTGTAGAGGCGCAGGGTGGACTGGTCTGCGCGGGCCACGGTGTGCGGGGTGATGCCGTGGGCGGTGTTGTATGCCGTTTGGGCGGCGCGGCGGCGGTCGGACTCCTCCACCAGGCGGCGGATGGAATCCGTGACCTCATCACAGAAGAGCACGCATTCGCCGTGCACGTGGCGTGCGGCGCGGCCGGCGGTCTGCACCAGGCTGGTCTCGTTGCGCAAAAAGCCCTCCTTGTCCGCATCCAGGATGCAGACGAGGGAGACCTCCGGCAGATCCAGGCCCTCTCGCAGCAGGTTGATACCCACCAGGATGTCCACCTTGCCGGAGCGCAGCTTGCGCAGGATTTCCACACGCTCGATGGCATCCACATCCGCGTGGATGTATTCCACCTGCAGGCCCACGTTGCGCAGGTAGTCGGTCAAATCCTCCGCGGTGCGCTTGGTGAGCGTGGTCACCAGCACGCGCTCGCGCACGGAGACGCGCTGGCGGCAGAGCTCAATGGTCTTGTCTATCTGGCCATCCAGCGGCAGCAGGGTGATCTTGGGCTCCAGCAGGCCTGTGGGGCGGATGAGCTGCTCCACGATGAGCGGCTGGCCAATTCCGCGCGGGTTGAACTCATCCACGGGGGCGGAGCTTGGGTGCGGGTCCACGCGCAGCTCCGCCAGGTTGTGGAAGAAGACGCCGCGAAAACCCTCCGGGGCCTTGGTAACGGCCTGGCTGGCCTTTTGGCTGCGGGCGTGGGTGTTGCCGCGCTTGGCCTTGAGCACGGGGATGAAGGATTTGTTGCCGGCCACGCAGTTCACGTACTCGAAGGGGCCTGGCGTGGCGCTCATGTACACCAGCTGCGCCTGGCGGGCCATGAACTCGTCGAACCGCAGCGGGCGGTTGTCCAGCGCGCTGGGCAGGCGGAAACCGTGGTCCACCAGCACCTGCTTGCGGGAGCGGTCGCCCTCGTACATGCCGCCAATCTGCGGCACGGTGGCGTGGGACTCGTCGATGATGGTGAGGTGGTCCTCCGGGAAGTAGTCCTGCAGGGTGGAGGGTGTGGAGCCGGGTGCACGGCCCGCCAGGTGGCGGGAGTAGTTCTCGATGCCCTTGCAGTAGCCGATCTCGTTGATGAGCTCCAGGTCATAGTCCGTGCGCATCTTGAGACGCTGGGCCTCGATAAGCTTGTTCTCCCCTTCCAGCACGGCCACGCGCTGCGCGAGCTCCTGCCGGATGGACTTGATGGCGGCGAGCCGCTTTTCCGGTGCGGACACGTACTGCTTCACGGGGAAGAAGAGGTAGCTCTCCATGCGCTCCACCACGCGCCCGGTGCCCGCATCGATGAGCGAGATGCGGTCTATCTCGTCCCCGAAGAATTCCACGCGCACGGCCTCGCCGTCGCTCTGCCCGGGAAAAATTTCCACCACGTCCCCGCGCACGCGGAAGCGCCCGCGCGCAAAGTCGTAGTCGTTGCGCTCGAACAGCAGCTCCGTCAGGCACGCTATCATGGCATCGCGGTCCATCTGCTGCCCCCGGTGGATGGAGAGGGTGAGGTTGCGGTAGTCCTCCGGCGAGCCCAGGCCGTAGATGCAGGACACGCTGGCCACCACAATGACATCCCGCCGCAGCAGGAGCGAGCGCATGGCGTTGAGGCACAGGCGGTCGATTTCCTCGTTGATGGCGCTGTCCTTCTCTATGTAGGTGTCCGTGCTGGCAATGTAGGCCTCCGGCTGGTAGTAGTCGAAATAGGAAACGAAATACTCCACCGCGTTGTGCGGGAAAAAGGCCTTCAGCTCGGAGTAGAGCTGGGCGGCAAGCGTCTTGTTGTGGGAGAGCACCAGCACCGGGCGGTCCTGCGCGGCGATGATGTTGGCCATGGTGAAGGTCTTGCCGCTGCCGGTGACGCCTAGCAGGCACTGGTGCTTGTTGCCGGCGCGCAGGGATTTCAGGAGCTTGGCGATGGCCTGCTCCTGGTCGCCGGAGGGCGTGTAATCCGTTACCAGTTGGTAGGTGCTCATGGCGCAGCGGAAACTTGACAGCGGGCGGGCGCGGCGGCACCATAGTCCGCGGAATGCTCATCCCCACACAGGAGGAACGATACAGCAAAGCGGCCAAAATAACACTTCTGCTCTGCGTCATGATTCCCTGTGCCGTGGTGGCCTGGCTGGGCGGCTACCGGGATTTGCTCACGCTGCTCTTTGCGTTCCTGCAGCCCATTGCGCTGCCGCTGGCGTTCCTGGGCGTGTCTGCGGGCCTGGCCATGGGAATATCCGCGCTGCTGCAGGGCTGCGCGTTCTTCTGGCTGCTGCGCAGCCGCTGTGTGGGCAGCAAGGCCAAGCTCACCATCTGCGTGACCTGGGGCATGGCCTTTGCCGCCGCGCTGCGCTTCCTCATGGCCTGGAGCCTGTGGCGCCAGCTCACCGAAGGGTGAGATGGACCGACAGGGCGCATCCGGCAACATGCCGGATACGCCCTGCACCTCATGCGCGGCGGTGCCGCGCACCTCTTGGATTGCAATCAGAATTTGAAGGCAAACCCGGCGCGCACGCCGTGCGTGGTCTGCCGGTGGGTCTTGAAGCCGTTGTTGTTGTTTCTGGCGGTGTTGCCGGTGAACTGGTAGGCCACAAAGAACTCCGAGCAGGGGCACAGGTTGAAACGCAAGCCCGCCTCTGCGGAATAGGCGAATCCCCAGCCGGAATCATGGCCGTAGAAGTGATAGCCGCCCCATTCTGTCTGGCGGTGCTTGGTGCTCTGGTTGCCAATGCCCGCACTCACACCGGCGTACAGGGCGGAGTGGCTGCACAGCGGGTGCGTGTAGCGGTAGCCCGGCATCAGCGTGAACGTGTGCATGCGCACGCGCGCCACCTCTCCCCAGGTCTCGCCGTCTTCCTCGTACTCTCCATCCGCCCAGGATCGCGCGCCGAATGCGTATGCCAGGCGCAGTGTCGCCGCATGGTGGCGGTTGAATTCGTACACTCCCGTCAGGTCCACGCCGTTGGTGCGGATTTCCTTGCAGGGAGACCAGTCCTTGTAGATATCGTTTGCGGCCCAGGAGTAGAAATAGCCGATTTCAAACGCGGGACCGTCCTCCGCAACGGCTGCCTTCACGGGCTGCGGCGCGGGCGTGTCGTATATGAGACGCTGGCCCGCGAACGTGGGCAGTGCCAGCATGGCGGCAAGAATAATTGCTTTTTTCATGGTGGTAACTCGGTTGTTTCGGGGGAACCTCTCCCCTTTGCATACAACGTACCACCCGCTCACGCCGCAGTCAAGCAAATGATTCCACCGGCAGCGGGGTTGTTGGCGCCCGCAAACGGCAAATTGTAAATTTCCTTGACTTGCACGGGGCCCTCAGGCATACTGCGCGTGCCGTCGGGGCTCCTCGGAGGCACGGCTGGAAAACCCCGTCAGGACCGAAAGGTAGCAGCGGTATTCAGTCCGCGCTTGTCGGGGGCGGCTCCGGCGGCACTTTTTTTGCGCATGGGCGCGGCGTTCAGGGAAATTCAGGGAAATTCGGAGCGCTTTATCCTTTACAGGGAACAGGGATGTGGTACAATCGGGGGAGCATGAACACGGACATACTTCAAAAGGCGGCAAACGAGGCCAGGGGACTTGCAATTGATGCCATTTTCGACCGGGCATCGGGCCACATGGGGCTGCCTTTGGGGTGCGCGGAGATAGGCGCGGTGCTGTTCGGCGGGCTGCTGCGGGTGAATCCCGCGGAACCGCGCTGGCTCAACCGTGACCGCTTCATCCTCTCCGGCGGGCACGGCTCCATGTTCCTGTACGCCTGGCTGCACCTGAGCGGGTTCCCGCTGAGCATGGACGATGTGAAAGGGTTCCGCGTGAAAGGCTCCCGCACGCCGGGGCACCCGGAATACAACCCCGCCATCGGCGTGGAATGCACCACCGGGCCGCTCGGCCAGGGTATCGCCAATGCCGTGGGATTCGCCATCTCCGCCAAGCACGCCGCCGCGCGCTTCAACACGCCGGAGCATGAAATCTTCTCTCAAAACGTCTACTGCCTGGCGGGCGACGGCTGCATCCAGGAGGGCATCTCCCGCGAGGCCGCCGCCATTGCCGGCCGCCTGCAGCTGGACAACCTGACGGTCATCTACGATGCCAACGGCATCACGCTGGACGCCGTGACGGAAAAGACGCAAATCGACGATGTGGCGGCGGGCTTCCGCTCCCACGGGTGGGATGCCTACACCGTGGACGGCCACAACCTGGAGGAAGTGGCGGAAGTGCTGCGCGTGTGCAGCCTGGAGCGCAACGGCCGCCCCAAGCTGGTGATTGCCAAGACCGTGGTGGCCAAGGGCGTGCCCGGAATCGAGGGCACCACCAAGGGCCACGGCGAGGGCGGCGCCAAACTCTGGAAAGAGGCCCACGCCAACTGGGGCCTGCCGGAACAGCAGTACTACGTTTCGGATGAGGTGCGCGCCTACATGGCCGACCTCAAGGCGCAGCGCGAGGCCTCCTACGCAGAATGGAAGGAAGTGTACGACGCCTGGCGCGCCGCCAACCCGGAGAAGGCGGCAGAGCTGGATTCCGGCGTGGAGCTGGCCGCACACGGCCTGAGCCCGGAGGAAAGTAGCGCGCTCATCCCGGAATTCCCGGCGGACACCAAGGCCGCCACCCGTGTTTCCGGCGCAGAGGCGGAGAACGCCCTGGCCGCCAAGAACCCCGGGTTCCTCTCCACCAGCGCGGATCTCTTCTCCTCCAACAAGAACTATCTCAAGGGCGCGGGCGACTTCTCCCCGGAAGACTACGCCGGCCGCAACTTCTGGTTCGGCATCCGCGAGCACGCCATGGGCGCCATCTGCAACGGCATTGCCTACGATGGCCTCTTCCGCGTCTCCGCCGGAACCTTCTGCGTGTTTGTGGACTACATGCGCGCCTCCATCCGCGTGGCCGCGCTGGCCCACCTGCCCGTCTCCTACGTGCTCACGCACGATTCCGTGGCCGTGGGCGAGGACGGCCCCACCCACCAGCCCGTGGAAACCGTCTCCGGCCTGCGCGTCATCCCCAACCTGGACGTGGTGCGCCCCGCGGACGAGGAGGAGGCCGCCGGCGCGTGGATGTGCGCCCTGGAGCGCAACAACGGCCCCACCGCCCTCATCCTCACCCGCCAGAACGTGCCCAGCCTCACCTCATCCATCGAGATATCCGCCGCCACGCGCCGCCAGGGCACACTCAAGGGCGCATACGTGGCCCTGCACGAGCAGACCGCAGAGCCCGGCCTCATCATCATCGCCTCCGGCTCGGAGGTGCTGCTGGCGCTGGAAGCGGCCAAACAGATAGGCCCCCACGTGCGCGTGGTGTCCATGCCCTCCATGTTCCGCTTCAACAACCAGCCCGCATCCTACCGGGAATCCGTGCTGCCCGCATCCTGCGAGCGCCGCATTGCCGTGGAAGCCGGCAAGACCGACCTCTGGTACCGCTACGTGGGACCCAAGGGAACCATCATCGGCATCGACAACTTCGGCTTCTCCGCCCCCGGCCCGCAGGTGCTCTCCGAACTCGGCATGAACGTGGACAACATCGTCCGCACCGCCGCGGAACTGCATTGAAATTTACAATTGACGATTGACAATTTGTAAATCACAGCCGTCCCGTAACGCGCCGTGCGTTATGAGGCGGCAGAGTTTTTCGGCAGGAAATAACCGCGCTGCCTCTCGCTGATGGGCAGGCCCACGAGCTGCATGACGCGCAGCATCTCCTCCCACAGGCGGCGGCGCTCCGCCAGATCGCTGGTGCGCAGCAGGTAACTGGGGTGGTGGGTGACCACCACGGGCACGCCGCGGTAGGAGTTGTCCCCGCCCTGGTAGTCGGAGAGCGGCAGGTTGCCGCGCTGCAGCAGCGCGCGCGCCACCAGCACGCCGAAAGCCACGATGACCTTGGGTTTCACCAGCGCCATCTCGAAATCCAGCACGGGCAGGCAGGCGCGGATTTCCGGCTCGGAGGGCGTGCGCGTGCTGAAGGTTTGCCGCGGCTGGGAGGGACGGAACTTCACCAGCGGGGTCAGGTACACATCCGCACGGGTGAGCCCCATGGCCTTGAGCATGCCGTCCAGTTTCTCCCCGGCCTCTCCCTGCAGGGGGTGACCCGCCTTTTCGTCCTGGTAGCCGGGGGCATCCGTCACCATCATGATATCAGCCTGCGTGTTGCCCTCCCCAAAGACCGGGGTGGCGCGCAGGGTGCCCAGCTTGCGTATGGGTTCCCACGCGGGCAGCGCCGTACGCATGGCCTGCCAGGCCTCCTGCACGTTGCTGCAGGGGGGACGGAACGCCGGAACGGCCGGGGCAACCTCCTCTGCGGGGGCATCGTCCAGGCTCCGGCGCACATCGTTGAAATCCGCCGGGGCTTCCTCCTCCGCGGCGGGTTCCAGGGGTGCGGATGCAGGAGCCGGCGCGAGGGCCGCGTCTTGCGACGGCAGCACGCGGGGCACACCGCGGCGCGCGGCCAGCATCCACTCGCGCAGTATCTTGCGCGCTCCCTCATCCACGGGCGCGCGCAGGATGCCCCGCATCTGCAGGGACCCCAGGTAGCCCATTACCATGTCGCGCGCTTCCATTTTCACAGATAGCTATCGTTTCGTTATGCCAAATCTTCTTCCACGATGAGGTTGTCGACGATGTACTGGCGCCTGTCGTCCGTGTTGGTACCCATGTAGAAGCGGAGGATTTCCTTGAGGTTGTGGGCGTTTTCCAGGGAGACCTCCTCCAGGCGGATGTCATCGCCGATGAAGCCCTTGAACTCGTCGGGCGAGATTTCGCCGAGCCCCTTGAATCGCGTGATTTCGGGTGACTTGCCGAGCTGCTCCACGGCGGCGTCGCGCTCGGACTCGGAGTAGCAGTAGACGGTTTTCTGCTTGTTGCGCACGCGGAAGAGCGGGGTTTGCAGGATGAAGAGGTGCCCCTCGCGGATGAGTTCCGGGAAGTACTGGATGAAGAAGGTGAGCAGCAGCAGGCGGATGTGCATGCCGTCCACATCCGCATCCGTGGCGATGACGACCTTGTTGTAGCGCAGGTCCTCGATGCTGCGGTCGATGTTGAGCGCGAGGTGCAGGAAGTCCAGCTCCTCGTTGCACTTTTCCTCAAAGAGGGCGGCGCGTTTCATGCCGAAGCTGTTGGCGGGCTTGCCGCGCAGGGAGAACACGGCCTGCGTCTCTGCATCCCGCGCGGTGGTGATGGAGCCGGATGCGGAGTCGCCCTCCGTGATGAAGAGCATGGTTTCCGCGGCGCGCTTGTGCTTGGTGTCGTAATGCACGCGGCAGTCGCGCAGCTTGCGGGTGTGCACCTTGGCCTTCTTGGCGCGGTCGCGCGCCACCTTGCCGGTGACCCCGGCCACCTCCTTGCGGGTTTTCTCGCTGTCCTTGATCTTGTCCTCTATGGCGGCGGCGATTTCCGGGTTGCGGTGCAGGTAGTTGTCCAGCTCGCGGCCCAGGAAGTTGAGCACAAAGGTGCGGATGGTTTCCTTGTCCGGCCCCATGGTGTTGCTGCCGAGCTTGGTCTTGGTCTGGGACTCGAAGACGGGTTCTATCACCTTCAGGCTGATGGCGGCCTGGATGCCGGCGCGGGTGTCGGCGGCCTCGTAGTTCTTCTTGTAGAAGCCCTGCAGGGTCTTGGCGATGGCCTCGCGGAAGGCGGCCTGGTGGGTGCCGCCCATGGTGGTGTGCTGGCCGTTCACAAAGGAGTAGTACTCCTCGCCGTACTGGTCGCCGTGGGTGATGGCCACCTCGATGTCGTCGCCCACCAGGTGAATGGGCTCGTAGAGCGGCTCCTCTTTCATCTCCTCCTTCAGCAGGTCCAGCAGGCCGTTCTTTGAGTTGATGTTGCGTCCGTTCAGGCAGATGGTGAGCCCGGTGTTCAGGTAGCAGTAGTAGCGGCACATGCGCTCCACGAACTCCGGGTTGAACGCCGCGTTGGGGGCAAAGATGGTGCGGTCCACGCGGAAGGCCACGCGGGTGCCGTCCGGCTCCGTGTTCTTGCGGGTGGAGTCGCTGCCTTTCACGAGGACGCCCTGCTCAAAGCGCATGCGGCGCGTCTTGCCCTCGCGGTACGCCTGGATTTCAAATTCCTCGGAAAGGGCGTTCACGGCCTTGATGCCCACGCCGTTGAGGCCCACGGATTTCTTGAAGGCCTCGCCGTCGTACTTGCCGCCGGTGTTGATTTTGGCGGCGCACTCGTAGAGCTTGCCCAGCGGGATGCCGCGCCCGAAGTCGCGCACCTCGCACAGGCCGTCCCCGCTGATGTTCACCAGGATTTTCTTCCCCACCCCCATCACAAACTCGTCTATCGAGTTGTCGATCACCTCCTTGAGCAGCACGTACAGGCCGTCGTCCGCCATGGTGCCGTCCCCAAGCTTGCCGATGTACATGCCGGGGCGCAGGCGGATGTGCTCCCGCCAGTCCAGCGACATGATGTCCTTCTCCGTGTAGTTGCCTTCCATCGCGCGCATTGTACCACACCCCCCGCCAAGCTTCAAGCGCGGGAAACAAATGATGGCGCGCGCGCTATCCCATGATAGGCGCCGCCACCTCCCCGTACATTTCCTCCGGGGTGGGTTCTTCCTCCTCCGGGGCGGCCTCTGTGATGGAGGGGAGGTAGGCCGCGGCAAAGAGCGCCGCCGCCAGCACCAGGGCGGGGATGAACAGGCGGCTGCGGCGCGGCAGGGGCTGCTCCGCCGGCAGGGTGGACGGCAGCTCCGCATCCGGCGGCAGCGTGATTCCCGAGGCCTGCCCGCGCGTGAAAAGCACGCGGCAGGTCTCGCCGCGCCCCACGGTTTCCACCTGGTCCAGCCCGGTCACGGCCCAGGAGCCCTCACCCCCCAGGGCCAGCAGGCGCTGCCCCTCCGTGTCGAACAGGTAGCTGCGGCAGCGCGACCGCTGCGCCCTGGGCGTGGAGCCGGCGCGCAGCAGCACCCGCCCGGGGTGGAGCAGGTAGATGAACGGTATCCACAGGCCGAACGCCAGAACAACCAATTGAACGCACATGGCCGAATCCATGCCCAATTCCCCATATGAAAACACGTTCCCCGCATACCAGCCGAAAAACGCCAGCACGGCGCAGCGGATGAGCACGACCCAGAGGGACGTGCTGCGCACCGCCGTCATGTCCGCGGCCTCCGACCTCTGCGCGCGGGTGAGCTCCAGCGGGTGCGCGGCGGCGGCATCCAGCGGCGGCGGCAGAAGTGCCCCGCCCTCCTTCCCGGCCCGCTGCTGCAGCTCGCGCAGCAGCTCGGTGCGCTGTTCCGCCTCCAGCCCGTACATGGCGAGCACCAGCATGCGCGTGGGGGTCTGGAATCCCAGCATGGTGTCCCTGCGGTACAGCTGCGCACGCGACACCAGCGGCCAGGGGTAGTACACGGATGAACGCGTGGCGGGGGTCTCCAGCATCAGGCCGCCGTCCTCCACCGTGACCAGTGTTTCCCGCCCGCCGAAAACCGGCACCTGCAGCCGCGCATACCGCCGCAACGCCGAGCGCCACATGAGTTCCACCGCCACCAGCACCACGGTGAAAATCCCTGCCGTCACCCAGAGCATCTCCTTGGGAAAATCCAGGACCTCGCGGAAAATGACCAAACCCAGCACAAAAATCCCTACCAGGATGAGCCGCGCGCGGCGCAGCTGCCCCTGCCCCGCTTCCACCAGCATACGCTCCAGCTCTTCCCCCTCCGGGTATCGTGTCCTGTACACCATGCCGACATCCTAGCGAAAACCCGCACCGGCGTCAATCCGTATTTGCAATTCCCTCATGGATGGCCCCTTGCGGTATCTTGAAAACATAGTTTCATGATAGGGGCCTGTTTGATGAAAACACGCCTTCATTTCCATCCGTGCCGCCTCTCCTGCCTCCCAAACACCCCGCACCTTTGCATCAAAAATGCCACATATCATGAAAGTATCATTGCAAGATATTTCAACCGGCTTACAACGAAGGAATTGCATAAAAGGCCCGCGCAGGCTTGGAGCCTGGCGGGCCGTTGAAATACGGGATGGGGTGAGGGGTTACTCCTGGGGAGCGGGCTGGGCGGGAGCCTGGGGCTGTCCACCCTGGCCGCCTTGACCACCCTGCGGGCCGTGCGGACCGTGGAAACCGCGGTGGCCGCGGGGACCCTGCGGACGGTTCTTCATGAACTCCTCGCGCATGGCCTTGCGCTCCTCGTCGGAGAGCTTGCCGTCCTTGTCCGTGTCGAACTTTTCCAGCATCTGCTTCTGGCGCTCCGGGTCCATCATGCCGTGGCGCGGGCCGCGGGGACCCTGGGCTCCGGGCTGGCCGGGCATCTGCGGGCGGTTCTTCATGAATTCCTCGCGCATGGCCTTGCGCTCCTCGTCGGAGAGCTTGCCGTCCTTGTCCGTGTCGAACTTCTCCAGCATCTGCTTGCGCTGCTCGGGGTTCATCATGACGCGGTGCGGGCGGCCGTGGCCGCGGTGCATGCCCTGGGATTCGGCCTGGGGCTGGGCTTGCTCACCCTGCGGGGCGGGAGCGGAGGCTTCCGGCTGCGGGGCGGGTTCCTGTGCCAGCAGCGGCAGGGAGGAAACGATTGCGATGATAAGTGATGTCTTCATAGTGGAAACAATTCCTTTCCACCTATATAGAATGCATTTGCACCCGTGTTTTCAACAAAATATGTTTTTTTTCTAAAGTCTTGCAGCGGTCGGGCGTTTGGGATAGAATTCGGGTGCTGACGAACTTTTTTCTGACAAAAGCGCCGCCGCGCGGCTTACAATACATAGAGAGAACCATGAATTACTACTACCTCAACGAGCAAAGGGAGGTGCAGGGCCCCTTCACCGCGGAGCAGATGCGCCGCATGATGGCCGATGGCACCATCAACGGCAACACGCTGGCCTCTGAGGCAGGCGGCGCCAACTGGCGGCCGTTGGATTCGCTCCACCTGGAGGGCGATGCCGCGCCGGAGACCCGGGAATACCCTGAAGCCTCATCGGCGGTGCTGGGGACGTGTCCGTACTGCAGCACCATGCTGGTGGCGGAACAGGTGCCGCCCAACTGCCCGCACTGCGGCAAGCCGCTGCACCCCGGCACGGAAAGCCTGTGGCAGAACGCCGTGCACGCCTTCCAGAAGTACGCCACCTTCCGCGGGCGCGCCACGCGCCGCGAGTACTGGAGCTTCGTCCTTTTCAGCTTCCTGGTGCATCTGGCAACAGTTATTGTCCTGAATATGCTGGTTGTGCTGGCCGCCACAGCGGGGAGCGCGGGGGCGCTGGAGGCGCTGCCGGACACCGTGGATACACTGTTCACCATTGTGTTTTTCCTACCCACGCTGGCGGTGACGGTGCGGCGCCTGCACGATACGGGCCACACCGGCTGGTGGGCTGTGGCTCCATACGGCAGCATTCTGCTGCTCATTCCCCTGGCAGCGCTGGCATACACCGCACACGATGCCGGCATGGCTTTGGGAGTCTCCATGATTGTCATCGCAATGGCAATCCTGGGTATCGCCATTTACATCTTTATCCAAACGCTCATGCCCTCCCAGCACGGCCCCAACAAGTACGGACCCTCCCTGCTCTTCCCCCGCGGCTGACAGCGCACCGCATGAAGCCCAGTCCTCATGTACTACTACCTCAACAGTGAGAAAACCCCCACCGGACCCCACTCTCTGGCGGAGCTCGGCGAACTCCTGCAGCAGGGCACCATCACCCCCGCCACGCTGGTGGCCCTTGTGGGCGGCGAGAGCTGGCAGCCCCTGGGCACCGTGCTCATGGAGGCAAGCGAATCCGGTGCGGACCTGCCGCCCGTGCCCGGCATCAAGGGCGAGGTTGCCTGCCCGTACTGCGGGCAGGAGTTCACCACGGAGCGCAAGGGCCTGCCGGAGCAGTGCCCGCATTGCGGCGCGGAGCTGCATGCGCAATCCGGCGGCCTGTGGCGCAACTTCGCCCTGGCGGTGAAGCGCTGCCTGGTGTTCCGCGGACGCTCCACGCGCAAGGAGTATTGGAGCACCATGCTTATATGCTTTGTGTTGTACATGCTGCTGGCCATGAGCTTGATAATCACCCTGGTTACACTGGCGGTGGGCGACCACATAGAGCCTGGTACGGCGATATGGGTGGGTGCGGGTGCCTACGTGTTCATCTGCCTGAGCTCTATCCTGCTGCTTCTGGGAGTGTATGTGCGGCGCTTGCACGATGTGGGCTGGAGCGGCTGGTGGGTGGCGGTGTCCATGCTGTTCGGCTTGGGATTCGGCTTCGCCGGCGGACAATACTCGAATGTATACGACCTGGCCAACTCCCCGGTGTGGCGGTACGATGTCAACAGCCCCCGCGTGCACGAAATCGCCGCCCAAATGGCCGCGGAAGGTGATTTGTCACTGTCGGACCTGACACCGGTCCAGTCGTACGAGCTGCACAAGGCGGTGCTGGCTCAGCTGCGCCATGAGGCCGTGCAGTCGTACAGCGAGGCGCAGATGCAATCGGTGAAGAGCCCGTGGATGCTGCTGGGAATCGTCACCTACCCGCTGGGTATTCTCCTGTTCGTGCTGACGCTGCTGGATTCCAAGCGCGGCAGCAACAAGTACGGCCCCTCCGCCAAATACCCCCTCGGTTGACCGCATGGCTACGCTCTGGCAACATTTCACCGCCGCATTCAAACGGGAAAACTACGCCCGCATGGCCGGACGCGCCACGCTGGCGGAGTACTGGAGCTGCATGCTCTTTGCCCTGCTGTTCGGGTGCATTCCGCTCGGCATCATCGTGGTGGGGTGCGTGGCGTGCCTGGTGTCGCAAGCGGCGGGTGTGGTCATGCTGGCGGTGGGCGCCCTGGCGCTGCTGTTCTACGTGTTCTACACGGCGCTGCCCATGCTGGCGGTCTATGTGCGCCGCCTGCACGACGTGGGCTGGAGCGGCTGGTGGATTGCCGTGCAATACGGCATTGTGGCCATCATGGCCGTGCTGGAAATCGGCATTTTCCTCCATTTCCAGATTGAATTCGCGCTGGACACCACGCAAATCCCCTTCATGACGATAGGGGAACTCTTTGCCCTGGCGCAGGATTTCCAAGCCTTCCAGCCCGCGTGGTTCAAGCTCTGCTGCACCATAGCAGACCCCGCGCTCTCCCTGCTCGGCATCTTCCTGCTCATCCTCACCCTCCTCCCCGGCGGGCCGGACAACCGTTACGGCCCAAGGCCGTAATGGGGGTTACGATTGTGCGCCCTGCATCATCTTCTCCACGTACTCGGGCGAGGGGCGGCGGGATACGCCTACAGGGCGGAAATGGGGAAGCCTAAATTGCCGAAGGCCAAGGGCACGCTTTGGCGGGCGGTGCAGAACACAATCCCCGGCTGCATGTTGAAGATTCCCGTGGGCACGCCGGCAGTGGCCTTCAAGTCCTGCAAGCGGGGCGTGGAGCTGCGCTTCACCTCCATGGGATACAGGCTGCCGTTGACGGTGAGGATGAAATCCAGCTCCGCACCGCGGCTATCCCTGTAGTAGTTCATCCGCAGGGGGAATCCGTGGTCGGTATAGTTTCTCCAGAGCTGCCCGAACACCCATGTTTCCAAAATTGCGCCGGCATACGGGCTTTGCTGCATGGAGGACGCGCTAGGCCAGCCGGCGAGCCAGCTGCAGAAACCCGTGTCCATGAAATAAAGCTTGGGGCTTTTGGCAAGCCGCTTTCCGCTGTTGACATGGTAGGGTTCCAGCAGGGTCACCAAGCCGGATGTTTCCAGGATGGACAACCATTGCTTGGCGGTTGCGGGAGAGACGTCCGCATCACGCGCCAGGTTTGCGTAGACAAGCTGCTGGCCGGTTCTGGCGGCGGCGGCGCGGATGAGTTTCACGAAGGCGCCCTTGTTGCCCACTTGGGAGAGTTCCTGCACATCACGCTCCACGTAGGTTTGCAGATAGCTGCTGAAGAACAGGTCCCGCGGGGGTGCATTCTCCTTGTGCAGCTCCGGGTATCCTCCCTTCCATATCCGCTCGTACAGGCCCTGGATATCGCATGCAGGCCCGCTCCCCGCCAAATCTCTCCAGTTCTCCGGCGTAAACACCGGAACATCTGCCGGGCAGGCACCCGCCTCACGCTGCGATAAGGTGTACAGCTCCATGACGCAGATGCGCCCGGCCAGGCTGTCGCTCACGTCCCTCATCAGGCGGAACCTCTGGGAGCCGGTCATCCAGTACATGCCATTGCGCCGGTTTGCATCCACCCTGACCTTGATGGCGCGGAACAACTGCGGCGCGTATTGAATCTCATCGATAAACAGGGGTTCCCCCATTTCCTCCAAAAAGCCCTGCGGATCCGTGCGCGCCTGCTCCGCCAGCACATAGTCGTCCAGGGTCACATACTTCATTCCCTCCGGCATCAGGCTTTTCAGCAGGGTCGTTTTGCCCACCTGGCGCGCCCCCGTGAGCAAAAGGCACGGAAAGGTGCCCGATGCCTCCCTGATGCATTGGGAAATGCTGCGCCGGTAAAACAGGGTATCTTTCATCTCGTGCATCACAATACGCCATTTTTGAGCACTTGTCAATAAAAAGCGTGAAAATCTGAAGTGTGGCTTCCGATTTTCGCGCATTTTTATGTTACTTATTGATATTAGGTATTTAAAAACAGCAAAAAGCGGCGGCAGGTACGGGTTGCCTGCAACGGCTTACCTCTGCATCATCTTCTCCACATACTTGGCGAGCATGTCCACCTCAATGTTGACCACGTGGCCGGGGCGGTAGGTGTGCATGGAGGTGCGCTGCCAGGTGTGGGGGGTAATCCAGAATTCGGGCTCGCAGGTGTTGTGGATGGCGGCAATGGTGAGGGAAACGCCGTCCATGGCGATGCTTCCCTTGTCGATGATGTACTTGGCAAGGTTCTGCGGGATGCGGATGGTGATGCGGTGGTCCTGCCCCACGGGTTCAATGGAGAGGACCTCCGCGGTGGCATCGATGTGCCCCATGACCAGATGCCCGCCGAAGCGCCCTGCCCCGCCCATGGCGCGCTCCAGGTTGCACAGGGAGCCCACCTGCAGCGCACCCAGGGAGGTGACCCGCAGGGTTTGCGTGAGGAGATCGAACTCCACCTGCGGCGGCGTGAGCTTGTCCACGGTGAGGCAGCAGCCGTTGACGGCCACGGAGTCGCCCAGGGCGAGCTCTGCGGCAAAGGGCACTTCCACGGTGAAGCGGGCGCCGGTCTGCACGGGGGTGATGGCCAGCACTTTTCCGGTGCATTCTACGAGTCCTGTGAACATGGGAAACTTGGAATTTAGAATTTAAAATTTAGGATTTAGAATTTGGAATTTAGGATTTGCGGGAGAGGGCGAGCAGCAGGTCGTACGCGCGCGTTTCCCCGCGCGCGGCGGCCTTGCGGTACCAGTAGGCGGCCATTTCCGCGCTCTGCGGGGCCCCCAGCCCGGCGGCAAAGCAGCTGCCCAGCTTGAGCGCCGCCCCGGCATGCCCGGCGCGCGCGGCGGTCTCCAGGCAGCTCACGCCGCCGGCGGGATCGCGCGTGCATCCCAAGCCTTTCAGGTAGCACTTGCCCAGCCAGTAGTGGGCATCCGCATCACCGGCCTTGGCTGCCGTGTCGAAGTACGCCACGGCGCGCTCGTAGTCGCGCTGGCCGCCGCGGCCGCGCATGAGGCGCTTGGCGAGGTGCATGCAGGCGTCCGGCTCACCGGCGTCCGCGCGCTGGGTGAGCCCGTCACTCATGCTGCGGCGTGGCGGCGGGGTCGGGTTGCGCCTGCTCCACCTGCTCCACGGGGGCGGGAGCGGGGTGTCGCACGGCGTCAATGTACTTGGTGAGGCCGTTGAGGCACATCTGGATGGCGAGCAGCACCAGGATGGTGCCCATGAGGCGGGTGAGGGCCACGGCGCCGCGCTGCCCCATCTTGGCGGCTATCTTGCGCGTGAACATCAGCACGGTAAAGGCCACGGCCCATGCGGCCACCACGCTCAGCGAGTTGAACAGCAGCACGCTGGTATCCGTACACTTGGCGGCCATGATCATCACCACGGAGATGGAGGCCGGACCCACGATGATGGGCACGGCGATGGGCACCAGCAGCGGCTCAGAGTTCTTGGAGTCGTGCTCCGGGGTGGGTCCCAGCACATCCACCCGCGGGAACACCATGCCCACCGCTATCAACAGCAGCAGGATGCCGCCGGAGATGCTCAGCGTGCTCTGGTCGATCTCCATGTAGTTCAGGATGGCCTCGCCCGCAAAGTAGAACATCAGCAGCAGCGCCAGCACAATGCACAGCTCGCGCCGCAGCACGTGCATGCGCCGCTTCCGCGGCACCGGCAGCAGCAGCGACTGCACAATGGGGATGATGCCCACCGGGTCCAGCACGATGAGCAGCGTGGCCGTGTTCAGGAAAAACGTCTTGAAGTCCATAGCTTAGAATTCCTTGTGTTGAAAGAGCCAGGCGGCGGTGAGGAGGTGCAGCAGCATGTACCCGCCGGCAATGAGCGCCAGGCTGCCGAGAAGCCCCCAGCCGAGCGGCGCCCCCGCCGCGGCGGAATCCGCCACGGCGAAGATGCTGAAGTTGGGGATGAGGACGGCGAAGGCGGTTTCCACCTGCTGCATGAGCGGGGTGACCCCCTGCCCGCTGAAGATGATGCTGAACAGGTTGCCCTGGAACATGCCGATGATGTACGCGCCGAGGGAGAAGATGATGCTCACGATGCTGCCGCTCGTGAAACAGGAGATGAGCAGCGTGAGGCTGGTGAGCACGCCGAAGTTCATGAGCATGGCCGCTATGCCGCGCTGCGTGTTCCAATCGTTCCCGGCGGCGCTCACCTGGTCCAGGTACGGTGCCATCTCCTCCGCCGTGTACCCGCGCTCCGCCAGCGCCTGCGTGAGATCCTGCGCTATGCCGGCCTCACGCATGCCAACCAGCAGCACCATCAGCCCGTCCATAAACAGCACCATCAGGATGATGAGCCCCCACACGCCCAGCAGCTTGCCCGCCAGGTAGTCGAACCGCGGTACCGGCTTGCACAGGATGGTGTAGAGGATGCGGTCTTCCGCATCCCGCGGTATCAACAGCGCCGTGGCCGCTATGCTGAACACCAGGCCGAACACTTGCATGCAGCCCAGCGCCACATCCTTCAGCAGCTCCAGCTGCGCCACCCCCTGGAACTCGATGCCGATGCCATCCTGGTACGGGATGAACTGCAGCGCCAGCACCAGCACCGCAAACGCCGCCGGCACCAGAAACAGCTTCATGCGCACCAGCTGGGTCAATGTCGCCCCGGCCACCGCGCCTATCCTTGCGGGTTTGCTCAGAACGGCTGTGACCAAGCCAGACATGATAGAGGAATCCTATTTCCGGTTGGCGTGCTCGCCATCATCAATGAGTTTCCAGAATGAGCGGGATGCCCCCAGCTTCTGGTCCTCGCTCCCCTTCCCCATGCCGCTGCGGAAGAGGAAATCCTTCAACGTGTCCGCATGCAGCACCCGCTGCACCACCACCCTGCCCTCTTCCTCCACCGTGAAGTAGATGCGGTAGTCCTTGCTCCGGAACCGGTAGATGCGCCGCCCGTCGCGCTCCACCACGCCGAAACGCTTGTCGCTCGGCTGCGCACCCAGGCAGCTGTCGTCCACCCGGAACGCGGAAATGAGCTCCAACTGCTCCAGGGTGGGAATGGCAGACACCTCCGCCGCGCTGATTTCATTGAAAACTATCTGATGCACACTTGCAGTCTACGCGAACACGCACGCGCTGGCAAGAAAAATTAGGGTTGGCCTACCCCAATCCGCGCGCCGCCGAAGCCGGCACGTCTCACATTATCCTTGAAAACACGCGCACGGGCGTGTATAAAGGCGGCGACATGACGATACCGAACGAATTGACGGAGCAGCTTGCGGATACACTGAAAACGGTGCTGGGCGACACCCTGCCGGCGGATTTCACCGTACCCGCCGTGAGCGTGGCGCAGGATTTGCGCTTTGGCGACTACCAGAGCAACGTGGCCATGATGCTGGCCAAGCGCGTGGGCATGAACCCGCGCGAGCTCGCCGCCAAGCTCATGGAAGCCATGCCGGACTCCCTCGCCGCCACGGAAATCGCCGGTCCCGGATTCATCAACTTCCGCATCCGCCCGGAATGCCTGGCCGCACGCGCGGAAAACATGCTGCATGATGAACGCCTGGGCGTGGACAAGGTCCGGCAGCCCAAAACCATCGTCATCGACTTCTCCGCCCCGAACGTGGCCAAGCCCATGCATGTGGGGCACATCCGCTCCACCATCATCGGCGACACCCTCGCGCGCCTGGCGCGCTTCCTCGGCCACACCGTCATCTCCGACAACCACATAGGCGACTGGGGAACACAGTTCGGCATGATTCTCTGGGGCTGGAAGAACATCCTGGACCAGACGGAGCTGGAAAAGAACCCCATCGATGCCCTGCTCGACGTCTACAAGACCGTCAACCTGAAATGCAAGGAGGACGAAACCCTGCTGCCCCTCTGCAAGGCCGAGCTCGTGAAGCTCCAGGGCGGTGACCCGGAAAACCTTTCCATATGGAACAAGTGCATTGCCGTCACCAAAACCGGGCTCCAGAAAATATACGACCAGCTCGACATCCATTTCGACTACTGGCTGGGCGAAAGCGCCTACAACGATGCCCTGGGGCCGCTGGTGGACAAACTGGTGGCGGACGGCATAGCGCGTGAGAGCGATGGCGCCATCTGCGTGTTCTCCGATGGCTTCCACAAGCCGCAGAACGACCCCTTCCTGGTGCAAAAGGACGGTGAATGGGTACCCGTGCCCGCCATCATCCGCAAGGCGGACGGCGGCTTCCTGTACGCCACCACGGACCTGGCCACGCTGGACTACCGCACGGAAAACTTCAAGGCGGACGCCATCTGGTACGTGGTGGGCGCCCCGCAGGACAAGCATTTCAAGCAAATCTTCGATATCGAGCGCATGCGCGGCGTCAGCGGTGATTTCCGCCACGTCGCCTTCGGCTCCATCCTTGGCAAGGACCGCAGGCCCTTCAAGACCCGCAGCGGTGACACCGTGAGCCTGCAAGACGTCATTGACGAAGCCATCGAACGCGCCACCCGCGTGGTGGAGGAAAAGAGCCCTGACATGCCCGCAGAGGAAAAGGCAGCCGTGGCCCAGGCCGTCGGCATCGGCGCCATCAAGTTCGCCGAGCTCTCCCAGAACCGCCTGAGCGACTACATCTTCGACTGGGACAAGATGCTCGCCCTCACCGGCGACACCGCTCCCTACCTCCAGAACTCCTACGTGCGCGTGCGCTCCATCTTCCGCAAGATTGATGAAGCATTCCAGGTGCCGGACAAGCTCAGCCTCACCGAGCCCGCTGAGCTGGCGCTCACCCGCCAGCTGGTGCGCTACGCAGAGGTGGTGCCCGCCACGCTGGACGACTGCAAACCCAACCTGCTGGCCGCCTACCTGTACGAGCTCGCCAAAGCCTTCCACAGCTTCTACGAGGCCTGCCCCGTGCTGCGCAGCGAAGGCAACACGCGCGCCACGCGCCTGGCCCTCTGCGAGCTCACAGCACGAGTCCTCAAACAGGGTATGGGCCTCTTCGGCATCACCATGCCGGACCGCATGTAACCCCCCTGCCCCGCCCGCGGAAAAATGTTCCACGTGGAACAATACCTGCTCCTGCCGGCTGCCCTGCTCTGCTTGGCACCGGCTGCCGAACAGGCGTACAACCCCCTGCCCCTCTCCGGCGACTCCGAACCGGCCGCACTGGAATGCAACCTGGGACTCCAATGCACCCTGCTGGGCGACCAGGAGCGCGCATCCTTCCACTTCAACCGCGCACTGGAACACGATGCCAACTGCGCACTGGCACACTGCGGCACCATACTGCTGAACAAAGGTGCGGACAACTACAAACAGCGCCTGGACGAGCTGCAGCAACTCCTGGACACCTACACCCCCACCCCGGCGGAAGCCCTGTTCATCAACAGCCTGCTCAAACTCGCCTGCAATGAAGTGAACGGCGCCGCGGCAGACTTCCGGAAACAAGCGGAACAACACCCGAACGACATTGCCGCGGCATGCTGGGCCATATCCCTGCTCCATCTGACTAACCGGGACCAGGAAGCCCTGCCATTCGCCGAGAATGCGCTGGAACGGCATCCCGGCGAGGTTATGCTGCTCTACTTGCGCGGCGCCGTTGAAGAAACAACCGACAATGTATCCGACAAAGCGCTCTACTGCGCCCAGGCGGCAGCCATCCTGATGCGGGATTCCGCCCAGGCGGAGCTGCTGTACGGCAAACTGCTCTCCAAGCGCGGAGATGCCAGCCAGGCTATCGCCCATTTCCATATGGCACGCAAACTCGCGCACCGCGATATGCTGGAAGCCGGCGGTACCTGCACCTACACCTACCTGGCGGCCGGATTGAGCGAAGCCACGGCGCTCTGCAGCGCGGGACGCAACAAGGAAGCCTTATGCCTGCGCCGCAGCATGAATGCAGAAACCTTCGCCGCATACTCACCCGATGCCGCCATACTCCACCAATGGGAAACAGCAACCCTGCCGCTGCGCTCACTCGTGTATGCGGCAGATATCACCCCATCGACCATCGCCGCGGCCATGAAGGTGGCGCAAGCGGATGCCAAGGACTCCGCACTCTATCAAGACTACCTGCAAGCCTTGCAAAAATCCCTCCAGGCGCGCTGCACCAAAGACAAATTCCAGGCGGAAGCGGCCATAGCAGAGGCCAAGCTCGCACTTAAACACCTCAACGACGCCACAACGCAGACCGGCATGCATGCCGTGGTGCTCCAACGCGCCAAATACGCCTGCGCACTGGCTATCGCCGCCGCCCAGACACAACTGTACAAGGATACAGACCAAACCTGGTACGACAACATCGACACACCCGCAGATGCCATTGGCAGGTGCCTGCCGCCGATTGTTCCACGTGGAACAATCGGAAATGGGCGCTAGCAGAGTGTTACCTTGACGCCATGGCCGCGCTCTAGTAGAATAGCGAGCGTGAAACTCCAGACCATCAGCATGCTGGCAGCGGCACTGTGCCTGAGCTCCTGTGCCTACCTGCAAACACACAAAAACGTGAAGGAAGCCTTCCATACATGCGAAGGCTACCGCGTTGTGGAACCCCTGCAGTTGTATTCCGCCGGAAACACCTGGTACATAGCCGTGCAACCGGAAACCATGCGCAAGCATTATCCCGTGCTTCACGACAGCATTTTCCTGAATACCGATCCAGCCCCCAGCTACAGCACCATCAACAACAATTCACCCCACAACTACAAGCGCATCTCTGGCAGCACGGCCAAGGTATTGCTTCGCAATGATGGATACTACACCTTCAATTCCCTCATGGAGGAAATGAACTCCATGCAGGACAAACCGCTCACTGCATTACCCGCCGGCGCCGCACGGCACCAAATCCATGCCATGGTGCAAACCCGTGCAAGCGACAACAAGGCAACCGTGCTCTCCCGCACCCCGGAGAGTACGCCCGCAGTGGGGCAGGCGCTCGCTGCCGTGGATTTTGTCTGCATCGATGTCCCGGGATCGGTTGCCTACAACGTCGCCATTCCCGTGATGGCTCCCTTTGTGTTTTTCTATAACTTCATCACCGAGGAATAACACAATCATCTCATAATCAATCAATTATATAACTTATCAACACGTGATTGTCAGTATGCTGTCAGTTGTCGGTCGATAAGGGTGTCAGTAACCGGAACTGACTTTCCGGCGAGAGTTGCGGACCGGTTTACGAACAGTTGGAGAGCGTTCCAAACAGGTGTTTTTCAAGTGCTTTCAGGAGTTGCTAACAGAACTGACAAGGGTGATGATGATGAATTTCTTATCTATAAATTTCATCCTTATCATCAAGAACAATGACAAGGCGCTGCCTTTACACCGAATGGCGGCTTGGTAGAATGGGGACATGGCCGAACGGGATACAGAATGGATGCTGCGAGCGGTGGAGCTTTCCCGCAAGGGAGTGGGTACCACCAGCCCCAATCCGCCCGTTGGTGCCGTGATTGTGCGTGATGGTTGCATCATTGGCGAGGGTTGGCACGAGGTTGCCGGCGAGGCACATGCGGAGCGGCGCGCCATAGCGGATGCCATTGCCAGGGGAAACGAATCCCTGCTGCAGGGTTCCACCATCTATGTGACCCTTGAACCCTGTTCCAGCCACGGCAAGACGCCACCCTGCACGGATGCCATTGTAGAGCGCGGCATCAAGCGCGTGGTCTATGGTGTGGTAGATCCCGACAAGCGGCACCGCGGCCAGGCTGACGCCATCCTTCGCGCCGCTGGTATAGAAGTGCAGGGGGGTATTGAGGAAGCTGCGTGCCAGGAAGTGCTGCGTCCCTGGCTGTTCGCCACGGAAAACGGACGTCCCTGGGTGGTGGCCAAGGTGGCATGCACGCTGGACGCCAAAATGGTGCGGCGTACGGAACGTTGGATCAGCGACCCCGAGGCCCTGCGCCACAGCCACCAGCTTCGCGCGGCGGCAGATGCCATCCTGGTGGGCGGAGAGACCGTTCGGAGGGATAATCCCGCGCTGACCATACGAACGCCCCTTATAGGCCCCTCTGAGCGCAAGCAACAGCCCTTGCGCGTGGTGTTGACCCGCCACCGCGGGACATTGCCCGTGAATGCCGTCCTTTTCACGGATGAATTCAAGGAGCGCACATTGGTGGTGGAGAACGTGGAGAATTTCGCGGAGTTGTTGCAGCAGTTGTACCGGGAACACGGAGTCGTCACGCTCATGCTGGAATGCGGAGGCCGGCTGTTGCGTGAATTCCTGGACCGTGGATTGGTGAACGAATGGATGCAGGACATCGCGCCCATCCTCTCCGGCGGCCGGCAAGCCGTGGTTTCCGGTGAGTTTCTGGATGTTGAGCAGCACTTGGGGCAGGTGAGCTATACCAGGGCAGGGCGCGACATCATTGTACGCGGCTTGCTTTTGCGTGACGATTGATTTATGTTCCTTCAGAAGGTCAAGGAGTATTGGCGCTTGTGGCATCGCCTGTTTCTGGTGATGGTGTTCCTCTGCATTCTGCTGCTGGGCTATGCGGCATTGGTGGAGTATCATTGGATAGAGGAAACCGAATATACGGTGCAATCCGCGGATTGGCGGGGCAGGGAGGTCAAGCTGGCGGTTCTGGCAGACCTGCACGCGCGGCAGGGTGACGGCGCGTACCTGGATGATATAGTCAACCGCACGCTGGCCATGAAGCCGGATGCCGTGCTGCTTCTGGGCGACTATATGGCGAGCCACCCGGGTTCGCGGTTTGCAACCAGCATGCCCGCGAGGGAAATTGCCGACCACCTGAAACCGCTCACCGCGCTGCCGTGCTATGCCGTGCTGGGCAACCACGACTATGTGCACGGTTCCGCAAAAATGCGCGCCGCCCTGCAGGGTATCGGCATGCACATGATGGAGGGACGCCGCGAGAGGTTGGATATTGACGGCGCCCCGCTGGATATCGGCGGCATCCGCTGCCTATTCACCTTCCGTACACCCGGGAGAATCCCGCAGCCGCAGAAGGGTGTGCCCTTCATCCTCTTGTCCCACTCGCCGTACGGCACCAGTTTTGCCCCGCAAGGCACGCTCATCACGCTTTCCGGCCACACCCATGGCGGGCAGGTGTGCCTGCCGTTCATAGGTGCCGTGTTCAGCATCGATTCCCATGTGCCGTGCTCGCGTTCATCCGGTGCACACGTGCTTTCCGGGCATCAGCTGGAATACGTGTCGCGCGGCCTGGGCAGCAGCGTGCTGCCCATCCGCTTCTGCTGCCGCCCGGAGCTTTTGCTTTTGCGCATTCGCGGGGGAAAATCTTGATAAGGCAGGGCATGTGTGGTAGCATGTGCGCGCAAATGAAAAGACGCTTGGCATGGGTGATGGCTGCCGCCGCACTGTTGACGGGTTGCTACCCGCCGCCGGTGAGCTATCCGTACACCAAGCTGGTGACAGAGCGGCGCAGCACTCTGCAGACCAACCTGCTGGCATTGCTCCCGGAAAGCCAGCGCACGCTTCCCGATGCCAGGGAGGAGGCCCGTTGGTTGTCCGACACCGCCTACAAGGCCGCGGCCGGTATCTCCCGCGTCAATGATTCCAATTTCCCCGGTTGGGCCGGCAATGCGCTTATCAACGCCCGTATGCAGGACCGCGGACTCTGCTGGCAATACCAGCATGATATGTTCCGCGAGCTGCGCCGCCGCCCCTTGAAATACTTCAGGATCGGTTGCTGCGTGCGCGATTTGGCGGAGCCCTCCGAGCACAACTGCGTGTACGTTTGCGCCATCAACGGAAAGTGGCCCGATGGCTGGATTCTCGATGCCTGGATGTGGAACGGCCGCCTGAAGGTCAGCAGGGCATCAGAAGAAGACCAGGACCGCTGGCAGGATTTGCCGGATATCTGTTCCACCCGCCAGAAGATTTACCCGGAAGGGCACACCTATCCCATCGAACACTGGAGCGTGATACACACCGACAACAACGGGTACGCCATGTTCTGGGAGAAGGCGGCCCAGAATTCCCGCCAGTACAAGCGCATGTTGGAAAACATCGAGCGCGGGAAGAAGGAACACCCCGGCAGCCCAACCAATTATTGACCATGAAATACATATTACCACTCCTTTTCGCCCTGTCCGCTCTCTTGACCTCATGCATGGTCAAGGCACCCTCCTGGAGCTACTATGATGAACCCCAGGTGCAGCAGCAGAGGAAAGACACCTACAAGCAGCTCATCGAGCTCCTGCCGCCCGCACAGCGCAGCCTCCCCGCAGCACAGGAAGAGGCCGCCTGGCTGGTGGAGCACGGTTTCAAGGCCGCCATCTCCATCTCCCGCTATAACGACCCCATCGGCCTCGGCTGGCAGAACAACAGGAATGTCAACAACCCGAAGCACATCCGCGAGCGCGGGCTCTGCTGGCACTACCAGGCGGATATGTTCCGCGAGCTGCGCCGCCGCCACCTGGACTACTTCTACATCGGCTTCTGCAGGCGGGACGATGAATCCTCCGCAGATCACAACTGTATCTACATCCGCGCAGCCTCCGGGCAATGGCCGGATGCTATCCTGATGGATCCCTGGGGCGGCAGCGGCCGTCTCAATGTCATGAACAAGCGGGATATCCTGATTGAAGAATGGCATGATTCACCGGAAATGCGGCAGCGCCTCACGCATGTGTACACGGAAAACCACCGGTACCCCATGGAACACTGGGAGTGCGTGCAGAGCGATGAGAACGTGGAGCACTACGTCTCCATCTTCACCCCGGAGGGTCGCAACAGTCGCCAGGGAAAACTCATGTTCGCCAACATGAAGCGCGGCCTGCAGCAGAGAAACGGTCGCCTCACCGATTATTAATCAATCACGCCCGGTGTTCCACGTGGAACATCGGGCGTATGCTGAAGGGATTGGCCGCCGGTGCCGTCAGTGGTATGAGAGCCGCGTTCCCTGAATGACAGGTGGGTGCGAGGACGGGGATTCTCGGTTGAGTCCGTCTCACGGACGGAACATATCCCCCCGTACCGTTGGCCCCTTAACTAATGATAACAGTCCGGGCTTGTATGACCACGCGTCACGTGCACGGCAGCCGCACTGCTTATACCACAGGGCAGGGCAGGGGGCAAGTGTTTTATGCGCGTGGTTTCTAATAGTTGGGCGTGGTGGGAAAATTGAGGATTAGGAATTTGTTTGTGTGCACGCGTGGCGTGCGGGAAGCACCGGCTTAGAACCTGAAGCCCACGCCTGTGCGTATGCCGTGGTAGTGCTGGCGCTTGGCGGTCACGTCTCCGTATTCGCTGCGCAGTTTGCATTTGGCGGTGTTGCCGCTGAACTGGTAGGCGGCAAACACGTTCATGGTGGGGGTGACGGCATAGCTGAGCCCCAGCTCCGCGGAATAGGCAAACCCCCAGGCGGAATCATGCACACCGAGCAACCGCGTGTCCTCCACGTACAAGCCGAGCTTGTTGCTGGCGTTGGCAATGCCGGCGTTCACCCCGGCGTACAGGGAAAGGTCCCTGGTGAGCCCGCAGGTGTAGCGGTAGCCCGGCATGAAGTTGAAGGTGTGGATGCGCGTCTTGGTCCAGAAGTCCAGCCGCTGCGGCATGCCCGCGTCATCGACGACGATGGGCCCGGGCTGGATTTCGTTGCTTGCGGGAGGTGTGCTGGGGCTGGGAGAGTGCGGTTTCTTTATTCTTTCGATTATGCGTATGATTGCGGCGATAATCTTGGGATTTTTCTGAACGATGATTTTCATGTTGGACTGGGCACCACCGGAGTATTTCTCCCATTCATCTGCGGGGATCTCCACATCGTTGGCCCATTTTGCACCGCCCCAGGAATAGCCGAAGCGCAGGGTGAGCGCGCTGTGCTCGCTCACGCGGTACACGGCGGTGATGTCCCCGCCGATGCTCTTCACCTCCTTGCACGGGCTCCAATCCCTATAGATGTCGGGCACGCCCCAGTTGTAGGAGGCTCCCAGCTCCACCTCCCAGGGGGAGGCTGCCGTTGGAACCCGCGGCGCGGGTATGGGAGCCGCGGCAACGGCGGCAGGCTGCCCGCCGAACACGGGCAGGCTCATCATTGCGGCAAGGAAAATCGCTTTCTTCATGTCCATCACCCTTGCATCATACCCCGCCAACCTCCCTTTTGCAAGCAAGCTTGGCGCGCATGCGGGTGTGCGAGAACCACCGCCGTTGGTCGGGGTGCACTTTTTATCCATCCAAAACCCGCAAGCTCCCTTGGGGCGAATGTGGGAACGTTTCCCGCCCCGTCAGGCCAGGACACCTTCCCCCCCACCCGAAATATCGATGCTGGAACCTGTCATCCACGCGGAGGCATCTGAAAGCAGGTACACTGCCAAATAGGCAATGTCTTGCGGCGAGCCGTACCGTTTGAGTGGATATTTCGCTTGCGCCTCTTCCAAAAGCTCCTGTGTAAGGGTTTCTCCCGTTATCAGGCGGGTCCACACCATTCCCGGGCAGATGCAGTTCACACGGATTTGCCTGGGGGCAAGTTCCAACGCCAGGCACTTGGCATAGGAGATGAGCGCGCCTTTGCTTGCGCTGTATACGGAATTGCCTACGCTGGGACACGTAGCCGCCCGCGATGCAAGCATCACTATCGATGCCTGCTTATTCACCTTGTGCCTTTGCAACAGCGCGGCCTGCAATTCCAGCACCGAGTACAAATTGGGCTGGAAAATCTTGTCTATATCCTCTTTACGGATTCTCTTGCTAGGCATGCGGAAGCTCACCCCGGCGCAGTGGACGATCCCATCCAAGGGGGCTAGCTGGACGGCCAGGGATTCAATATCGCTTTCGTTTCCCAAATCCGCAGTGAACACTTGGTGCCCACCTTCCTTCATGGCCTGCAGTGTCTGCTCCAAATTGCCCGTGTTGCGTCCGGTCAGATAGACATCTGCGCCCATCTGAGAACACGCTATCGCTATCGCCCGGCCGATTCCTGAAGAAGCGCCGGTAACGAGAATCTTCTTGCCGTCAAGAGTAAACGGGTTGCAAGTGGTCATACGTTTTAGAGGAATGTGAAAATTTACGGTCAGTACAGCCCCACGTCACCCATGGAGGTGCGCACGCGCCAATTGGAGATGTCCTTGATGCCGGGCATTTCCGCGCACGGGGACTCATCGCCAATCTTGATGCCCCAGTTGAAGTGCGCCTTGATTTTCAATTTGCAGGTGTTTTGCAAAAAGCCCACCACCTCCGGCTCCACGACGTGGACACAGGCGGAATCCACCCCGCCCTTGAACTGCAGGAGCGCGTGCAGGATCAACAATTTCTCCGGCAAGCCCTTATCATCCCTGGTTCCCCATTCCAAAACGCGGCCCACCTTGTTGGTGACAGGCTTGCCGTTCACGGTAATTTTGCGTTTCTTCACCTCCGTGAGGTAAAAGCCCACCAGTTCATCTCCGCGGTATGCCCCCACGAAACGCCGGTTTGATGCAGCAGCGCAGTCCTTCAACGCCTGCAAATATTGGACATCATGCCATTCAGCGTACGGATGCTTGTCCGCGAAAACTATCTTGTCCACCTCTGCCGGTATCTCTTTCAATTCCCGCCAGCTGTACTTGCCTATGGGCGCAACCTTGGTCTGGAGATACATGCGGTAACACCACAAGAACACATCCACCATAGGGGATAACAGGCGGAAACGTCCGCCAGCCGCCAGCATCAGCTTTATCCGGCTCCTCACAGGCATGCTCAATTCCGGAACGGGAACTGTCGTGGCTCCGCAAAACTTGTACAAGGGATCGGCCATCTTTGAAATCCCATAGGCCTCAAACACCCGCTTCCGCAGTGCATTGAAAAAATCATCCAGCAAAACCATCCCGTGTCCGTATTTCCGGTATTCCTCGCACACGAACAAATCCATGCCGGAAACTCCTTCCACCACATCGCCACGGAAACGAAACTTCATGGGGAAAGAAAACAAGTGGCCCGTGATTGTGCCATCGCTGCACACCAGCAGCTGATGGACGGGAATCCCCAGCAATCTTGTGAATTCCTGCAACGTGCGGAATCCCGTGGATGCCATTCCATGGGGGTCCCGCAGGCCCTGCAAAACCCCGTCGTCGCCTTCTAGGCCCAACGTCCTGTTGATTGTCTTGATGTCCACTGTCTTGCGATTGTGCTTGAGCTGTGATATGAGGCCTAGAGCTCCGCCAATTCCGAAACGGCGCAATGGTCTGTGTGGATGATGGCCCCTCCCCAGGTCATTCCTATGCCGAATGCGCTCAGCAGGATGGTCTTTCTCCCGCCTGCCAACGCTTCTCCCATATCCGTCACCATGGTGAGCGGCACGGAAGCGCCGCCGGTGTTTCCGAACAGCTCAAAGGAGGTGGGCACCTTCTCCGGCGGGAACTTCAGCTTCTTGGCAAGGTAGTTGTTCATGTAGCCGTTGGCTTGGTGCAACACCACGTGGTCTATGTCCTCCCGCTCAAGCCCTGCCGCAGCCAGTAGGGCGTTGATATCCCTCGGAACATTGGCAATTACCAGCTGCAGCACGTCCCCGCCACGCATCCACGCCTGCTCCTGGGAGCGCATGTTTCCATAGTCGTCCACTTTGCGATTCTTGAGCGTTTCTTCCGTGGATGGCATTCTGCTGCCACCGGCAGGAACCATAATCATATCGCATGACGCGCCATCCGTGTTGATGGAAAAACAACTGTCGCCGAACTTGGGATCCCTTTCCAGCAGCATGGCCGTCCCCGCATCTCCGAATATGTAGGCCGCCGTCCTGTCCTCGGGGGAATACAGCCGGGAATTCGTGTCGCCTATCAGCAGCAGGCATTTCTTCATACCCTCCGCTTTCAGCATGGAATAGGCAACGTTCAACCCGTACAACACGGCGGAGCACCCCATCGTGATGTCAAAGGCCACGGTGTCTTTTCCCAGTCCCAGGCGGTCCTGCAATAGCGTTGCCGTGGGCGGAAATTTGTAATCCGGAGAAACCGTGACAAAGATGAGGAGATTGACATCCTCTGGTGAAACATGATTGTCACGCATCAACTGCTCCGCCGCCCTTTGGCATAGGTCGGATGCACATACCGTGGGCGGCGCGAACCGCCGTTCCTTGATTCCAATCTTGTCTACCAGCCCCTTGACATTCTCTTCCCCGAACAAATCCGTCTGGTAGCGGTAGTTGTCCACACGCCCGGACGGCACCGCGGCGGCTATGGCCGAGATGCCCACGCCGCTGTGCTTGATGATAGCCATAGCTCAAAACGGTTCAGGCCGACAACAAATGATACAGGTCCTCAACAGTATCACAGCGCAAAATGTCGGTTGGCTTGATAGTCTTGCTGAATTCATGGTCGGCTAGGACAATCAATTCCATCACCGATAACGACGACCACTCGGGCAATTCCCTGAACTGCGTGGCGGGGGTCAGCTCGGAATCGATATCCAATTCATTAGACAGGGCGGAGATGAATTCTTGTATGGTCATAATGCGTTAGGAATGTAGGTGGTTAATGTTAATATTGCGATAAGGGGAGACAGAGCCGACTTCAAGCATTTCATCCATGGACAGCAGCTCGAAGCCCTCGCTGTGGAGCGCAGGGAGAGCCTTTCTCAAGGCATTGAGGGTATTCGGGTAGCCATCGTGGATGCATACGATTGCACCTGGTTGGGCTGCGTGGATAAGGAATTCCGCCAAATCATCCGGTGAAGAAAGGGCCCAATCCGTGGGTGCAATATTGCAGCCGATGATGAGTTGGTTGCACCTTATGCGGATCATCAGTGCTTGCCACTGGGAAACCGCATGCTGGGGTGGACGAAGCATGGTGGGCCTGGCACCGGTGATATCCTTGAGGATCTTGTTGGTTCGCTCAATTTGCTGCATAACCTCGGCGCAGGGAATATCAACATATCTTGGGTGATTGTAGCTATGATTTGCAACGGTGAAATGATGTTCGGCGGCATAGCGCACACAATCGCCATATTGCTCGGCCTTATCCCCCTGAAAGAAAAAGGTGGCCTTCCCTTCGTTCTCTTCAAACAAATCCACCAAATCGCGGGTGATTTGTTCAGACGGCCCATCGTCAAAGGTGAAAGCAATGCACTTGTGTGAGGTTTTAATTGAAAAAACGTGATTCCTCAGGACAAAGCGGGAGAGAATCTGCATTCTTTGCAAACGCTTGATATAATAGCGCATGCCATGGCGGTCTGCGGAGAGCTTTGCCGTGGGAACACGATACGCTTCCTCCTGAGCGCGAGTTGCACCCCTTTCCCCAATTTGTTCCACCGAACTCTCCACGGGCTTGATTATGCCCATTCGGTATGGGTATGAGATGCATTCAAACCCGCATGAAGTCAAATGTTATCGAGTCTTGCATGTGCCGCAAAAAAACTTCTTCCTGCATCATCATGCCGCGGGCGGATTGCTGCTGCGCCCTACTGCCGCGCCATTGAAAATTTTTGAAAAAATTGCTTGACTACCCATACCGAATACGGAAGCCATGAAGACGAAAGAGATTAACGAAATCGAAGG
>JAUNHW010000029.1 GCA_030523775.1 Akkermansia sp.
ATACAGTATTAGGAATACTGTATACTTCGCCCCATCTCAAACAAACCAGGCATGAAGGAACGCGAACCATATTGGGATGCCGTGAAGGCACTGCTGATTATCCTGGTTGTTGCGGGACACGCCATCCAGTTCTTGGAGGGTGGAGACTTTTGGAGCAATCCAGTGTTCAAGGGGATTTACATGTTCCACATGCCGCTGTTTATCATGGTAAGCGGCTTTTTCGGCATCATAGGCATAGAGAGGCGCGGGTGGGGCGCGCTTATGCGCCAGGCCAGGCGCCTGCTGCCTCCGGTGGTGTTCCTGTACATCCTGCGCACCGCCATTTCCATCTGGATGCTCAACCTGCCGCTTTCGAGAGCCGTCGCCTCGGGCGACGGAGCGCTCTGGTTCCTTGTGGTGCTGCTGGAGTGCACCCTCTTCGGCTGCGTTTTGATGAGCGTGGGGAATGTGGTGTGGCGCGTCATTTGGCTGATTGCCCCGCTTGCTGTGGGCATATTTGCAGATGGCATCCTGCCGTATGCCAGCTATTTCACCACCATGTGGCCCTGCTACCTAATCGGCGCCGGCATGCGCAAACTGGATTTCCGGTCCGGCTCCATAAACGCCAAATGGCTTGTCTTCATTCCCCTGTATGCGGCGGCCTACCTCTGTTTCCAGAAGGAGTGGTACATGTACCTGACGCCTTTGGGCCTGGATGCCGCCGGCATATACGCGTGGGGCACCAGGCTGATGTGCGCGGTCATCGGCTCCGCTTGCTTCCTGTATGTGGTGCATTTGTGCAGAGCGGCACAATCCCGGATGCTCTGCAAACTGGGCCTCTGCACCATGGCCATCTACGTGCTGCAGGCATTGTTCTACAAAGGCATGTGCATGTTCTTCCCCTTCCACTGCGGGAACACAGCCGTTGTCCTGCTCATAGGCCTGCTTGTCACGTGCTTGCTGTATTTGGCATACTTGTTGACACGGCGGGTAAAGCTCATTGCGTGGCTGCTGTACGGGGAATGACGCTTGACACGGAGCGCGCAGCATGGTAGTGTGGGGCAGGCATGGAAGGGAAACGCCTCAAGGTACTGGTTGGCTCGTACGCCTGTGATCCCGGGTACGGCTCGGAACCCGGGATGGGGTGGAATTTCGTGAGCAACATTGCGCGGTTCCATGAGGTGCACGCCATTGTGGAGGAGGGCGAGTTCAAGGAAACGCTCACCAGGTTCGCCGCGGAGCACCCGGAGGCGGTGGAGCACATCACCTTCCACTATGTGCCGCGCACGCACCACAACCTGCTGCGCAAAATCTGGCCGCCCAGCTACTACTGGTTCTACCGCGCCTGGCACAAGCGGGCGTACAAGCTGGCAAGGGAGCTGGACAAGAGGGAGAACTTCGACGTCGTGCACCAGGTGACCATCTCCGGGTTCCGCTGCCCGGGCTACCTGTGGAAGCTGGGCAAGCCTTTTGTGTGGGGTCCGCTGGGCGGGTTCACGGACACGCCGTGGTGCCTGCTGCGCAGCCTGGGAATAGGCGGCGCCATCCACTTTGCCGTGCGCAACATCGTGAACGGCTTCCAGAAGCGCTGGGGACGGGAGGCCCGCGCCGCCGCGCGCCACTCCGCAACCATCCTCACCAGCACCACACAGGCCGTGGATGAAATCAAGCGCTTCTGGAGGTGTGACGCCGTCCTGATGAACGAGGTGGGCCTGGAGAAGTACGAGGGCACGGAGGGCTTCACCCCGTCCGTGCACGAGCCGGGCACGCCGCTGCGCATCTGCTGGGCGGGCGAGCACATCCCGCGCAAGGCGCTGGACCTGCTGCTGCGCGCCCTGCCGCTCTGCAAGGAGAAAATGGAGCTGCACGTGCTCAGCAAGGGCCCGCGCATGGAGGCCTGGAAAAAGCTTTCCCACAAGCTGGGGCTGGACGGAGTGGTGACCTTCCACGGCTTCGTGCCGCGCGAGGAGGCCTTCCGCATCATGTCCACCAGCCACGTGTTCTGCATCACGAGCGTGCGAGAGGACACCTCCACCGTGGTGTTCGAGGCCTTCCGCTACGGCCTGCCCATCATTGCCCCGGACCACTGCGGATTCGCCACAGTCATTAACGAGACCTGCGGCATCAAGATACCCATCAACTCCCGCTCCCAGGTGATAGGGGACTACGCGCGCCACCTGGACTGGCTGGCCTTGCATGAAGATGAACGCCGCCGGCTCTCCGAGGGCGCGCTGGAACGCTGCCGGGATTTCACCTGGGACGCCAAGATGGAGGTCATCAACCGCATCTATGCGGCAGAAGCCGGCAAGGCGTGAGCGGTCGAATCATTTTTTCTCGGCGGGGCGCAGCCATTTGGCAGCGGGCTCCTCAACCAAGTGGCAGGAAAGGACGGAACACACGACCGTGCACAGGAACACGGCAGCCACCGCCCACCAGCTCCGCGTGAATCCCACCACCACAAAGATGTTGATGAAAATCTCGTGGTAGAGGAAGGCCGGGTAGGAGTAGTCGTGGCGCAGCGTGTGCCTGCCGAGTCGGTAGGCTGCGCCCAGGGTGACAAGGCAGATGAGCACGCCCATGACAATCTCCCTGTACAGCCCGGGAACGGGGATATGCCACCACAGGGCGTTGCCCTTCACCCACACGATGTACACGGCAAGCAAAAGCCAGCAGTATTTGCTCAGCACGGGAATCACCCGATGCCGGAACACATACGCGAACATGCCGATGTAGAAGACGTACATGTACGGGACGAAGCACACGTAAAGAAGCTTGGCGGCCATCCCGTGCAGACGTGAGAAAAGCAAACCTGAGAGAACATTCACACCCACCAGCGCCGCCAACAGAAGCAGCCATGCGGGCATGCTCCAGCGGCTCAGGCGCTTGTATGTGAGCAGCATGATGGCGTACATGCAGAGCTGCAGGGGAATCATCCACAGCACGCCGTTGGGATTGCCGACACCGTACGCTTTCAAATCGGCAGGGGTGTAGAACTGAAAGAAGGTAAGCTGCGCGGCAATCCACTTGCACCATGACGACACAGAAACGGGAATGCCGTACAAGTGGGTGAGGATGGCGACAACGATTGCAGAAAAGGCGAAGCAAACCCAAAGCCCCGGATAGATGCGTGCGAACCTGCGCCTCCAAAACTCGCACCAATTACCGCCGCCGCGTTCAATGGAGGCGGAGACCAAAAAACCGCTTATGACAAAAAGGATGAGCAGCCCGGGAAAGATGGTGAATAGGTGCATGAAAGATGCACCTTCTGGCCGCAGCCACATCAGAGAGTGAACGAGCATCACGCAAAAAGCGGCAAACAGCCGCAACCAATCCATGGAGTTGGCGCGCAAATCGAACTGTTCCTCCTGTTCTCTCAATCCTCGGAAACGGTTCTGCAGCCCCAGTGGGCCGTGGGGTGGTGGATGGGGAACTCCGTGCGGGCGGAATCTTCCGCCAGGTAGATGGAGTAGGCGGTAGGCTGGGAGCAGCGGCGGTCCGTGAGGCGGCGCTTCAGGTTGCACCAGCGGAAGGCGAAACCGTGGCGGCGTGAAACGTACCAGGGCAGCAGTTTCTGCTCCTCCTCCCACTCGCGCTGCGAGGTCTCGCTCCAGGCCAGGTTGTCCCCCGTAACGGTGAAGGAGGTGGTGTAGAGCTCCGGGCAGACGGCGCAGGGCACGCCGTGGTTCACGATATCGCGGAAGAACACCACGTCCGCCAGGGAGCGGTACTTGGTGTTGAAGCGGATGCCGTGGCGGCGGAAGGGTTCCGCACGGTGGAAGCAGGAGCAGGTGATGATCTCGCACACGGTGGCGCTGGTCCAGCGGTGCGGCTTGATGGGCCGGCGGTGGCAGATGTAGCGCTGGTCCTTGTCGATGATGATGTAGGTTCCCAGCACGATATCCGCCTTGGGATGCGCGGCCAGGGCCATGGAAACGCCCAGGAGGGCATCCGGCAGGTACTGCTCGTCGCAGTTGATGTGGGCGGTCGCGGCGGCCTCCGCGGGCATCTTGGCCCAGGCGGTGTTGATGGCGTCGTACATGCCCTTGTCCGGCGCGCTCTCGTAGGTGAAGGTGTAGCCGGGGGTGTCCCGGTGCTCGCTTTGCCACTGCTCCAGCCAGGCGGGCGTGCCGTCTGTGGAGGCGCCGTCCTGCACATGGTGGTGCACCTCCACGCCGTCGCACACCTGGTCTGCCACGGAGCGGATGCAGCGGCGCAGCCAGGGAAGCGCGTTGTAGGAGGGAGTGACGATGTAGAAAAACATCGGGGGAATTTACAATTTACGATTTACAATTGACAATTTTATTTTGTCAAGGGAGGCCGGGCTGTATGGATGCAACCCGGCCTCCGGTAGTGTTTTATCTTCGCGTGGGGCCCAATCAGGAGAACACGCCCACGGCCTCGGAGGCGCAGGCAATCATGTAGTCGCGGTTGAGCTTGGCGATGTTGTCCACGGTGATGCCCTTGGGGCAGGCGGCCTCGCACTCGTACTGGTTGGTGCAGTTGCCGAAGCCCATGGCGTCCATCTGGCGGACCATGGCGAGCACGCGCTTGTTCTTCTCCGGCTGGCCCTGGGGCAGCAGGTTGAGGTGCGCGGCCTTGGCGGAGGTGAAGAGCATGGCGGAGCTGTTCTTGCAGCTGGCCACGCAGGCACCGCAGCCGATGCAGGCGGCGGCGTCGAACGCGGCGTCCGCGGTCTTCTTGCGCACGGGCACGTTGTTGGCGTTGGGCGCGGAGCCGGTGCGGATGTCCACAAAGCCGCCTGCGGCGATGATCTTGTCCAGCGCGGAGCGGTCCACCATCAGGTCGCGCAGCAGCGGGAACGCCTTGGCGCGGAACGGCTCGATCCAGATGGTGTCGCCATCCTTGAACTGGCGCATGTGGAGCTGGCAGGTAGTGACGTGCTTGCCGCCGTGGGGCACACCGTTGATGGTGAGCGAGCACATGCCGCAGATACCCTCTCGGCAGTCGTGGTCGAAATGGATGGGTTCCTTGCCCTCGTGGACGAGGCCCTCGTTGACGATATCGAGCATTTCGAGGAAGGAAGCCTCCTCGGGGATGCCGGTAGCCTTGTAGGTTTCGATTCTGCCCTGTGCCTGAGCGTTTTCCTGCCTCCAGACCTTGAGCGTGAGATTCAGATTAGCCATAATCGTAAAAATGCTTGGGGTTGATGTTGAAACTCGGGATTACTTGTAGGAGCGGATGGCCAGGTGGACGTTCTCGAAGGTGAGCGGCTCCTTGTGGAGCACGGGCAGCTGGTCCGCGCCCTTGTACTCCCAGCAGGCCACGTAGGCGAAGTGCTCGTCGTCGCGCTTGGCCTCGCCGTCGTCCAGCTGGTGCTCCAAACGGAAGTGCGCGCCGCAGGATTCCTCGCGGGCCAGGGCGTCGTAGCACAGCACCTGCGCGAAATCCAAGAACGCGGCCACGCGCCAGGCTTTCTCAAGCTCGGCGTTGACGCCTTCCGTGGAACCCACAATCTTGACGTTGTTCCAGAACTCCTCGCGGATGGCGGGAATCTTTTCAATGGCGTCCATCAGGGATTCCTTGGTGCGGCCCATGCCGACGTCTTCCCAGATGAGCTTGCCGAGCTCGCGGTGGATTTCGTCCGGGGTCTTGGTGCCCTTCACGTCCATCATCTTTTGGATGCGTGCCTTCACGGCGTCCTCTGCCTCCTTGAACTCGGGGGCCGCCGTGGTGACGGAGCCGGGCTTGATGGTGGTGAGGTACGTGGGAAGGGTGGAGGAGATGACGAAGTAGCCGTCCGAGAGACCCTGCATGAGCGCGGATGCGCCCAGGCGGTTGGCGCCGTGGTCGGAGAAGTTGGCCTCGCCGAGGACGTGCAGGCCGGGGATGGAGGACTGCAGGTTGTAGTCCACCCAGAGGCCGCCCATGGTGTAGTGGGAGGCGGGGTAGATCATCATGGGCTGCTCGTGCGGGTCCACGTCGGTGATTTCCTCGTACATGTCGAAGAGGTTGCCGTACTGGCCGTCGATCCACTCCTTGCCCATGCGGGCGATGGCGTCCTTGAAGTCCAGGAACACGCCGCGGCCGGTCACGGCCACGCCGCGCTCGTCGTCGCACGCTTCCTTGGCGGCGCGGGAGGAGATGTCGCGCGGGGCCAGGTTGCCGAAGGAGGGGTACTTGCGCTCCAGGTAGTAGTCGCGGTCGCCCTCGGCCACATCGCTGGGCTTCATCTGGCCCTTGCGGATCTTCTCGGCCACCTCGCGGCTCTTGGGCACCCAGATGCGGCCGTCGTTGCGGAGGGATTCGGACATGAGGGTGAGCTTGCTCTGGTAGTCGCCCTTCACGGGAATGCAGGTGGGGTGGATCTGCGTGAAGCAGGGGTTGGCGAAGTACGCGCCCTTCTTCCAGCAGGCGCATGCGGCGCCCACGTTGCAGCCCATGGCGTTGGTGGAGAGGTAGAACACGCGGCCGTAGCCGCCGGTGGCCAGCAGAACGGTGTCGCCGGCGTAGCTCTTGATCTCTCCCGTCACCAGGTCGCGCACCACAATGCCCTTGGCGTGGCCGTCTACAACGACGAGGTCCATCATCTCGGTACGGGGGTGCATCTCAATGTGGCCCTTGCCGATTTCCTTCTCCATGGCCTGGTAGGCGCCCAGGAGAAGCTGCTGGCCGGTCTGGCCGCGGCTGTAGAACGTGCGCTTGAGCTGGGCGCCGCCGAAGGAGCGGTTGTCCAGCAGGCCGCCGTACTCGCGGCCGAAGGGCACGCCCTGCGCCACGCACTGGTTGATGATGTTGGCGGAAACCTCCGCCAGGCGGTACACGTTCGCCTCGCGGGCGCGGAAATCGCCGCCCTTCACGGTGTCGTAGAACAGGCGGTACACGGAGTCGCCGTCGTTCTGGTAGTTGTGCGCGGCGTTGATGCCGCCCTGCGCGGCGATGGAATGCGCGCGGCGGGGGCTGTCCTGGTAGCAGAAGCACTTCACGTTGTAGCCGAGCTCTGCCAGGGTGGCGGCGGCGGAACCGCCCGCCAGGCCCGTGCCCACAATCAGCACCGTGTACTTGCGGCGGTTGTTGGGGTTGATGAGCTTGGCCTCGCGCTTGTACTTGGTCCACTTCTGTTCAATGGGGCCCTCCGGGATGCAGGAGGAGGGCATGTAGTCGCTTACGGGAAACTGGATGTCGTTCATAATCGGCTTGTGGGTTGAGGTTTAGTGCAGGATTCCGGTAAGCACGGCCACCGGGATGGAGATGAAGGCGCCGCAAATCACCACGCCGAAGAGCACGGCGACGATGTTGTAGAGCGGGCGCACCTTGCGGGTGTTCAGGCCGAAGGTCTGGAAGACGGATTGCACACCGTGGCGAACATGCATGAACAGGCAGCACAGCGCCACAATGTAGAACAGGGAGCACCACCCGTTGCGGAACGCCGCAATCACGTGGTTGTAGCAGTCGTGCGGGTCTCCGTTGATGGTGAGCTGCCACAGGTGCCAGCCTAGGAAGCAGAAGATCATGATGCCCGTGAGCACCATCGTGCGGCTGGAAAGCGTGGCCTTCATCGTGCCCTCCTTCTGGTAGTGCGTGCGGGCGTGGTAGTTCTCCCACTTCAGAACCAGCGTGAAGCACACGTGGACAAGCAGGATGAGCAGAAGCCCCAAGCGGATGGACATCAGCAGCCAGGCGGGCATGGCGTGCAGCCCGGTGGCGTAGGAATCAATCCAGGAGGGCTCGCCCTGCGCCGGGCAACCACCGTAGATGGTCATGTTGCCGGCCAGGTGTCCCACCAGGAACAGGAGGAGACACGCACCCGTCAGGGCCACGATAATCTTGCGGCCAATCGAGGACGTGACGAACTTGCATGCGGTCGTGATAATGTCGTTCATAGTGCAATACGTCTTTGCGGGGGCGATTATACGGCTTCCCGAAGCAAAAGGCAAGCAACAATCCTCTTGTATTTACAATTTACGATTGACGATTGACGATTTTTGAAATTCGGCGCGGCAATGCCGCGCGTTTTTTCCCAGGCGGGCGGACCGTGAATCCACAGCGCCATTCGACGGCGTTCCGTGGAATATTGCGCACGCGGGAATGCCCACGGGTTCCACCCACGCATACCCACCGCGAAACCCCGCCGAATGGCGGGGTGGACTCACGCCAAGGGTCGCTCCTCTCATAGGCTCGTTACCTCCCAACCCTCACTCCACGAGGATGAGGATGGCGAAAATGGCGAGGAGGACGGCGAAGGTGGCGTCGATGGCGGGGGCGTGGCGGAGGTAGAATTGGCGGACGGGCTGGCGCTGGAGGAGCCAGCTCCAGAGCATCCAGCCGAACTGGCTGGCGAGGATGAGGCCGACGGCGAGCGCGGGGGTGAACCAGGGGAAAGCATCCCCGTAGCGGCCGATGGGGCCGAGGCTGAGCCCGCTGATGAAGAGCAGGCATTTCACGTTGAGGACGTTGCAGAGGAAGCCCTGCAGGAAGAGGGCGCCCGCGCCGGGCTTGACCTGCGGGGAGGCGTCAATCTCCACGGTGCCGAACTTGCGGGGGAAGATTTTCCAGGCGAGGTAGAGGAGCCAGAGCGCGGCGGCCACCAGCAGCCATTTGCTCCACGGCTGGTCCATGATTTGCGTGCCCACGGTGCACACCAGCGCGGTCTGGATGGCAAATCCGGCGGTGATGCCGGTGACCACCATGCACGCGGAGCGGAAGCTGCGCGCCATGGCCGTGTACACCACCAGGAACAGGTCCGGCCCCGGGCTCAGCTGGGAAAGCACCAGCAGCGCGCACACGGAGAGGATGGTGAACGCGGCCTCTATCATACGGATTCAAGAGGCGGCAGGGGCAGCACCACATTGGTGGGCAGCGGCGGCTTTTTCTGCAAGATGTTCTTGCCGAGCTCCGGCTGCGTGGCGTACACCTGCGCGAACATCTCCATCTTGGCATCCATGTCGTCCGCGTGGTGCAGGATGAGGGCCTCCGGGGTCTTGGGCATCACGGGGGAGCCGTACTCCAGCACGCCATGGTGGGAAGCCACCAGGTGCAGCAGGTGCAGGCGCACCTGTTCGGAAGAGGGGCACAAATCCTTCCACTGCTCCTTGCGCTCATCGGTGTAGATGCGCGTCCAGAGCTTGTTGATGACCTCGATACCCAGGGTGATGTGGCCGAGCATCTCGCCCGTCTCCGAATAGGGCATCACAAAGCTGTGCTCCTCGAAGCAGTTCTCCCACATCTTGCCGCAGTCGTGGAAAAGGGCGCCCGCCAGCAGCAGGTCGCGGTTCAGCTGCGGGTACGCGCCGCACAGGGCGTCCGCGTTGCGCATCACGCCTGCGGTGTGCTCCACCAGGCCGCCGCGGCGGGCGTGGTGGAAACCGCGTGCCGCGCCGGAGCGGCGGAAACGCGGTTCAAAGGTTTCCAGCAGGGCGCGGCAAAGGGTGTTCAGGCGGGGGTCGCGTATGCCCTCCGCCATCTCGGTAATCTGCTCCCAGTCCCTCTCCTGGCGCTCCTGCAGCTCCGGGCTGCCGGAAAGCATGCCCTCCTCCTCTGCGGGGGTGAGCGGGCGCACGTCCAGGTCTGCGGCATCCATGCCGTACTGGTTCACCTGCCAGTTGCCGGTGACGGCCACGGCGGTGTTGGGCTGCAGCGGGGCAAAGGCGCCGTGCCACGGCGCGTTGTCCCACACCTTGATGGACATGCTGCCGTCCGCATCCGCGAGCACGATTTCCAGATAGGGCTTGCCCTGCTTGGTGGTTCGGGTGTTGTTCTGGGCCACCTGGGCGAACACGGTGCCCTGCACCGGCGCCTTGGCGGCCTCTGCGGTCAGTTGCGTGAGGCTGTCAAACTTCATGGCGGGGTTGGGTTGGAGGATGCGGGAGCATCAGGCCTCCGCGGGGGCGGGGGCTTCCGCCGGGGCGTCGGGGTGTTCTGCGGGGGCAGGCGTGTCAACCGCGGGGGCGGGCTGCTCAGGCTTCTGCTCGGCCGCAGGGGCGGGAGTTTCAGCCGCGGGAGCGGGGGCCACCAGCGTCTCCAGGTTGTCCTGTGCGGGGGCGGCGGGCTGCTCCGCCTTCTGCTCTGCGGCGGGGGCTTCATCCTTCTTGGGTTCCTCCGCCTTCTGCTCCTGGGCGGTGGCGGCGGGCACGGCCTGCGTGCCCAGCTGGGACTTCTGCTCCTGGAAGCGGTGGTTCATCAGCAGGGTCAGCACAAAGCAGAGCACCATGAAAAGCGTGCCGAAAAGCACCGTGCCTTTCTTGAGCACATCCGTGGTCTGCGCGCCGAAAGCCTGGTCCGTCATCTGCGCGCCGAAAGCGGCACCCAGGCCTTCCTGCTTGGGACGCTGCATGAGCACCACGAGCAGAAGCAGGGCGCAAACAATGAGAAGAATGGCGAAGACGATATAGATGGCGGCGTTAAGCATGGCAGGATTGTATCTTATGGATGGGGGTTTGTAAAGTTCAGGCGATGATTTCGTTGCGTTCGTTGCAGATGATGCGCTTGGCGGTGATGGGCTTGTCATCCAGCGCGAAGCTCATGATGATGACGCGCTCCCCGGCCTTGACGAGATGGGCGGCGGCGCCGTTCACGATAATCTGGCCGGTCTTGGGAGGCCCCACCAGCACGTAGGTCTCGAAGCGGTTGCCGGAGGACACGGAGGCCACCAGCACCTTCTCGCCGGGCCACAGCCCGGCGGCCTCGACCAAATCTTGGGGGATCTCGATGCTTCCCTCATACTCCAAATCGCCACGGGTCACCATGGCGCGGTGTATCTTGGATTTAAGCTGGCAGACCAACATGATTCGATAACGACGGGCGGCTATCGAACCACTTTTCACGGCAAAGGTCAAGACTAATCCGCGCGCGAACGCAATTTCATGCGTGTGCGCGCGGCCGCGCGAAGTGAACCGACCGGTTTTTCCTTGCCTTGGGGGGGTGGTTGGAGTAGGATGGTTCTCAATCCCATTGCCATGTCTGACACATCCCTTCCCCACCACCAGTTCGACGACTGCCTCTGGATCCGCTGCGCCAACCGCGGCAGTTTCATGAACAGCCCCACGCTCAAAAGCCTGGCGGAAGAGTACATGGCGCAGGGAGGCACATGCGTGGTGGTGGACCTGGAGGTGTGCCCCGGCGTGGATTCCACCTTCATGGGCACGCTGGCCGCACTGGCCCGCAAACTGCAGGCGGTGGGCGGCAGGGCCCTGGTGGCATCCCCCACGCAGCGCGCACGCGCCGCCATGGAGGGGCTGGGGCTGGATATGCTCATGGAGATAGACCCGCCCCACCCGTTCTGGGAGAGCGATGTGCGGGTGCGCCGCGAACAGCTTGAGGAAACGGATGGAGCGGCAGAGGATTCCAACCCGCTCAGCGAGACGGACCGCAAGCGCCACGTGCTGGAGGCCCACCAGACCCTGCGCTCCATGAACGCCAAGAACGATGAGACATTCGGCTACGTTTGCGAAACCCTGGAGGAGGGGCTGCGCGGGCAGGACGGAACCGGGAAGTGACGCGCCATGCCCGCCGACCGACAGAGGGCCGCGGCCGCCTATGGCGACCTGCTGCACCGCGTGTTTCCCGCCACCGCCGCGGGGGAGGACGGCGAACCCGCCGCCAAGGTTGCGGAAATGGAGCTTCAGGCGCTGTGGTGCGCCGGCATGCTGGGCATGCAGGGAGAGACGCGCGGGCACGGGACCGTGCGCATCCTGGATTTCGGCGAGTGGAACCGCTGCGCCGGGCCGGATTTCCTGAACGCGGAGATGGAGCTGGGCGGCGTGCGCCAGCGCGGCGACATTGAGCTGGATCCCACTGCACAAGACTGGGAGCGCCACGGGCACGGGGCCAACACCGCCTTCAACAAGGTGATGCTGCACGTGGTGTTCAAGGAGCCGCCGACAGGCTGGTACACGCGCAACTCCCTGCACCGGGAGGTGCCCATCCTCACCATACCGGAGGATGTGTGGCAGCGCGCCGCCGGCATGCCGCGCAGGGCAAACGACACCGAAACCGAGCGCTGCCGGGAACCGCTGCGCCAGATGGGAGCGGCGGAGATAGCCGGGCTCCTGCAAGCCGCGGCAGCCCACCGCCTGGAGCACAAGCGGCACCTTTTCCGCGCCAAGGCGGAGCACCTGGGGCCACGGCAGGCATGGTTCGAGGCCTGGGCGGAAACGCTGGGCTATTCCGCCAACAAGGCAGCCATGCAGATGCTTGCGCGACGCGCACCGCTGGCGCAGCTGGGCAGGCAGGCGGAATCCATCCTGTTCGGCACGGCGGGTTTCCTGGTGCCCGTGCTGCCGGCACGCTGCTCTGCGGATGCGCGCGCATACCACCGCCGCGTGTGGGATTCCTGGTGGGAGCTGCGGGAGCGGTTCGAGCTGGCGGACCCGCACAACCTGCCGTGGGTGCTCTCTCCCGTGCGCCCGCTCAACCACCCGCAGCGCCGCGTGGCCGCACTGGCGGAAAGTGCGCTGCGCTGGGCGCAGATAGAGCCCAACCTGAACGCCGCGCGCGCCAAGCTGCTGGCGCGGGTGCTGGGCGGCATCTCCCACCCCTACTGGGATACCCACTGCACGCTGCCCTCCGCCTCCATGCCGCGCAAATCCGCGCTGGTGGGCAAACAACGCATCACAGACTTCCTCATCAACCACGTCTACGCGCAGGATGATTCGCCCGCCGCCTGGCAATCCTACCTGGCCCTGCCCGGCGGCGCGCCCGCCGCGCGCATAGGGCGCACGGCACAGCGGCTGTTCGGCGACAGGGCGGATTTGGCAACCCTGCTCTCCCTGAGCTACGCGCAACAGGCGCTGCTGCAGATAGAGGCGGATTTCTGCGCCGCGCAACCCTGCGCGGAATGCCTGTTCCCGCGCCAGCTCTGCCAGTGGCGCATGCGATAGGCCGTTAGGTCAACGGTGCTTGGAATGCTTGGCGGTGTAGGCGCGGATGCGGGTCTGCACGTTGCGGCGGTGGTTCTCGTAGAAGAAGCAGGGGTCCATCCCGTGGTAGGAGCCGCCGTGCAGATGGGGCGGGGCGGGATGCTCCGGGGTGAAGACGGGGTTCACCGTGCCGCGCTTGGGGTTGATGACCGCGCCGCAGTAGTGCGGCTGCAGCTTGCCGCGCGGACTAAGGTCCATGCGCGCGCCCTCGTTCAGATCCGGCGGCGCGGGCGTGGCGTCCGTCTTCCAGTTCAGCGGGTTGATGCACAGGGAAAGCGTGTCCGCCGGCACCAGCATGGAGCCCTTCGTGTCCGCGGATTCCGTGTTCCAGGAGACGAACACCCCGGTGTCGCTCTCCCCCTGCGCGGGTTTGAGCTGCGGATGCCCGGCGGTCTCCCGTTCCGTGACGCTCAGGCCGATGAGGTACGCCGCCACCATGCGCCCGGCAATCTTGGGGTCTGCCAGCACGTCCTGGATGAGGAACATGGCCTGCTGGCTGCCCTGGCTGAAGCCCGCTATGATGAACGGGCGCCCCTGGTTGTCGTGCTCCAGGTAGTGGAGGAACGCGGCCTTCACGTCGGAGTAGGTCACCTCCTGGGCCTTGGGGTCCAGGCGGTGGGGCATGGATTTCATGCGGTAGTAGGGGGAGAAGAAGCGTGCGGCATCCGCGTAGATGCCCTTCTCTGCATCCACGGCGCGCCGGGTGTTGGCGCGGGATGCGGGGTCCTTCACATCCAGGTTCACCACGTTCCCCATGCCCACGGTGGGGCTCAGGAAAAACACGTCCACCGGCTTGTCCGGCGTGGGTGTTCCGTTCTCGCGGTACACCCACATCTCGTTGTCGGAGTAGTCCAGCCCAAACGCCGTTCCCAGCGTCACCAGGCACGCCAACAAAAAAAGAAAGGCCTTGTGCATATTATCTCCATATCACAAGGCCGCCCATTTGGCGAGTGTTTTTTCCAACAACTCACCGCACCTCCACGGGGGTGCCGGTGGGGATGTTGTTGTAATGGGATGCTGCGGGCGCGCGCATGGCTCAGCGAGTGAGCTGGCGGCAGGCCTTCACCGTGTTGGCCATGAGCATGGCGATGGTCATGGGGCCCACGCCGCCGGGCACGGGGGTGATGGCGGAGCAGCGGTCCTTCACGGCCGCATAGTCCACATCACCCACAATGCGGTACCCGCGCGGGCGGGTGGCATCCGGGATGCGGTTGATACCCACATCCAGCACCACGGCGCCCTCCTTCACAAAGTCTGCCTTGATCATCTCCGGGCGTCCCACGGCGGCCACGATGATATCCGCGGTGCGGCAGAGGCCGGGCAGATCCTGTGTGCGGGAATGGGCGATGGTGACGGTGGCGTTCGCCTTCTTGGCGACCAGCAGGTTGGCCATGGGCTTGCCCACAATCATGCTCCGGCCCACCACCACAGCGTGCTTGCCGGCAGTCTCTATGCCGTACGCCTTGAGCAGCTCCATGCAGCCCAGCGGCGTGCACGGCACAAACCCCTCCTCGTCCTCCAGCACCAGCTTGGCCACGTTTGCAGGGTGGAAGCCGTCCACGTCCTTGCGGGGGTCGATGTTGAGGATGACCGCCTCCTCATCGATATGCGGCGGGGGCGGGCTTTGCACCAGGATGCCGTGGATGCGGTCGTCCGCGTTGAGCTTGTGGATGAGCTCCACGAGCTCCTCCTGCGTGGTTTCGGCGGGCAGGGCCCACTTCTGGGAGTAGAGGCCGAGCTCTGCACAGGCCTTCACCTTGGAACCCACGTAGACCTGGGAGGCGGGGTCCTCCCCCACCAGCACCACGGCCAGCCCCGGGGTGTGCCCGGCGGCGGTGAGCTCTGCTATTTCTGCCTTCAGCCCCTCGCGCACGCGGTTGGCCACCTCTTTTCCGTCTATGATTTGCGGTGTCATAAGATATCAGTTTTCATCAAACGGGGCAAAATCCGGGCGCCCGCAGCACATGGCTGCATCCAGACGCTCCAGATACTCCGCCAAGGCATCGTCGTCCGCCCCCTTGGGAACGGTGATGCGGTTGCCCCAAAGCACGTTCACACGCGTGAAGGGCAGCGGCACGGCGAACTTGTCCCATGCCTTCTCAGCCCGCCAGCAGCGCGGCATATCCACACACACCGGCACAATGGGCAGCCCCGTGAGGGAGGCCAGTTTCACCACACCCGCATGGGATTTGTAGATGGGGCCCTTGGGGCCGTCCGTGGTGATGCAAATGGAGTGGCCGGAGCGCGCCACGCGCAGCAGCTCCTTGAAGGCGGCAATGCCGCGGCGGCGGCTGGAGCCGCGCACCACGCCCATGCCGTAGTGGGAAACGAGGGCCTCCATCATGGCGCCCTCCTTGCTGGCGCTGGAGAGCAGGCACATGGGGGCACTGCCCTTGAGCACGTACCTGTAGAAGTGGGCCGGTACAAAGCTGCGGTTGTGCCAGAAGGCGAAAATCACCGGTTCGCTCCCGGGGCGCAGCGGCTTCTCCCCTTCCGCAATGACCAGCCGCTTGCGCAGCGTGATGCAGAGCGGAGTGACAACAAACCAGAGGATGTGCCCCAGCATGCGCGACCACCACGCGCTGCGCAGCTCTGTGTCCCGGTCCGCCATCAGCTTGAGATTCCGTGGCCCTTGGCTTTAGAACGGAGAAAGCGGCTGGAGGCCGCTGCCATCATCTTGGGAACCCGTGTCAAACGGATTGGCACCGCGCTTGTCCTCCTGTTTGCCAGAGTCACCAAAGGGATTGTCGCGGTCGCGCTGGTCCAGATCGATTTGCTGCTGACTGTTGGGTTTGTCCACACCCCGCACATCGCGGTGCTCGTTCTGGGAATCCCGCATCTGGTCCACCAGCTTGTCCACATCGATACGCTCGAAGGGAATCCGCTCCGGGCGGCTCTTGCGGGCCTCCACGGCGCGGGCCTCCAGGATGGCGCTGTCATCCTGCGGGTGATTGGCGGGCCCTGCCAGCTGCAGGGTGAGCCAGGCCACGCCCGCACTTTCCGTGAAGATGGGATCTGCCAAGCCGTCCGGGTACTCCGCATGCGTGAGCACGGCAGGCAGGCCGAACGCCATGGTGCCGTGGAGCTGGTTGGCGTCGTCCACGCTGAAATCGCACTTGAGCTCCAGGATATCGCGCTCCACTGCCTGGCCGCCATCAATACGGAGGGCGAGCGCGCCGTCCACCTCGTCCAGGGTGACCAGGGCCTCCTGGATGGTGGGCGGGGTGTAGAGCTTGCGCTTCTGGGGCTCGATGTGCTCCATGAGCGGAATGATACCGGGGATTTCCGTGATGCTGAGCTGTTTGACGGGGAAATCACCGCGGAAAGAGGGTGCGGAGGCACCGAACGGCAGGGAGATGTACGCCTTGGAATTCTCCCTGGCCTTGGCCACCGGGCGGGTTTTGGCGTTCAGGAAGAACTGGAACTTGCCGGCGGTGAATTCCGTGAAGGGCATGTTGGTGGAATCAAAGACGTAGGGCCCCACCAACAGAGCCTGGTCCCGGATGCTGCCGTAGATGGCGAGCGAGGTGATGGAAGACTCCACAACGTTGCCCGCAATGCTGTCTGTGGTGCCGGTGAGGGCGAAATCCTCCACGGCCACCTTGGAAACATTGAACTTGGCCTCGTTGATATGAATTTTCTTCCATCCGGTCATCTTGAGCAAGCCGCCCTTGAGACAGAATACGCAGACATCGCGCATACTGTTGTCAGGGTAGTACATGTAGGCGTAGCTTTCCTCCACGCTTACGGGAGATTTGCCGTGCTCGCCAAAGGAGAGGCTGAAATTCTCACACTCCACGCGGCGGAAATCCCACAGGTCTCCGCCCTGCCGAATGGGGAATGCCAGGCGGTTGGCGTTTTCCCGGAGCTGGATGTTGATGCGCTGCACGCGGATGAGGTCGCCGTTCAAGCGGCCTGCCACAAAAGTGGACGAGGAGAGCTCTGCGTTGATGCCGTTCATCTCCACGCGCTCAATCATGCAGGAATCCGGGAAGGTGAGCACCAGGGAATCCAGGTGGAAATCATTGCCGCTCACGCCGGTGCCCACCACGCGGATGGTGCTGGCCCCCCATGCCTGGCGAAGCTGTTCCGCCTGTCCCTGCACATAGGAATCTCCCGTCATGGAAGCCATGCGGATGAAGAACACGCCAAGCCCCAGCGCGCATACCAGGAACAGGCACAGGAGAACCACCAGGAAGTGCTTGCGGCCCTTGCGGCGCTTGTCGCTCTCGGTGAGCATCACCCTGCGCTTCTTGGTGACGCGCACCACCTTGGTGCCGTCCGCGCGTATCACAACCTCGCGCTTCTTCACCTTGGAAGGCTTGTCCTCATTCAACTGCTTGATGATGCTGCGGACTTGCGTCTGATCATCATTGTACTTGTCATCCTTGTTCTTATCCATACAAAGGGGAGGGATTATTGGGCGTCAAAGAAGGAACCGGGGCGGGTGCCGGTGTTGGGGTTCTTGCCGGTGGGATCCACCACATCCACCCTGGCGAAGAATATAAGGGCCTTGCGGACGCTCTCCTGGCCTTCCGAGCGGAAGAGGCGGCCCACCAGAGGCAGGTCTCCCAGAACGGGCAGCTTGTCCTCAAAGCGCACCATCTTGGATTCCTGCAAACCGCCGATCACCACCACGGAACCGGGTGCCAGGGTAATCTTGGTGTTCTCCATGCGGCGCTTGAAGATGGGTTGCAGGATCTTGTTGTCCGTGAGGGTGATTTTCTCCAGCTGCTGGTTCTGGTTGCCGAGGGCGTTGACGCCGCGGGCGGGGCCCCAGAGATAGGAATCGATGGGGGAGCCCCAGTTCACGAAGCCCTCGAAATCGTTCACGTAGACGGTGAGAGCAATGGTAATGAACTGGCCGTCATCCGAAACCTCTGCGCTGTGCACCTGAAGGATGGAGCCCACACCGCCCACGGCGTCCTCAGACATGCCGAAGCGCAGGAAGCTCTCCGGGTGGGAGGCCGTGGCAATGGTGGACTGCATGCGGCCGTTACCCTGGTTTCCACCCTGGCCGCCCAGGGCGTTGTTGTTGCCGCCGCCACCGTTGCCGGAGGAGCTGATCTGCGGAGCCTCGTACGACTCCGGGTAGTACAGTTCACGCACGTTTGCAAACACCACCTGCTCTTCCATGCCGGGGGTGAAAATCATGCGCGGGTTCTCCATGATGTCCACGCCCTTCTTCTGGTCCAGGCCACGCATGATGACCGCCACGTCACCGGCGCCCCACACGCCGCGCACGGCCAGAATGCCGGGGGCCTTGGGCTCTCCTTTCATGGCGGCGCTGAACGCGCCGGTGCTGCCGCGTGAAATCAGGCGGTCCATACTGGAGGTTGAGATGGCGCCCTCACCGCTGCGCAGGCCGCCCACGCTGGGTGCATTGGGGTCTCCCAAATTGGCCAAGGCCGTGGGCATTCCTGCGGCGGATGCAATGGTATCCAAGCCGGCACCGCTGAGGATTTTGTTGCCATCGGGCGAGAGGTTCATATTGAGCATCCACTCGAAGCCGAGCTCCTTGAGGTCGTTTTCGCTGACCTCCACGGCCACCACGTTGAGGACCACGGAATTGCTGTTGGTCTTGAGGGGTGTGGAGATGAGGTTTTCAATCTCCTCCTGGTTGTGGACGGTGTTGCGCACCACCAGGCGGCGGTTGTTTGAATCATAGCGCGCATTGGCGCCCTCCGGGAAGGAGATGCCCATGTCCTTGAGAGCCTTCACGGGGTTCATGCGCTTCACGACCACGCGGGAGGAGCCGGAAACGAAATCGTCCTCGCTCTCCTCGTCCCCCTCGTTTTCCTGCCCGTCAAAGAAATGCGGGGGCACAGAATACACGCGCTCCACCATGGGACCGAAATCACGCCCGGAGTACGCCACCTCCACGCCCAGCGGCGTCAGGTAGTAGGAGATGCCCAGCTGGCGGGAGAGCATGTCGAGTATCTCCCGCATGGTGACGTCGCTCAGGTTGAGCGTCACGCGCTTCTCCATGATGGCATTGTACCCGGGAGAGTCCACGGGGCCGAAATCCGTGGAAACGTTGATGTGGCGGGCTCCCGTGGGGTTGTCCTTCTCCCAGCGCCTCACTTGCGCCTGCAGGGCGTCCACAACGTCCAGCACGCTGGCCTCGTCGAAAACGATGCGCGGCAGGCGGATGTCGTCCAGCGCGTGGGAAACGCGCGTTTCCTCCACGGCATCCTCCACAATGAGCCCGCCGTTCACATCCGATGAAACGGAAGCCGCCGCGGGCTCGTCTATGGGCATGGGGGCCGTGCCGTTCTCCAGGTTCTCATCGTCCCACTGGGCATCCACATCCTCCATGGCCTTGGCGCGGGCTTGGGCGCGGGAGGATTGGTGATAGCGGTTGCGGTGTTTGTTGACAGCCTCCAAGCCGCGCTGGGCGGCAATGTTGTAGGCATCGTACTTGGCGACCTGGCGGAAGGACTGCTCGGCCTCATCGTACTTGCCGAGGTCCAGGTAGCCGTATGCGAGGGTGAGCAGGCGGTCCACCTCCTCCACGTTGCCCACATGCTGCGGGGAGAGTGCGGGATTGGTGCGCTGGGGGTCTGCGGTAATGGTGAGCTCGCCCTTGGCACGGGTATTGGTGGGGGAGAGCTGCACGGCTTCCTTCAGGAAGGCCACGGCCTCATCCGTGCGCCCCACGGAGCGGTAGTCGATAGCCTTGGCGATGAGGGCGTCCGAGAGGCTGTCCTTGATGAACTGCACATGCTGTGCGGTGGCCTCCACCTTGGGGATGACGGCCAGGGCGTTGCGGTAATGCTCCTCCGCCTCGGTGTATCTTTTGTTTTCGTAGGCATGGCGTGCCTGCTGCAGCTGCAGCATGGCATCCTGCAGCTGCAACTGCCTACGAGAGTTCTCCCGGGTGACAATGGCTCCCGGGTCATCCTGCGCAGAGACCGCAGGAAAACCGGACAGGGCCACGGGGACTGCCAATGAAAGGGCCGCAAGGCGAGTAAACGCTTTTCTCATGCTTTGTGTGGATACTATACCATAACGCGCGCGCGGAGTCACTCCCAAAAGTGCGGATTTTTTCATATTTTTGCCAAAAAAACGGTAAAAAGGCACCCGCCCCGCAACGGGGAGGGTGCCTGAAAGGGAACGGAAGGGTGAATCAGCCCTCCGCGGAATCCGGCAGGTATCCGGTGATTTTGCTGATACGCGTTGGGTGCCTGAGCTTGCGCAGGGCCTTGGCCTCAATCTGGCGGATACGCTCGCGGGTGACGTTGAACTGGCGCCCCACCTCTTCCAGGGTGCGGGGCGTTCCGTCCTTCAGGCCGAAACGCTGCTCGATGACGGCGCGTTCACGCTGGTTGAGCGTGTTGAGCACATCGCCTATCTTGTCTCTCAAGGAGTTGTAGGAAGCCCCGTCCATGGGGTTTTCCGCGCTCTTGTCCTCCAGGAAATCACCAAAGGAGGTGTCATCGGAATCGCCCACGGGCTGCTGCATGGAGATGGGCTGCTGGGCCATCTTGAGGACGGCGCGAACCTTTTCCACGGGCATGCCGCATTCTGCGGAGAGCTCCTCGGGCGTTGGCTCGCGCCCCAGGCTCTGCACCAGGTTCTTCTGGTGGCGCATGAGCTTGTTGATGGTCTCTATCATGTGCACCGGGATGCGGATGGTGCGGGCCTGGTCCGCGATGGAGCGGGTGATGGCCTGGCGGATCCACCAGGTGGCATAGGTGGAGAATTTGTAGCCGCGGCGGTATTCGAACTTCTCCACGGCCTTCATGAGGCCCATGTTGCCCTCCTGGATGAGGTCCAGGAAAGCCAGGCCGCGGTTGGTGTACTTTTTGGCGATGGAGATGACGAGACGCAGGTTGGCCTCAATCATCTCCTTCTTCGCCTCCTGCGCCTCCTTCATGCTCTGGCGCATGGCTTTCAAATTGGCCTTGAATTCGTCCATGCTCATCCAAAGGTCCATTTCATACTCTGCCAGGGCATCCCGTGCGGTCTCGTTCTTGGGGTTCTTGGCCAGCAGGTTGAGCTGGGCGGTGGCGCGGCGGCGCATATCCTTGAGCCGCTCCACGAAATCCTCGTATATCTTGCCCTTGAACGAGAACTGGGGATAGTAGGCGGCCAGCTCGCTGCGGCCCTCCTCAAAGGCCTCCTGGGCGGCAGCCACGGACCTCTTGCGGCGGCGTGCGGACAAGAGCTGCTTGTAGAGCTGGCGCACCTGGTCGCGCTTGGCCATCACCTTTTGAATGAGGGGGAAGAGCTCTTCCGTGTACTTTTCCCTGCGGTCGATGTTCTTGTCGGACACGATGCGGTCGAAACGCTCCTGGCTGTTGCGGATGCGTTCCGCCACATCGCAGTAGTAGGTGGCCACGGAGCCGAATTTGTGGAGACATTCGCGGAGGATGCCCTCTGCATGGTCGATGCGGCGGGAAATTTCCACCTCCTTCTCGCGCGAGAGCAGCTCCTTGAGGCCCATCTGCTTGAGGTACATGCGCACGGGGTCGTCCAGGATGTCCATCTTGGCGTTGAGCTTCTCTGCGGCGGTTTCCTCCTCGTTGTCGGCCAGGCGCTGGCGGTCGCGGTACGAATCCACGTCCGCGGAATCGATGATATCGATTCCCATGCCGCGCAGGCGGCTGAGGATTTCATCAAAGTCCGCGACTTCAGAAGACCCCTGCGGCAGGGCATCGTTGACATCGTCGAAGGTGAGGTAGTTACCCTGCTCCTGGGCCAGGCGGATAAGGTTCTTCACGAATTCCTGGTCGGCGGGGGCCTCCAGGGCGGAGGCGCTTTCCGCCTCGGCTTCCTCATCACTGTCCAAGACCTCGATGCGCAGCTCGTGCAGGTGCTCGAACAGGCGGGTCATGTCGTCGTCCTCCGCCATATCCGGCGGCAGGGAGCTGGCGATATCCTCATCACGCACCGTGCCCTTGTTCTTCTTGGCAATGGCCAACAGGGAACGGAAAGCGGCCTTGAGGGTGTTGTCGTCCGGGAAGAATTTTTGAAGAGTTTGAGCGGAAACCTTGTAGATGGGTTTCTCCCCCTTGGCACGCCTGCCGCGGGGCGCGGCGGGAGCCTTGGCGGGTGCGGGAGCCGCAGCCGCCGGCTTAGCCGATGCCTTGGGCGCAGGTTTGACGGGCTTCTTGGGTTCTGCCCTTTTCACCTCTTTCTTGGGGGCGGGCTTGGCCGATGCCTTGGGCGCAGGTTTGGCCGGCTTCTTGGGTGCGGCCTTCTTCACCACCTTCTTG
>JAUNHW010000012.1 GCA_030523775.1 Akkermansia sp.
CCTCCGTGGCGGCAGGCTCCTCCTTGATGTCGGGCGTGGTGTCCGCGTCATCCGCGGGGGTTTCTGCGGCGGGGGCTTCATCCTCTGCGGCGGGGGCCTGCTCTGCGGGCACCTCCACCAGATCCTCGGAATCCCAGTAGGAGCCGCGCTCCTGCACATCCGCCACATAGGAGAGGGCGTCCACCATGGCATCAGAGCCGTAGCACTCTGCAAAGGCGGGCGGGTTGTTGTTCTGGCGGGAGGTGGGGTTCTTCATGTACTCGTTGCCCTTCTTGAGGGCATCCGCCGTCTTGGCCTCTGCACCGGCGCCGGCGTTGGCTCCCACGGTCTGCAGCAGGCGCGTGTCGTCAATGTCGCCATCAGAGCTGGTGACGGGCTTGCTGGCGCGCACGCGGCCGATTTCCTTGGCCAGGGTGGTAACGGCAGCCACATAGTCTGCGGGGCCGCCCTGCTCCACGGGCTTCACGCTGTCTGCAAGCGGGTTGTAGTTGAGGCTGAGCACCTGCGCGGCGGCATCCTGGAAGCGCTTGTTGAGCACCTTCACACGGGGCGCGGCGGCTTCCGCCGTCTTGTAATCCGTCACCTTCTGCAGCTCTGCGGTAAGGTCTTCTGCGAGCTGCTGAGCGGATTCCGTCTCCTTCTGGCAAGAGGTGAACAGGCCCATGGCAAGCATGGCGCAAGCGGGAATGAGAAAAATTCGTTTCATGGAAAAGTGAGAGTCTACGCTAAAATTACCAAGATTGGCCCCGCATGTCAAGGGAAAGTGTGCGGGAAAAGAAAAAAAATCATTCGGCGGGCGGGGAGTCCGGCAGCAGGTCCGCATAAATGCCGGGGGTGGATTTGGGGATTTCCACGGCGTCCACCCACTTCTTGTAGAGTTCCACGGGGCCTGCGCCGCCCAGGATGCCGTATGCGAAACCCATGTTCCGCAGCTGCTCCAGGGCGGTTACCATGAGGGCCTTTCCCACGCCGAGCCCGCGGGCTTTCTCACCCACGCCCATGGGGCCTATGAAGCCGCGGGCGGTGGTGTCGTAGCAGACGAATCCGATGATTTCCCTCTCTCGCGTGGCGATGAAGCAGCCGATGGGCTGGTGGCCCATGGCCACCTTGCATTCGCTCACCCACTTGGGGCTGAAGTTGCGCTGCACGAAATCAACGAGGCAGTGGCGCTCATACGGATTGCAAAGGCGCAGGAGCACGCCCTTCTCCGCCAGCGCGGCGCGCAGGGGGGCGCCGTCCGGCAGGTCGTAGAGCCGTACTATCATGTCTATCATAGTTGTTCTGGTTTTTCAGGTTGGTTGTTGGCAGAAAAAAGGCGGGACCCCATGGCGGGGCCCCGCCGGAAACGGGATGGAATGCGTGCGGCGCCCTACTTGGCGGGTTCCGCGGGCTTCTCCTCTGCGGGTTTCTCCTCCGCCTGCTCGGCATCCGCGGCGGCGCGGTCCTTGGCGGTGTTGTAGTAGCTGTCCGCCAGCTTGTCGATGAGCGGGTCCTTGCCGGCCATGTCGTACACGTTCTTCATCATGTGGGCCATGGCCACGGCATCACGGAAATCCGCGGAGGTGCCGTTCCAGGCGGAGGCGCTGAGCACCTTGCCGTTCTTGGCAATCTGGTCCGGCACGCCGGGCATGGCGGCCAGGATGTGCAGGGAGCGGATGAGGGCATCCTCCTGCATGGGCCAGATGTTGCCGTGCACGCTCACCACGCACTGGCAGAAGTTGTCCACGGCCTTGCTGGCGGCCGCCCTGTTCTCTGCAGAGATTTCCCCCTGGAGCTCGGCGGCGGGCACCTGGGCGGCGTACACGCAGCCCAGCGCGTAGCGCAGCCAGGCGTAGCTCTCGGAATCCATGGCGCGGGCCTTGCCCTTGATCAGGTCCTCTGCCGCGGTCTTGAGTGCGGCGAGGGAGGCCTTGTCATCCTTCACGCCGGCCATCACCTTGGCGGCCTGGTAGCGCAGCTTGTCCGCCCCGGTGAGCTTGGTGGCGCCGGGGAAGCCGCTGGCGAGCGCATCAATGGCGCCCCAGTCCATCTGGCGCACCGCGCAGTTGAGCTCCGCCAGGGCCGCCGTGGTGGCGGGATTGCCGGGCAGGTTGGCGAACGCCATGTACTTGGTGCGGCATGCCGCCAGCTTCTTGCGGGCATCCGCCAGCTCGTTGGAGCGGTAGTCCGTGAGCGCGTCCGCCAGGTCTGCCGGGGTCATGATGTAGAACACCTTGCAGGCTGCCACGGGCTGGCCCAGCACGTTATCCGTGCCCTTCTCCTTGTAGAGGTAGTTGTCACCCTGTGCGCCGACGAGTTCCACGGTGCCGAGCTTCTGCGAGGGAGCCTGGACCACGGCGGTGAGCTTGAGAGCGCCGGGCTGCTGGGCGGGTGCGGTCTGCATGGCGCCGGCAAGCGCGGCGAGCGCAAATCCGATCATCTTGTAGGTCTTCATAGTCTTGTGATATGGTGAATGGTTTTAGTTGTTCTGGAGTTTGCGCTGGAATTCCTTGCCTTCCTTGTCCTCCTTCTGCACGGCGGGGTCGCCGCTGTATTCCGCCACCTTGGCCACCACCTTGTTGTAGGCGTCGCGGTCGCCGGCGATCATCTTGTCCTCCAGCTTGGAGCGCTTGATGAGGTTGACGTAGTTCTGGCCGGTGCTCCAGGCGGTCCAGCGGTCGGATGCCTTGAAGTCACCCTTCATGCGGTCGCCGGAGCTGGGGTTGTTGCGCTTCCAGAAGAGCTCCATGGAAGCCACGCACGCCGGGGCGGAGAAGCTGATCTGGTTGCGGTTCTGGTTGAACAGGTTCATGTAGGTGAGCAGGGCGTTCTTGATATCGCCGCACTCGTCATACGCCTTGCCGAGCAGCATCATCATCTGCAAACGCTCCTTGTTGTTGCCGCGGGTGCTCTTGAGGTAGAGCGCGGCGGCATCCCTGGCCTTCTCATAGTTTCCGACGCGGGTGTAGAGCTCTGCCAAGCCCTGCATGGCGGGGATGGTCTGGGTGGTCACGGGGCCGGAGGACACCTGCTCGTAGAGGGCGATGGCCTGCTTCTGCTGGTCTGCGTTCTTGGAGAACGCCAGGGCGTTGGCCTTGCCCAGGGTGGCCTCCGCCACGCGGTCGCGGCGGCGGTTGATGACCGAATCGTAGTAGGTGATGGCCGTGTCGATCTCGTTCTGCTTGGTGGAGGGGTCATCGAAGCGGGAGACGTACTTGACGAGGTAGTCACCCACCTGGACGGCGATGAAGCTGGTGAGGTCCTCCGGCTTGAAGGTGTTGGTCATGTCGCGGAAATCGCGCTCCACCTCGGCGGCCAAGGCATCACGCTTGGCGGGATCGTCCTTGATGGAGGCGAGCTCCTGGTTCTTGGCGCTGATGAGGGCCATGCGGAGAATGGCGTTGGTGTACTTGTCCTCCGGGCTGATTTCCGAGAAGTCCTGCAGCAGGGCCGGGGTGTCCTTCTCTGCAATGGCGTCCTTGAACTTGGCGGCGCCCTCCGTGTACTTGGCGATGTAGGTGTTGATGGCCTTCTCCAGCTCCGGGTTGGTGGTGCCGGCTTTGAAGGCGTGGTTGGCCTCACGCACAATGACGGAGCGCAGGCCCTCCAGGGCCGTCTTGTAGGCCTCTGCATCAGCGGCGCGGCTCACGCGCAGGCAGGCGGCCGGCAGCGAATACACGCAGCCCTCGTAGTCCGCCTCGTTCCAGAAGCGCTCGTTGTAGCCCTGCACGCGCTTGGCCACGGCGGCCTCGTCCTCTCCCTCCAGGGGGATTTCCGGGCCGTAGGAATCCAGCCAGAAGAGGGCGTTGGAGAAGACGATGTCCTCCTTCTTGCCCTTCTCGTCCATGCGCTTCTTGGCGTTGTCCACGCAGCGCTCCAGAATCTTGATGGCCTCCGGCTTCACGCTCTGGTCCGGGTCCGCAATCAGGATGGAGGCGGCCTGCAGGTCCGCATTGGGGGCGAAATCACCGTCCGGCCACTGCTCCACAATGGTCTTGCAGTAACCCAGTGCCTGCTGGTTGAGCTTGGTGGCTTCCTCCGCCTCCGCCTGGCGGGCGGAGCGGGTGAGGCACTCCACGGCGGCGTAGTACATATTGGGCGCAAGGGAGTTCACCTTGAGGTCGAATTCCGTGTGGCGCTCCTTGTAGCGCTTGAACACCTCTATGGCCTTGTCCAGGTGCTTGCCGTCCAGGCTGGCAAGCTTCATGTGGCTGTCCATGAGGTAGTAGAAGGTGGTCATGTTGTAGTACTTGGCCTTGTCCGGCTTGAGCGCGTCCTTGCCGGCGGCCTCCAGGCCGCCGCCCTTGAGCAGCTCCTCCGCCTTGGTCACCACCTCCTCGTACTTCTTCAGGTTGTGGAGCGAGGCAATGATGGCGAACTGGCCGGACACGTAGTACTGGTTGGTGGGCTCATCCTTGAAGAGGCGCATCACCTCCTCTGCTGCGGGGATGACACCCTGCCAGTCCTTGTCCTTGAGCAGGCGGCCCATCTTGTTGACGGCAATGTTCTTCTCCTTGTCGCCGCCAAGGTCGCCGCCCTGGCCCTGCACCTTCTCGATGTACTTGTTGCCGGCTTCCTCGTCACCGGTGGCAAAGCAGAGCTGCGCGAGCTGGAAGTAGTTGTTGTTGAGCATCTCCACCGTCTTGTTGTCCTTGTCGGTCTGCACCAGGTCCTTGTAGCGGTCCACCAGGATCTGGTAGCCGGCCTTGCCCAAGCGGCTGGACTGCATGGTGAGCGCCATGTTGGCGGTGGAGAGCACGGCGTAGCCGTCCAGGTCGCGGTGGTCGTCCTCCAGCTTCTTGTAGGCAGCGGAGAGCTTCTTGATTTGCTCCGGCACCATGCGCACATCCGTTCCGGCATCCTTGAAGGGCTTGGCGCTCTTGCCGTATGCCTTGTTCTGCGCGGCCAGGGCGCCGCGGATGGTGACCATGTCCGGCACCAGGGCGAAGAGGCAGTTGGCGGAATGGGCGGCCTCTGCGGCGGATTCCACATCATTTGCCTTCATGGCCTTGTCTGCGGCCATGGTGGCCTTGATACCGTTGTTGAGGTACTTGTCCGCGTAGCGTGCGCTGCGGGCGGGCTCCATGTTGTAGCTGGCGGGGCTGGTGGAGATGATCTTGTAGACCCAGCCGGCGGTTTCCGGGTGCTCCATGGCAATGCGGGCCACGGTGTTGAGGCCGGTCATGGCCATGTCGTCCGGCAGCTTGCCCTTGGCCTTGCGGGCCTTCTCCAGGTATTCGCCGGCCTTCTTGAAATCCGGGGTGGGCTGCAGCATGTACGCCTGCACCAGCATGAAGCACACGCGGCCGTCCAGCTTCTGCTTCTTCTCCAGGGCGCTCACCTTGTTCTTCTGCAGCATGTTGTAGTACTCCTCCAGCAGGGGGATGGCCTCCACCAGCTTGTTCTTGTCTCCGGCGGCCTCCTCCGTGCCGCTGCCGGCCATGTACAGGCTCAGGCCCTGCTGGAACACGCAGTAGGTCTTGCGGGCCTCGAACACCTCATACTGCTTTTCCACGTTCAGCTTCACGGCATCCGTGAAGCTTTTGTCCGTGAAGAGCTTGTTGTCCGCATACGCCTTGTACGCCTTGGCCGCGCCGTCGTAGTCGCCGGCCTTGTACAGCGTGTCCGCCTTCTCCCAGGCGTAGAACGGCAGCACCCAGCGGAACTGCTTGGCTATGGTTGAATTCGGGTCGCTGAATTTGGTGAGTATCTTGTCGCACAGTTCCACGGCGTCCTGGGTCTTGCCTGCGGCGGCAAGGTCCTGCACCTGCTTGAGTGCGGAGACGGGGTCCTGGGCCTGGCAGACGCAGGGCACGGTGAGCGCCAGGGCGGCCAGTACGGAAGTTCCGGTAATGTGGTTGTTCATCATTGGTGGGGTTAGATATGGTTGAAGTCTTTTGCGAATAAAGGAGGGGAGCTGCGGGATGCTTCCGCCCGGCTCCCCTCCCCTAGGTTGTTTGAGGTTTCGGGATGCTTTACTCCTCGGCGGTGGTGTTCAATCCAACGGTGTGGATATCCGCCTCGGCCAGGGCTGCCATCACGTCCACGATTCGCTGCTGCGGAGCCTGGGCGTGGCCCATCACCATCACAATGGGGGTGGTGTCTGCCGCCTTTGCCTGGTCGTTGAGCGCCTTCAGGGACTCCACCAGGGTGTCCATCTTGCGCTGCTCGCGGAATGCGGCGGTCTTGGGCTTGGCGTTGGCATCGTACGGGCCGCCCACGGTCATGTCACCGTTCCAGATGACGGAGCCGTCCGCGGCCACCTTGATGCGGCCGGGCTCCAGGGGAGGCGGCGTGCTGTTGGTGGTTTCCTGGGCGGGGATGCTGATATCCAGCTTCTTCTCGCTCACCAGGGAGGTTGCCACCAGGAAGTAGATGAGCAGCAGGAAGCAGCAGTCAATCATCGAGGAGATGTTCATCTCCGGATCCTCCTGCTCCTCCGTCTTGATTTGCTTGTGTCTTGCCATTGTCGCGTGTGAATTGCTGGTTCTTTACTTGGCGGGAAGCGTGCCGAACACCAGGTTGGATACACCGGCGCTCGCCGCGCACTTGATTGCCTTGCACGTGCGCTCCCACGGCGCGTCCTTGTCGCCGCGCAGGTAGATCTTGATGTCCTTGTCCTCCATCTTCTTCGCCTTCAGGCGCTCCTTCTCCTTCGTCACGTACTCGGTGAGCAGGTTCGCCTCGTCCTCCGTGTAGCCCACGTTCTTGGAGTTGTCGGACACGCCCCAGATCACATCCGTGCGGCCCTTGTAGTTCTTGCGGAGCTTGTCCTGGGCGTCCGTGTCCATCTTGGAGTAGTCCTTGAAGATGTTGATGACAATGCAGCCCTTGGCGTCCTTCATGTCATTGCACGTGATGGCGCTGGGCATCCGCACGCTGGGATCCTTGGAGACGGTGATCTGCGTGGCGTTCACCACGAAGAAAATCAGCAGCAGGAAGCAGCAGTCAATCATGGGGGACATGTTGACATCACCCTTGACCTCTTCCGTGTCTCTAGCGTTTTTCTTAGCCATGAGTGTAATTCGGCTTGGGATTCTCCCGCCGCCGGGAAACGGCGGCGGGCCTCACGGGCGGCAGGCGTCAGGCCTGCACTTCCTCCACTGCACCCTCGGCGCCCTCCTCGCCTTCCACATCCAGGCCCTCCGGGATACGGGCGAGCTGGGCTTCGGCGTTGATGACGTTGATGGAGGTGTTGACCATCTCCTCCACGGCGTTCACGCAGGCGGCTTCAAGGGCCTGCGCCTTCTTCTTGAACAGGAAGAACGCGGGGATGGCGATAATGGAAATGATCAGGCCCCAGAAGGTGGTGAGCAGTGCCACGGAAATATCACCTGCCAGGTCGCTCGGGTCCGCCTGGCCGGTGGTGGCCAGCGTGGCGAATGCGCCGATCATGCCTTGCACGGTACCGAACAGGCCGATGGACGGTGCGATGGAGCCGGCCAGAGCCAGCATATCCACGAACTTCATGGTCTGCGGGCGCTCGTTGGCGGTGAAGTCCGCAATGGCGTCCTCAATGCTGTCCTTGCCCAGGTCCTCGGTGCGGTTGGCATCAATGTTGGGCAGCGCGTATGCCACCAGGCGGCCCAGGTAGGTGGGGCTCTCCGTGGCAAGCTTGATGGCGGACTGCACGCGGCACTCGCCCATGAAAGCAATCAGCTGCGTGCGCAGAGCCTCCGGGCAGAACTTCTCGTCCTTCAGCAGCTGGATGCTGTACACAATCAGGAAAATCGTGAAGCCCAGCAGCAGCACCAGCGGAATCATGGTGGGACCACCGTCAATCACCCATGTGTCGAGCATGGTCTTCTTGGTCACGGCCTTGGTGGCCTCTTCCTGCGCCCAGACAGAGCTGGAAAGCGTGGCGGCGGCAAGCATTCCGAGGATGGATGCACGGACGGCGAATCGGGAAATCATGTTTTTCATAAGTTTCGTACGATTTGGTTAGGTTGTACAGATTTGACGTCCTCCATTTAACCACATCCACGAGCCTTTGCAAGCAACTTTTTCCAAATTCCCGCTTTTTTTTCTTTACGCGGGCGCAATTCGCGCTCCGCGCGCGAAAGGGGAGAACGAGTGGCGACAAGAGCCCGGTCCTCCGGAGGACGAGCAGGAACGCGGAGGCTATACGCTTGTTCCCATCGGAAAAGGCGTGATCCCCGGTAACGAGGCACCACTGGTTGCGCCTTGCACCCACAGAAAGGCCCGTCTGGCAGCATGCCAGACGGGCCTTGGTAATCTTCGCGGCGCCTTGTCACGCCGTAGCTTTAGCGAAGGCGGAGCCTAACTTACTAAATAGTACCTAGTACTTAGTACCTAGTAAATCACTTGCGGCGGCGCCTTGCCGCCAGGGCGGCAAGCGCAAGCAAGCTCAGCGTGCCCGTGGTGGGTTCCGGCACGTTGCTGAACTTCTGCAGGCCGAAGCCGTCAACCTCGCTGAACACGATGTTGAAGTCGCCCTGCAGCTCGTAGTCGCCATCGGCGGCGGTGCGGGAGAACACGCTGTCGTACCAGGCGTCCTCACCGTAATCACCGGTGTAGGAGAGCTCACGGCCTGCAGCGGCATCGATCAGCCAGAAGTAGTCGCCGACAGCCAGGTCGTCCAGCTTGCGGAGCGTGGTGCCGTCCAGCGCGATGTTCTGGCCCATGGTGAGCGTGCTGCCCACGTGCAGGGCCTGCTCCACGCCTTGGACGAGCAGTGCGGAGTCGTCGGCCATCACCAGGTTGGCGAGCAGGGTGCCGCCGCCGGCAGCCAGCTCTTCCGTGACGGTGATGGTGGCCTCGGTTTCCGGCGCGGAGAGGATCTCCACGGCGGAATCCGGGCCAACGGTGATGTTCGCCACCTCCACGGCATCTTCCATGCCGTTGAGCGTGAGCTTACCGCCCTGCACGTTGGTGATCTCTTCAACGGTCAGCCAGTTGGAGACGGTGACGTCCTCGCCGATGGTCTTGGTGATACCCGTTGCGGACACGACCATGCTGGTGTTGTCCAGGGAGTAGGCGTCATCATCTCCCTCGTTGTAGACGGCAACGCCGATGCTATCAGAGGAGAACTTGACGCCGTCGAGCTCCAAGGATTCGCCGAAGTTTACTATGGATTCGGAAGCGATGCCGACATCCGAGGCATCCAGGCCCTCGCCGGTCACGGTGGCCATGCCGGTCACGGTGATTTCAATGCCGGAGCCGGCCTGGTCCACATCGAGCGTGCCGGACGCCACCTCGACTGTGGTGGTTTCGTGGCCGGAGTTGGCGATGTCGGAGATCTTCACCGTGCCGTCGTTCACGTAGAAGGTGGAGTAGTCGACATCTCCCTCGCGCACGATGATGCGGCCATCGCTCTTAAGGTCGTACGACTGGTCCTGCCAAGTGACGGAGCCGGTGGAGGTGCCGCCGTTGACCACCTGCACAAAGGCTTCACTCTCGCCGATGTAGTAGTTGTCGCCCTGCGTAATGTCACCGTCCAGGCCGTAGTGTGCGATACCGCCGCCCTGCTGGGAGAAGGCATCGCCGAGCGTGGCATAGTTGATGGTCACGTCACCGTGGTTGACGACAGCCGCCAGCAGGTTGACATTGTCGAACTCGGCGGAGGCGTGCTCGTTCACGGTGATGGCGGAGGCGGTGACCTCGCCGTGGAACACCGTGGTGAACTCATCCGTGCCGTTGCCGACAACCAGGTTGAGGGTGCCTGCGTTCAGCTCGATGTCCGCGTTCACTTCCGTGGCTTCGTCGTAGAACTTGAGGGTGCTTGTCTTGCCCGATCCGCTGGCAGTGTAGGAGCCGTTCCATTCGGAGACATCACCGGAGAAGATGTACGTCTGGTTGTTGGCGCCGTTGGCCATCGTGTAGACGAAGTCGCCCTCGCCCTTCACGCCGCCCGCGAACTCAATGGTCTTGTTGGAAGAGCCGTTGTTGACCGTCAGGCCATCGCCGGAGAGTTTCACAGTAGCATTGACGAGCAGGCCGTCGTTGCTCAGCCAGCCGGTCACGCCGTCAAGCTCAACAGTGGAATCGGCATGTCCCAAACTCGCGAGATTCAGGTTTGTCGCATTGCCGTTGTTGGAGATCTTCACCGTGCCCATCCAGTCATCGGCGAGCGCAACACTGCCCAGGGTGGTGGCGCTGCCCAGGTCGTACGTGCCCTCGCCATCGAGGGTGAAGTAGCGAGCGCCGGTGGCGGCGGTCACGGTCTTGTCCCCCTGGATGTTGATGGTGCCGGCGCTGTAGGTGCCGATCAAGTCGGCGCTGATGTCCTGGTCAACCTCCAGCGTACCGTCTTCCTCCACCTCAATGGCGGAAAGGGCGCCGTGCGAACCTTCCATGTCCTTGGCGGTGGTGACCGTCTCACTTTCAGTGAAGATGTAGAAGGTGCTGTAGTTCTTGCCGTTCACGGCAGCCGTGCCGGTTGCCTCGTCCACCGTCACCACCTGGCCGTTCCACGTGAACGTGGCACCGGTAGTGGCAAGCGTGGCGCCCTCTTGGATGGTAACCACCAGGGCATCGCCGTCCATAACGGCAAAGCCGTTGCCCTCGTAATGGCCGCCTTCATAGGAGTATTCGCCGTCAACATAGACATCGCTGATGTCATACTTGCCGCTCATGTTGAGCGTGCCTGCCTGCAGGTCGATGCCGTAGAGGCCGATCTTGACGGTGCCATCACCGGAGAGGGTGTAAGCCCCTGTGCCGGTCTTGGTGGCGCTTTCAAGGTTCACGGTGCCGGCGTTCACGGCAAAGCTGCCGGACGTGAGGCCCAGCTCGCCGAGGTTCAGCGTACCCTCGCCGTTCTTGGTGTAGGAGGCGCCGTTGGTGATGCTGCCGGTAAGGCTCAGCTCCTTGCCTTCCGCCACATTCAGGGTCAGGTCGTGGCTGTTCATGTTCAGGCCCACGCCCGTGGAGGTGGTTTCCTGCGCGTCAATGGTAATGTTGGCGCTCACATTCATGGTGCCGGACACGTTGCCGCCCGCAAGGATGACGTTGGCTGCGGTGGAGCCGCCCTTTTGGGGATCGACCTCAAAGTTCACCTCGCCGCCCCGCACCTCGATGGTGCCGGCGCTCACGGTGGTATTCTTCAGGGCAAAGAGACCATCACCCGTCTTCACCAGGGTCTTGCTGTTCAGGTTCAGGGCGGTGGGGTCATAGCCGCGCGCCAGGAGACGGAGGTCATGCCCGTTGTCCGCATGCACGGTGGAATCGGCGGTCAGGTCCAGGCCGGTTGTCTGCGAGGAGCCGTAGCCCAGGGCCGCACCGCTGTTGGTGAGCGTGCCGCCGGCCATCGTGTACTTGAAGTTGGCATCCGTGACACCGTTCAGGTCCAGCGTGCCGCCCTCTGCAATGGTGATGGTCTTGGTCTGGGAGGCGCCGTTGTTGTGCTCACCCAGGGCCCTCTGGTTGCCGATCTTGAGCGTGCCCTCGGAGATGGTCACATCACCCGTGAAGGCGGTGTTGGCGCCGGTGATGGTCAGCGTTTCCGCCCCGGCCTTCACCAGCGTTCCCGCGCCGGACACGCTCGTGAGCGTGGCGGCTGCCGTGGTGTCCAGCGTGCCGGAGGCGCCGGCCGCAAGCGTCAGGCCAATGGAGGCACCGTCCTGGTCCATGGTGATGGTGGAGGTGCCAGTCACGGCGATGGTATTGACGGTGTGCTCGCGTTCGCTCGCGTACTGGATGGCGTGTGCCAGGCTCTCCGTGCCGCTCTTCACGTAGAAGGTGCCGTAGTTGGTGGAACCCTCGGTGGTGTAGACTCCGTTCACGACATCCACGTTGGTGCCGCCCACGGTGAAGGTGGCGTTGTCCACATTGACGGTGGCGTCACCAGCCTTGGTGTACACGGTTGCGGAGCCGGCCGTATGCGCGAAGCCGTTGTCCGTGCTGCTCACTCCGCCCTCGTACGTGGTGGCCATGGTGCCGGTGTTGCCACCGATCTCATACTTGCCGCTGAGGGTAAGCGTGCCCGCGGTCACGGCGATGGTGTTGCTCAGCACATTGCCGTTGCCGGTCACGGTGGTGGAGCCGCCGGTGATGCTCAGGGAGCCGTCGGTGCCGATGATGAGGGCGTGCAGCTCTCCGGTGCCGGAGATATCAACCGTGCCGGCCTGGATGTTCAGGCCCTCGGCCTTGGTCTCGCCCGTGAAGTGGAGGGTGCCTTCACCCTGCTTCACCACCACGGAGGAGGCGCTGTGGTCGGAGCCGTTGATGGTCAGCTTACCGACGGTGAGCTCGCCCCCGTTCGCCACGTCGATGGTCACGCCGTTGCGGCGGACGTCCAGCACGTCGATGTTGTTCTGCACGCCGGAGGCGGTGATATTGCAGCCGAAGGTGTTGAAGCCCGCGGAGCCGCCCTGCTTGGTGGAGGTGATGGTGGAGTAGCCCTGCATGTTGATGTCCGTCACCATGGTGGCGCTGTTGCCGGTGGACTGGTTGAGTTCCAGGGTGGCCAGCTTGCCCTCCTCGCCCTTCATGGTGAGGCTCGCCACGCACTGGTTCTTGCTGCCCCAGCCGAAGGCGTCGTGCTCGCCCACGATGCGCATGATGCCGCCGGCGTTGATGGTGAGCGCGCCGGTGATGAAGCCGTTGACACCGCTGTGGGTGGTCTCCAGCACGCCCTTGTCATTGATGACAATGTTCACGTTCATGTTGCCGGAGGTGACGCGGTAGGTGGCGTCCTGCACGGTGACCGTGGCGCCCGCGTGGTCCACCTGGAACACGCCTGTGCCGGTCACGCCCTCCAGCGTAACGGCGTCCGTCTTCACATAGAACTTGGTGGTGTCCGTCACGTCACCGGCGGTGAAGTAGTAGTTGCCGCCCTCTTCTCCCGTGACAATGTCACCGGTGGTGGTGGTGGCCTGGAAGCCGGTGCCGGCCGTGGCGCCCTTGATGATGTAGTAGGAGGAGCCGGAGGTCTTCTTGAAGCCCTGCTGGTTGGTCACATCCGTCCAGGTAGCGGAGCCTTCCTGGCGCAGCGCGTAGTTGTTGGCGTTGGATGTATCGAACGAGTAGGTGCCGTTCAGGGTGACGGTGCCCGCATTGTTGACGATGGCGCCCGTCAGGCCGAAGGAGGATGCGCCGTCCACGCCCAGCGTGAGCACGCCGTAGTTCTGCACGCCGGTGAGCGTGCCGGTCACGGCCTTCACCGTGGCGGTGGTGTTCTCCGGAGCCTTGCCGGCCGCGTACGGCTGCGTGCTCAGCAGGATGCTGCCCGTGCCGTTGCCCGCCGTGATATCGTCAATGGTCAGCGCGGCGAACGTGCGGTCCTGGCCCCAGAAGTTGCCGCCGGAGATGCGCACTGTGGCGCCGTCCTTCACGGTCACCTCGGAAATCCCGGCGGTCACGGGGTTGCTGCCCTCGGCGGTGATGTTCACCTGGCCGTGCTCGTCATCCGTCAGGACAGAGCCGGTCTTGCCGCTGTCCGTGTAGAACCAGTCGCCGCCGGTGTTGCCGCCGTTCCAGGAGACAGTGCCGTACGTCTGCGGCAGGGTGAAGCCCACCGCGGAGATGGCGGCGATAAGGGCCGCCCTGAGTTTGGTGTTGATACGTAATTTCATATCTTGTTTTTTTTGTGAGAATTTTGGTGAGAGACGTCTTCTGGGGTACACAGTACCCCATACGGAGCCATTCTAGCAAATCCGCAGCGCGGGGGCAAGGCAAAATTTCACTTTCGCGCGCTCGCGCGAGAAAATCGACGCTATGTATTGAAAATGCGAGGTTTATTTTTGCCACGCCCGTTCCATCCATCACTCCGCCGACCACGCGGAATCCGGTATTTCCGTGCGCGGCGTGTCGGGGCCCTCCCACTCCAGTTTGACCTTGCCGGGAGCGCCCTGGCCCTGCACGATGGTGAAATCGATGGCGTGGGGCCCGGCGGCCAGGGGGATGCCACGCTTGCCGGTGGAGGCGGCGATGGCCTCGTCCGCGTTGATGGCGGCGGACTCGTTGACGGTGGAGCCGGGCTTGTAGTTGAAGTCGGCGTCAATGAGCTGGAAGCGGTGCATGCGGAGGTATGCCTTGGAGCCGTCCACCTGGTCCAGGGTGAGGTAGAAGTGCCACACGCCGTCCGCGGGGATGTTGATGAAGCCGCGGAAGTTGGAGATGCTCTTGGCGGGGAGCTCCGCGGCGGCGGGGCCGGGCACGGTGGATTTCACGGCGGCGGCCAGGGCGGCTGGCGGCAGGGTGTCGAACTCCGGCACCCAGGGGCAGGCGCGGTTCTCCACGCGGCGGCATTTCAGGCCGGGCGCGGCGGGCTTGGCCTCGTCCGCGGGCACGTTCAGGGAATCATAGGAGCGGCTGCCGCCGCAGGCGTTGTTGCGGGCTCCGGCGGAGCTGTCGCGCGTGTAGTCGTACGCGCGGCGGTTGTAGAGCGCCAGGGCCTTGAGGCGCGGCTGCATCTGGGCGAACTTGGGAGCGAGGTTGTGCTCCTCGTGGGGGTCCGCCACGGTGTCGTAAATCTCAAAGTCCTCGTTTCCGGTGGAGATGTTGCAGCGGATGGCCTTGAGAGTCTTGCCGCCGGGTGCCTGGAAGAAGAGGACCTGCTGCTCGCCGCGCTGGCGGTTGCGCTTGTTGTCCGCGTAGTCCCGGTACACGGGCATGCCGCCGCCGAAGTTGTACTCCGTGTACACGGTGTGCGGCTGCACGCCCTTCTTCTTGCCCTTCAGCACGGGCAGCAGGGACACGCCGTCGCAGCGCATCGGCACCGGCACCCCCGCCAGCTCCGCGAACGTGGCCATCCAGTCCTGGAACTGGCTGGGCGTCTTGTCCTTCAACCCGCCCTTCACGATGCCCGGCGCGTACACCAGGCAGGGAACGCGCAGGCCTCCGTCCCACACGTCACGCTTGATTCCGTCCGCCCCGCCGTAGCTGCGGAAGAAGGCGGGGTTCTGCGCGGGCGCGGGGTGGCCGGGGGATGTGCCCGCGGCGCCGCCCTCGTTGTGCGGGCCGTTGTCGCTCAGGAAGACGATGAAGGTGTTCCTGTCAATCTGGAGCTTGCGGCAGGTGTCCACCAGGTCGCCCATGGCGTCGTCCACGCGGGTAATCATGGTGGCGTGGCGCTGCTCGGCCTCCAGGATACCCTGCTCGTTGCCGAGGGCGCGTGCCTGGTCCCTCCATTCCGCGGTGTCGGCGAGATGCTTCACGCGGGGGTCGATGAAGGAATCCCATTCGCCCTTGGCGGTGTTGATCATCTGCCCGGGTTTGCCGAGCCATTTTACGCCACCTCCCTTGGGGTAAGGCGCGGCGGGGATGGCCAAGCGCGCGTGCGGGGCTATGAGCGTGAGCGCCACGAAGAACGGCTGTTTGGGATGCGCCGCCCGGTGGTCCTGTATCCACTTCTTCGCGCGCGCGGTGAACAGATCCGTGCTGTAGCAGTTGTCCAGGTCCTTGGTGATCATGTCCTCCATGTCCCAGATGGCGTTGGCGTGCATGTCGGGGTCTGCGTTGTTCTCCTCCTTGGGATAGTGGCGGTGCCCGGCGATGTGGTTGTGGTAACCGAAGAAGTAGTCGAACCCGCGCTTGGTGGGCCAGGCCGCGGCGGTCTTGGGGGTACCGCCGCCCTCCGCACCGCCGCCGATGCCCCACTTGCCGATGAGCGCGGTGGCGTACCCCGCTTCACGCAGCACCGTGGCCAGCGTGTGGGAGTTCTCCAGCGCGGCATCGAAACTGTTGTTGCGCACCACCTCCGCGTGCCCCTGGTGCACGCCGGAAAACAGGGAAGCGCGCGCGGGCGCGCACACGGGCGCCGCCGTGTAGTGCCGGCTCAGCAGCGCCCCCTTCTTGGCCATGTCCGCCAGCCGCGGCGTGGGAATTGCCGGCCCCTGCCCCTTCAAGTCCGGGCAGAAGGACAAATCGCCCCACCCCATGTCGTCCACCAGCACCAGGATAATGTTCGGCCTGGCGGCATCCGGGGCATCCGCCCCATAGGCAGCCGTGCCCAACACCAGCGAACACATCAGCAGAAGCGTGCGTACCTTGACCATGTACCCTATCATACAGGCGCGGGTGGGAAAGGCAAGGTTATTTGCGATTTGCCATCACGGCCGGGCACATATGTGTGCCAAAGATATTTGCGGCGGGCGAAAATGCGAAACAGGTTCAACCGCCCCGCCATGCGTCCGCCCACGCTACGCTCCCGTCTTCGCGTCTCGCTGCGCCCGCGCGCAACACGATTGCACAACAACACGGGCGGGCCAAAACGGCCCGCCCGTACTGGGATGACTATCTGCCCGGGAATCAGGCCTGGGGTTCGGAGGGTTCCGCGGCGAAGGAGTAGTCGATGGCGGCGAGGGCCTGGTAGAGGTCCCAGCGGCGCTTGACATCCCCAGCCTCCAGGGCGAGGAGACGCTCGAAGCGCTCCTTGTTGCCGCGGGCGAGGAGGCGGAAGCGGTTCTCACCACCCTTGCCGTCCGCGCCCACCAGGGCTTCACGCACGGAGATCTTGGGGGCCCTGCTCTTGATGGTGAGCGGGTTCTTGCCCTGCTTGATGTTGTCCGGGTTGAAGTTGTAGAGCAGCACGCGGCCGCAGTCCACGGCGGCCTTCTGGCGGTCCAGGCCGTCTGCCATGTTGATGCCGTGGTTGATGCAGTGGCTGTATGCGATGATGAGGGCGGGGCCGTCATACTCCTCAGCCTCCACGAGGGTCTTGAGGGTGTGCTCGTCGTTGGCGCCGAGGGCGACCGCGGCCACGTAGATGTTGCCGTAGGTCATGGCCATGTAGCCGATGTCCTTCTTCACCTGGTCCTTGCCGCTGGTGGCGAACTTGGCCACAGCCGCGCGCGGGGTGGACTTGGAGCACTGGCCGCCGGTGTTGGAGTACACCTCCGTGTCCAGCACCATGACCTTGATATTGCGGCCGGAAGCCAGCACGTGGTCGAGGCCGCCGTAGCCGATGTCGTACGCCCAGCCGTCGCCGCCGAGAATCCAGACGGACTTGCGGACGAGGTAATTGGCATGGGCCTTGAGGGCAGCCAGCTCCGGCTTGTCGCCGCAGGCAGCCTTGATGGCGGCCACGGTCTCGCGGGCGCGCTGCACGTCCGCCTCGGTCTTCTGCGGGTTATCCTTGATGGCCTGCACGAGCTCGGCGCCAACGGCATCGGCGGCGGCGTCCAGCAGCTCCAGGGCGAACTGCTGCTTCTTGTCCAGGGAGACGCGGAAGCCGAGGCCGAATTCGGCGTTGTCCTCAAAGAGGCTGTTGCTCCAGGCGGGTCCGAGGCCGTCCTTGCCGTGGGACCACGGGGTGGTGGGCAGGTTGCCGCCGTAGATGGAGGAGCAGCCGGTGGCGTTGGAGACCACGAGGCGGTTGCCGAAGAGCTGGGTGAGGGCCTTGATGTAGGGCGTCTCGCCGCATCCGGCGCAGGCACCGGAGAACTCGAAGAGCGGGCGCAGGAACTGCGCGTCGCGCACCGTGGAGCCGTTGAGCTTCGTGCGGTCCGGGTCCGGCAGCTTGTCGAAGAACTCCCAGTTCTCCGCCTGCGGCTTGAGCGCCTGGGCGGCGGGAGTCATAATCAGGCTGCCCGTGGGGCACACGCGGGAGCAGAGCGTGCAGCCCGTGCAGTCCGATGCGGACACCTGGATGATGAACTTCTTGCCCTGCCATTCCTTGTGCATCTTCGCGGCATCCGCGCACTTGAGCGTGGCGGGAGCGCCCGCGAGGTCGGCGGGGTCGGCCATCTGGGCGCGCAGGGCGGCGTGCGGGCACACGGTGGTGCACTTGCCGCACTGGATGCAGGCCTTGGAGGTTTCGGTCTTCTCCGGCTCCCACACGGGAATCATGAGGGCGAGGTTGCGCTTCTCGTACTGGGTGGTGCCGCTGGGGAAGGTGCCGTCTGCGGGCATCTCGGAGACCTTGACGTCGTTGCCGTTGCCGGCGATGATCTTGCCGAGGACGTCCTTGACGAACGCGGGGGCATCGCCGTGCACGCAGGGAGGAATCTCATGCCCGGTGATTTCCGTGCCGAGTGCGACCTTGTGGAGGTTGTCCAGGGAGGCGTCCACGGCGGCGATGTTCTTGGCGACGACTTCCTCGCCCTTCTTGCCGTAGGTTTTCTTGATGGCCTCCTTGATGTAGCCGATGGCCTCGTCCGCGGGAATCACGCCGGAGAGCTTGAAGAAGCAGGTCTGCATGATCATGTTGATGCGGCCGCCCATGCCGGTGGCCTTGGCCACCTTGAAGGCATCGATGCAGTACATGGTGATGTGCTTGTCGATGATCTGCCTCTGCATGCGTGCGGGGAGGGAATCCCACACCTTGTCTGGGGCCACGGCGGTGTTCATGAGGAAGGTGGCGCCGTCCGCCGCGTTCTTCAGGAAGTCCAGGATGTTCAGCAGGCTGGGCTGGTGCAGCGCAATGTAGTTGGCGCTGTGGATGAAGTACGTGCTGTGGATGGGCTTGGGACCGAAGCGCAGGTGCGAGATGGTGGACGAGCCGGACTTCTTGGAGTCGTACTCGAAGTAGCCCTGCACGTACAGGTCCGTGTGCTTGCCGATAATCTTGATGGCGTCCTTGTTGGCGCCCACCGTGCCGTCCGAGCCCAGGCCGTAGAACAGGCAGCGGGTCACCTCCGGGGACTCCGTGGAGTACTCGGGGTCGTAGGCGATGCTCTTGCCGGTCACGTCGTCCTCGATGCCCACGGCGAATCCGGTCATGGGCTGGGGCTTGGCGAGCTCATCGTACACGCCCTTCACCATGGCGGGGGTGAAATCCTTGGAGCCCAGGCCGTAGCGGCCGCCCACAACAATGGGCATCTCGAAGGGCAGCGTGCCCGCGGCCTTGGCGGTGTAGAGCGCCTGGGTCACGTCCTGCAGCAGCGGCTCGCCCTGGCTGCCGGGTTCCTTGGTGCGGTCCAGCACGGCGATCTTCTTCACGGTCTTGGGCAGGGCGGCAATCACGTCCTCCGCGGGGAACGGGCGGTACAGGCGCACCTTGAGCACGCCCACGTCACCGCCCATGGCCTGCACGGTCTCCAGGCACGCCTCCGCGCCGGAGCCCATGATGACGATGACGCGGGTGGCCTCCGGGCTGCCGATGTACTCCACCACGTCGTAGTGGCGGCCGGTAAGCTCGCCGAACTGCTTCATGCAGTCCTTCACGATGCCGGGCACGGCGTTGTAGTACTTGTTGACGGTCTCGCGGCCCTGGAAGTAGACATCCGGGTTCTGGGCGGTGCCGCGCACGAAGGGTGCATCCGGCGTGAGCCCGCGGGCGTGGAATGCGTCCACGCACTCCTGGTCGATCATGGCGCGCAGGGTGTCGTCCGTGATGTCGGCAATCTTGCCCACCTCGTGGGAGGTGCGGAAGCCATCGAAGAAGTTGATGAAGGGCACGCGGCTCTTGAGCGTGGCGGCGTGGGCAATGGCGGCCATGTCCGGCGCCTCCTGCGTGCTGGCGCCGCAGAGCATGGCGAATCCGGTGGCGCGACAGGCCATGACGTCGCTGTGGTCGCCGAAGATGGAGAGCCCCTGCGCCGCAAGCGCGCGCGCCGCAATGTGGAACACGCACGGCGTGAGCTCGCCCGCTATCTTGTACATGTTGGGAATCATCAGCAGCAGGCCCTGGGAGGCCGTGAACGTGGTGGCCAGCGAGCCCGTCTGCAGCGCGCCGTGCACGGCTCCCGCCGCGCCGGCCTCGCTCTCCATCTCCACGATGGAGGGCACCGTGCCCCACAGGTTCTTGCGGTTCACGGAGGTCCAGGTTTCCGCCGATTCTCCCATGGGGGAGGACGGTGTGATGGGGTAGATGGCCGCCACTTCCGAGCAGCGGTACGCCACGGAGGCCACGGCCTCGTTGGCATCAATGGTGCTGTATGTCGTATTCATGATGAAACAGATGGTATAAAACGAATGGGCGGGAACTCGGCGCCCCCGCGCGGGCGTACTTTACACCCGCGGGCCGCGGATTTCAATGCAAAAGTGCGCGGGTGACGAAAAACGAGCGCGGTTCCAATGGCTGGACTCTTGTTTTGCAAAACATTGATGGACAGCAAGTAAGGAATTTCACAAAAAAAAGAAAGCCCCCCTCTTCAAAATTTGTCAGTAATGACGGCCAGATACATGCGGGAGGAAACAGGTCCAACCGCCCCGCCATTCGTCCGCCTACGCTACGCTTCGGCGTGACTAGGCGGGGTTCGCGACTGGGAGGTTTGAACGGGGGACAATCCCCACGTTGACACGTGGGGCGAATTTTTGGAAGCACCCCCCATTCGGCGGGGTGCAAAGTTAGCGCGCGCTTCGCGCGCGGAGCAACCAAGCGCTCACGCGCAACACAACGCACCGTCATGAAAAGCGCCCTGCGATTTGTACGTTGGCTGCAAACCTGCGCTTGAGCCTGCCCCGCACATGCGGGGCTTTGTGCAAAAACGCGCGCGAAAGCCCGCCGGGCTTCCCAGCCTCATCCGCCTGTCTCGGCGTAGCGAAGCGAAGACGGATGTGCCGCTTGGAGCGGCAAGTCTCTTGTCGAGGTGGCGAGTGGTAGCGCGGGCCTTGATACACAGCAGGGGAGCACCCCTTTGGGATGCTCCCCTACTGTGTACGAAGCGGACGAGGCTTGAACTCGCGACCTCAGCCGTGACAGGGCTGCGCTCTAACCAAACTGAGCTACCGCTCCTTGCCTTGCAAGCCGTCATGCAACGGATGCGGGCACACTATACACGGCATCTGCGGGGTTGGCAAGACTTTTTTGCAAAAAAGCGCGCTTATGGCAAAAAAACGTCACAAAAACTCGCGCGGGGCGTCCGGGGGAATCGCCAGGAGGAAGTTTCTGCCATAGTAGGTTCCCACGGCGCGGGAATCCAGGATGGTGACGATTCCTGTATCCGTCTTGGAGCGGATGAGACGGCCTATACCCTGGCGGAATTTGAGCACGGCCTCCGGCAGGCTGTAGTCTGCAAAGGGGCGCCCGCCAGCCTCTGCCACGGCTTCCAGGCGCGCCTCCACCAGCGGGTTGCCGGGGGATTCAAAGGGCAGGCGCGTGATGACAACGTTGGAGAGAGCCTCCCCCGGCACGTCCACGCCCATCCAGAAGCTGTCCGTCCCCAGCAGCACGCTGCCCACCTCACGCTTGAACACGGCGAGCATCTGGGTGCGGTCCATCTGGTCGCCCTGCGCCAGCAGGGGCCAGCCGCGCTCCTCGCAGAAGGGGCGCAGGCGTGCCAACTGGTCGCGCAGCAGGGAATAGCTGGTGAAGAGCACGAAGGCGCGGCCGTTGCTCATGTCGAGCGCGCGCATAATCCATTCCGCCAGGGCGGGGCGGTACTCGTTCGGCTCTGTGGCGGGCGGTGGCGGGGGCATACTGCGGGCCACCACCACGCGCATCTGCCGGGCAAAGTCGAAGGGGCTGCCGATTTGCAGGAAGCGAGCGGACTCCGCGCCCACTCGCCCTGCGAAATATCCGATGCCGCGCACACCCCCGGCCAGGGTGGCGCTGGTGCAGATGCAGGTGCGGCCGCTTTCGAAAAGCTTCTCGCGCAGCACATCCGCCACGTTGATGAGGGCGGATGAGATGTTGGTGAGGGCGCCGCCCGCGCCGCCGGCCTCCACCCAGTACACGGAGTTCTCCAGCTGCGTGAGCTTCACACACTCCGCGGTGGTGGCGATATAGGAGAGCAGGCGCGCGGCGGTGTCCTTCAGCTCCGCGCAGGTGAGCTCGTTCTCCTCTTCCTCCGCCATTTTCTTCACCTCCTGGTACAGGTCTGTGAGATAGGGGGAGAGGGTGTCCTCCGTCCACCCCGGCGTGCGGAGCCGCACAATGCCGTTGTTCTCCTGCAGGCGGCAGTCCGCGCGCGCGGCGCGGAAGAATTCCTCGGTGGCGGTTTGGGCGTCCTCTATGAGCTGGATGAGCGCGGGAGTGGCGTTGTGGCGCATGCTGCCCTTGCGGGTGCGCGGATTGTAGAGGCGCAGCAGGTCGTACTTCAAATCCCCTTCCCGCAGGGAGATGCCGAGCTGCTGGGAGGCCACATTCTCCATGGTGTGGGCCTCATCCAAAATCACGAAGTCGCCGGGGTAGATGAAGCCGTCCATGCGCTCCTCGTCGTCACCCGCCATCTCGTCCGCCAGGGAGAGCAGGCCGAAAAACAGCGTGTGGTTGAGCACCACCACATCCGCCTCCTGCACGCGGCGGCGCGCGGCCTGGTACGGGCAGTCCGCGCCGCAGTTGCGCGCGGTGCACACATGGTTCTCGCTGCACACCTGCGCCCACACCTTGGGAGAGACAACCAAATCCTGCGGCAGGTCGGAGAGGGACCCCTCCCCGCAGTTCCGGGACCAATCCAGCAGCTGGTGCAGCTGCCGGGCCTCCTCCTGGTTGAAGAGATCCCGCGATTGCTCAATGGCGCGGCGCAGGCGGGTGCGGCAGAGATAGTTGGCGCGGCCTTTCAGCAGGGCGGCCTGGAACTCGCAGCCCAGGGCCTTTTTCACGGTGGGGATATCCTTGTGGAAAAGCTGTTCCTGCAGGTTGATGGTGTGGGTGGAGATGACCGCCTTGCGGCCCTGCTGCAAGGCGAAGCGCACAGACGGAATGAGGTACGCGAGCGACTTGCCCACGCCGGTGCCGGCCTCCACCAGCAGGGGGCTGCTGTTCTCCAGCGCCTCCGCCACGGCCTCCGCCATCTGCTGCTGCTGGGGACGGAACTCGAAACCGCTCGCGCGGGAGAGCAGTCCGGTCTCGGAAAAATCCTGCAGGGTCTGGTCGGTGAGCCATCCCACGTTGGGGAGGGGGAGCGGGTTAGTTGAGGATGCGCTCGCCGCAGGTGGGGCGGTCGAGATAGAGCGGGAGGTCGGGGAAGAAGGTGCGCAGCGTGCCGATGTTCGTGTTGCCGTCGATGAGGTACCACTTGTCCTTCTTGGTCTCGCGGTTGCTGCCCTCGTCGGAGATGATTTCATCCCGCACGGCGTAGATGTAGCTCTTGCGCTCCATGCGGGTGCGCGCGCCGTTCTGCGCGGGCATGCTCACCACCAGCGTGGTGGGGATGATGACAATGCGCGAGCGGTCCGTGGTCTCGCCCGTTTCGCTGGCGGGTCCCTTGGAGGGCTGCTCCGGCCAGCCGTTCCCGCGCAAGGCGGTGCCGCCTTGCGCACTCTGGCGGCGGGCCGCCTCTGCGCGCTGCACGGAAGAGGCGGTGGCGTTCGCCGGGGTGACCACGTACTCCCCGGTGGGGGTGCCGATACTGAAACTCTCAATCTTGAGGCCCTGCTTCTTCATGTCCTCGCCCATCTTCTGGTACTGGGCCTTGAGGGCGCGGTTGCTCTCCACATAGCGCTTGCGGTCCGCCTCTGCGCGGGCGCGCGCCTCCTCCAGGGTCTCCCCGGCCTTCTTGTCCAGCCCCATGATACGGCGCGCGGCCTGTGCCTCCGCGGCGGGGTTGCCGCGGTTCACGAGCATTTCCGCATAGGTGTTGCGCAGCGGCGGGTACATGCACTCCAGCACCCAGGCCATATCAAAGTTGCGCACGGCGGTGCCGTACCCGCGGGCGGCCTCCGCCGCGGAAAGCGCATTCTCGCTCTGAGCCGCGCAAACACCGCAAAAGCCCACAACAACCGCACATATCAACGCGAAAAATCTCATGCCGCCTATCCTACCAGAATTGCCCGCCAAGGCAAGGAGATTTTGGATGCGCGCGGCTCCAACCCGCACGCGCCCTTTCCTTTTTTGTTGCGGGCGGGAACGGAATATGGTAGTCTCCGAGTTGCTATGGAAAAGACCTTGTTCCAGAAAATAGCAGACAAGGAGATACCCTCCGACATGGTGTACGAGGACGAGCACTGCGTGGCGTTCCGCGATATCTCGCCGAGCGCGCCGGTGCATATCCTGCTGGTGCCGCGCAAGCCGCTGCGGGATATAGCGAGCGCCACGGCGGAGGATGCAGCCCTGCTCTCCCACCTGATGCTGAAGGTGGGTGAGATTGCGCGGGCGCAGGGTATTGCAGAGAACGGGTTCCGCACGGTGCTCAACACCGGGGAGGACGGCGGCCAAACCGTGCCGCACCTGCACATCCACATCATCGGCGGGCGCTCCATGCAGTGGCCCCCGGGCTAGGATTCCCCCCCTTCCCCGCCCCATTTGAACAAACACCGCTTTGAACACCATGGGCAAGCAAAAGGTGGAACGCACGGTGTGGGTTTCCCAACACACGCTGGAGGTGGTGCTTTCCCACAGCAAGCTGCGCCTTTCCTTCCTGGAGGACGGGCTGGTGCGCTGCCGCTACGTGACCAGCCCGGTGTTCGAGAACATACCGAGCTACGGCATTGCGCCGGAGTACCGCGCGGCACCGCCGCAGCTGCAGGCGGAGGACCGCGGGGAGTTCCTGCAGGTGCGCACGCCGCGGCTCTCCCTGCACATCCGCAAGGCGGACGGCGGGCTGGAATTCTATGACACCGCGGGCACATGCCTGTGCGCAGATGCGGACGGGTTCGGCCACCGGCTCAACGAGCGCACGGGCGACAACTTTGTGTGGGTGCAGAAGCAGATGCCGGAAGAGGCACACTTCTTCGCCCTGGGAGACAAGCCCGGCAAGCTCAACCTGCGCGGGCGGCGCCTGGAAATGTGGGGCGCAGACCACTACAAGTTCACCCCGCAGAGCGACCCGCTCTACAAGAGCATCCCCTTCTTCCTGTGCCTCAACAAGGGGCGGCAGTACGGCATCTTTTTCGACAACACCATGCGCTCCTACTTCGATTTCGGCAAGGAGCGCGCAGACCGCCTGCTGTTCGGCGCAGACGGCGGGGTGATGGACTACTACTTCATCCTGGGCTCCACGGCGCTGGACACCGTGTGCACATACACGCGGCTCACCGGGCTGCCGCCCATGCCGCCGCTCTGGGCCCTGGGCTACCACCAGAGCAAGTGGAGCTACTACCCGGAGCAGGTGGTCCTGGATTTGGCCGCGCAATTCCGCAAACGCCGCATCCCGTGCGACGGCATCCACCTGGATATCCACCACATGAAGCGCTACCAGGCCCTCACCTGGGACCGCACCAGCTTCCCGGACCCGCCCGGCATGATCCGCAGGCTCGGCGAAGACGGCTTCAAGGTGGTCTGCATTGTGGACCCCGGCATCAAAATCAACCCCAACAACTACGTCTGGAAAAGCGGCTTCGAGCGCAATGTCTTCTGCCGCCGGCACGACGGCGCGCTGCTGCGCGGCACCGTGTGGCCGGGGGAGTGCAACTTCCCGGACTTCACCTCGCCGGACACGCGCAACTGGTGGGCGGACCTCTTCCACCGCCAGGTGGCGGAATACGGCGTGCGCGGCATCTGGGCAGACATGAACGAGCCCGCCATGTTCCCGGACAAAACCTTCCCGGACGACACGCGGCACGCGTTCGACGGCTTCTCCTGCTCCCACCTGAAAGCGCACAACGTGTACGGCCAGTGCATGGCGCGCGCCACGCGGCAGGGCATGGAGCAGGCCGCGCCGGAGCGGCGCCCCTTCGTGCTCTCGCGCTCCGGGTTTGCCGGGCTGCAGCGCTGGGCCGCCACGTGGACGGGCGACAACGATTCCGACTGGGAGAACCTGCAGATGGCCAACCTGATGGTGCAGCGGCTCTCCGCCAGCGGCGTATCGTTCTGCGGGGCGGATACGGGCGGGTTCCTGGGGCATCCCACGCCGGAGCTGTTCACGCGCTGGATGCAGATGGCGGCGTTCCACCTGTTCTTCCGCAACCACAACAACGGCGAATTCGGCGGGCAGGAGCCGTGGTGCTTCGGCGCGGAGGTGGAGGCGCTCGTGCGCAGCGCCATCGAGGAACGCTACCGCCTGCTCCCCTACCTCTACACCCAGTTCCACCGCTACCATGCACACGGCACCCCCGTCATCCGCTCGCTGGCCCTCATGCTGCATGAAAACACGGACATGTACTGGCGCAGCACGGAATTCTTCCTGGGCGACGCCCTGTACGTCATCCCCGTGCACTACAAGGGCCAGGCGGAGCAAAAGCTCTTTGTGCCGCCGGGAACATGGTACTGCTACCACACGGACAACCGCGTGCCCGTGAGCAACGCGGAATTCATCACCCCGGTGGTGCGCGCGCACATTCCCGTGCTGGTGAAGGGCGGCTGCATCATCCCGCGCTGGCCCGTGCAGCAGCACGTGGGGGAAATCCCCGTGCCGCCCTGCACCCTGGATTTGTGGTGGGCACCGGACACAGAGGAGGAGAGCAGCCTGTACGAGGACGCCGGCGACGGCCCGGACGCCGAGCGTTTCGGGGCCTACCTGCTGCACACGTTCCAATACCGGGCGGGGGCGCGCGGGCTGCGGCTCGCCGCGCAGCGCAGCGGCTCCCTGAACAACGGGCGCACGGAATTCGCCTTCGCCCTGCACGGCCTGCCGCGGGATGCCGCACCGCACGCCGCGGTGGACGGCACAGAGCTGGAATGCAGGCTGGATGCAGAGGCCCACATCCTGCACCTCACCCTGCCCGCCGCCTTCTCCACCCTGGAGATTTCATTCTGAACACGCCATGAAAAAGGATACGCTGGACAAGATTGTTTCCCGCCTGGACAGCCTGAGCACAGACGAGCTGCGCCGCATCTTCCTGCGCATGGCGTCCGACAAGGGACTGCTGCAAGACGTGTTCGACGCCCTGCGGGACGGCCTCATCCTCTTTGATACGGAAGGGCACGCGCGGCTCGCCAACCACGCCGCCGCCAAAATCTACGCCCGCCCGCTGCACGAGCTCCTGACCGTGCCCTTCGAAACCCTGGTGGGCAACACCTGCCGCTGGGAGGAGCTGCGCAACAGCGGCATCGCCATCTCGCGCGACCTGCAGGTGAACTACCCGGAGCCCCGCCACTACAACTTCTTCATGAGCCCCGTGGGCGAAGGCGAGGAATACCTGCTGCTCATCCGCGACGACACGGAAACCCGCATGCAGGGAGAGGAGGACGCCGAGGCGCAGCAGATGAACCTGCTCACCTACCTCTCCAGCGCCGTGGCCCATGAAATCGGCAACCCGCTCAACTCCCTGGGCCTCAACCTGCAGCTGCTGCAGCGCAAGCTCAAAAAGCTGCCCGCGGCAGACCGGGAGAAGATGGAACCCCTGCTGGAGGATGCCCTGGGCGAAACCCGCCGCCTGGATACCCTGCTCCACCAGTTCCTGCAATCCATGCGCCCCACGCGCCCGCAGCGCCGCCCCGTGGACCTGGCGGACATCATCGACAAGGTCATCAGTACCCTCACCCCGGAAATAGCCCCGCGCGGCATCGCCATCCACACCGAGCTGGACGAAAAGCAACCGGAGCTCTCCGCGGACGGCGACCAGCTCTTCCAGGCCCTCTACAACCTCATCCGCAACGCCTACCAATCCATCCCCGGCTCAGACGGCGGCATCTTCATTGCCACAGACCACTCCGATGCAGAGGTCCGCATTGTCATCAGCGATACCGGCTCCGGCATCTCACACGAGGTCATGGGCTCCATGTACGAACCCTTCCGCTCCACCAAGAAAAAGGGCAACGGACTCGGCCTGCTCATCGTCCGCCGTATCATCAAGGACCACGGCGGCTCCCTCTCCTTCTTCTCCAAGGAAGGCACCGGAACCACCGTCACCATCACCCTGCCCCGCGCAGACAAGGTGGTGCGCCTCCTCCCGCAGGGAACGGAAATTTAACGCCCCGGTGAATCATCCGGCACGGAACAACCGGGTGGCGGCTTGTTGCGGTGAACGGATTTTATTGGAATCAAGGTGCGTTCTATCCAGTCTCGCGGACGAAGGGAGCGAGCGAAAAAAAGACCACCGGCGGGAAGGCCGGTGGTCCCGATAAGAATGAAGACGAAAATTTACTTGCACTTGCCCTTGGTCTGCCAGACCTTGACGGGCACGTACTGCTGCTGTGCGGGAACATCACAGTTGCCGGGCAGGGGACGAAGCTTCGGCATGGGCTGGGACTGGCAGCAGCAAGAGCTGAAGCTCACGGCGCACACAACGGAAAGAATGAGAGTGATGGCTTTCATGGACGTAGAACGTTTAATGCTTACGCTGCACATTAGAGCAGAAAATCCGGCTGGCGTCAACCAAAATTTTCACCGCGGGGCGAATTTTATTTTTCCTGCTGCGTGAAATCCGCATCGAAAAACAGCACCTCGAAGGGTTCCAAACGCAGGCGCAGCACGCCTTCCGCGGGTATGGCGAGGTTGTGCACGCGCTGGTCTGCATAGGCGGCGCGCATGTGCACGGCGGCATGGTCCGTGGGCTCGAACAAGGCGGCGGAGAGCTCTATCTCCTGCGGCTGGTCGTCCGGGTTGCGCAGCGCGAGCGTGGCCCCGCGGTCCGCCCGCCAGGCGGCGTAGCCGTACACACGGCCCTCGCCGGGGTCGCCGCCCACCCAGTGGGCATCCGCCAGCACGGGGGCCCACTTGTGGCTCCACTTGAGGGCGGCGGCCACATCATCCCATGCGGCATCGTTCATCATGCCGGGGGTGAGGTAGAGCTCCTGCTGGTTGGCGCCGCTGGCGCAGAACATGCGGGCATCGGAGCGCATGTTGTTGTTGACGGGGAAGGAGAGGTCCTTGGCGGATTCGCAGGCACCCCCCAGCTCCGCGGCGGCAATGGCGGGGTCCGCGCCGTCCGGGCGCGCGTCACTGGTGTGGGCGGCCTGGAATTCCGTGCCGAGCACAATGCCGTGGTGCATGATGGAGTTGAGCGGGTAGAGCGGGGCGCGCTTCACGATGACGCGGTAGCAGCTCATGTCCCGGTAGGTCATGTAGCGTTCGCGGTTGTTACCCTTGCCGTGCCACGCCACGTCCGCGGAGCCGGTGCGCCAGGTGCAGTCCACGTACATGAGCCAGAACGGGCTGGGCCAAGTGCCCACCGTGGTGCTCAGGAACAGCTCCGGGTCCACCTTGCGCAGTTCCCCGGAGATGCCCAGCAGCGCCATGAAGTGCGGGGAGACGCCGTCGCCCGCGCGGTCCCACTTGAAGAAGTTGCAGCCGTCCTTCTGCATGAGGTCGCGGCAGCGGTTCAGGTACCAGTCGTGGTAGCCGGGGTAGGCGAGGTCCAGCCCCTGCGCGTCCTGCGGGATGAGCCCCATGTCGCGCGCGTGCTGGATGCGCTCCGCCTGGCCGCTGTAGCCGCCGAGCGGGGATATCCAGATGCCGAAGTGCGCGCCGATGTCCTGCGCGGCTTTCGTGACCTTGGCGAAGCCGTTGGGGAACTTCTGCGGGTTGGGCTGCCAGAGGTCCGCGTTGTAGTCGTCCCAGCCGTCGTCCAGCACAAAGGAATCCACCTTCACGCCGCGCTTCTGCACCAGCTCGCGCCCGTAGGCGTCAATGGTCTTGAGCAGCTTTTCCTCCGTGGGGTTCAGGCCGTGCTCGTACCAGCAGTTGTACTGTACCACCTGGTGGTACGGCACGGCGCGCTCCCTCTCCAGGTAGGCCAGGAAGGCGCGGCGCAGCTGGCCTTCCGGGTACACGCCCTCCACGGTGGTGAAGCTCACGCCCTGCCCCTTGGCGAGCGGCAGGTTGCAGGTGAGGCCCACGCTGCCCTTGCCGTCCTTCACGGCGGCCTGCGCCACGGGCAGCTCGATACCGTGGAAGCGGTGCGCCGCCGTGTCCACCAGCGGCGTGCCGGGAACCTCTCCCGGTATGGTGTAGCTGCCGCCTTCCAGCTCAATGGGGGTGAAGCCGGTGAGGGTGACATCCCGCGTGGCGGTGAGGGTGTAGGTGCGGCGCAGGTAGTGGGAGCCCTGCGGCTGCTCCGTGCGGCAGGTGATGCAGATTCCGGACTCCCGCGGCAGCTGTTCCGGGCGCTGGGCGCGGAAGGTGCCCAGGTTTGTGGAAACGGTGAGCGCGGTGGGAGCCGCCGCCACCTCTGCGGCGGCGGGCGGTGTGCCGGGGTAGGGCACGTTCGGCTCAAAGGCGGCTGCGGTCATGGCTAGGAATGCGATTGTCACCAGGCTTTTCATCTGCCCGCAAGCCTACCACGCGCACACCGCCTTGTCCATCATTATCACCGCGGCCAATGGCCGCAGCATGGCGGCGTTTCCCCATCTCAGCCCATGAGGGCGTCTATCTTCACCTCGGACTTGGGCCAGATTCCGGTATCCACCATAAAGGTCTCCCAGGCCAGGAGCACCTGCTCGAAAACGGTGGGGTTCACCTCGAAGTGGGTGAGCGTGTGGTCCCCGTTGGGGCAGAGCAGGCATTCCGCAATGTTGCCCTGTGCCTCCCACTGGTCGCAGAACCACTGGCGCATCTCGAAATCCAGCAGGGGGTCCAGCATGCCGTGGGCGCAGAAGAGCGCAGGCAGGTGGCTGCGCAGCAGGGCGCAGGGGTTCACGCTCTGCGGGTCCGGCACTTCCTCCGCCACGCGGAGCGTGCGGGCCTCCGGCGCGGTGGCATCCACTATGCCGCGGAAGATGGCCACGCAGGCAGGCTGCAGGGGCGGCACATCCCGCTTGCCGAACTCCCACCACTTTTTCTTGTAGAGCAAGGGCTGCATGGCGGCGTTGAGCGCCATGAGGCCGCCGGCATCCGTGCCGGCCAGGGTGATGCGGCCGCGGTCTATGCCCAAATTCCCCGCGTTGTGGTGCACCCATTTCCAGATGTCCAGACCGTCCGCTATGATGTCGCCCGCCTTCACATCGAAGCGCGCATGGGTGCGGTACTCCGGGATGAGGCAGACGATGCCGCGGTCGGAGAGGTGCACGGCCCAGGAAATGAACTCCGGAGAATACTCCAGCGCCCACATGCCGCCGAATAGGAACACCACCGCCGGCGCCGCGGCAGAGGGCGTGTGGTCGTCCGGCGCAATCATGAGGCAGCGCAGCTCCGTGCCGTCCAAGAAGCGTTTCCAAGTGAAGGAGGGTGCCTCCTGCAGCACCTGCTGGATGAAATCCGGCTCTTCCTGCGCGGGTTCTGTGGTGGGTTCCGGCATGGGTTACGCCCCACAGTATGCATTTTTCTTGCCACAAAGGCAAGCTTGTTGTAAGCTGGAAGAAGCCATGAGAGCACTTTTCCCAGTCATAGGAACCCTGGCGTTGGCCGGCCTGGCATGGGCGCAGCAGCCCGCACAGCGCAACACCGCACCCATTCCCTCCCCGCGCGGCATCTCCCTGCCGCCGGAGGCCGTGACCCCGCCCACCCCCGCATATGTGATACCCAACCAGCAGAAGGCAAAGGAAATTGCGGAGACGGTGTACAACACTTGGCGCATAGGCATGATGCGCGCCAACGAGCAGGCCTGGGCAAGCGCCACCACCGCCGCCCGCCGCACCAAGATCCGCAACATGGTGGTTTCCGAGCGCAAGCAGTTCCCGCAGGATTTCTTCAGCAAGCAGCCCCCGCCACCGCAGCTGGAGCACTTCTCCTACGTTGGCTCCATTGCCGGCTGCGGCAACCGCACCATGGCCTGCACCTTTGTGGGCAAGCTCCAGCTCGGTGAGAAGGGAACGCTCACCGAAAACGCCATGGTCATCGAGCTCGTGAACGAGGGAGGCAAATGGAAGCTGGACCAGACCCGCTTCTTCAACCTCGCCAACCTGCCGGATGTGAAGAAGCGCCTGCACGCGCGAGACCTCACCGTGCTGCAGGAACAGGACGGGTTCCACCCGTATGACAAGCTGCCCGCCATACCGCCCGCCTGCGGCACCCCGCAGCTCATCGGCAAGGTGTTTGTGGATGCCCCCGGGCGCGAGATTGAGATGCGCATCAACGGCGTCTCCCTGCACGAGTTCTACGACGAGCGCCGCGCAGACATCATTGCAGGCGGTCTGCGCCGCGGCCAGAACACCATCTCCTACACCATCAAGGACAACGCCGGCATGCAGCACCCCACGCTCGGCATCGGCCTCTTCGTGATGCCGGAAACCCCCGGCAACCACCCCGTCTGCGTCTTCGACCACATCCTGGATGCCAAGGACCCCGCCCGCGGCGGCACCTTCACCTTCAACGTGACCAACGAGCAGATTGCCTCCATGAATCCCGCCTTCCAGCGCACGCAGCCGCAACCCTACCACGTGGTGCCGCTGAAACCCAAGAAGGATTGACTCCTTGCAAAGACGCCCGTGCCGCAGGCGCGGGGAATTCCCCAACAGCACCCGGCGCCGCCACCAGCTGCGGCAGCGCCCCCGCGCTGTCACAGCCGGCAGTTGACTTTCCCGCCCCCGCGCGCTACATATACACGCATGCGAGAGAAAAAACAAGAGGAGGCGGAAAACCGGGAACCCGTAACGGAATGCGAGCCGGAATGCCCCTGCCACGAGGCGGAGCAGCCGCAGGATGCCGGGGAGACGGAACCCGCACCGGAGGATGAGCTCGCCAAGTGGCGCGAGCTTGCCATGCGCACCGCCGCAGAGTACGACAACTACCGCAAGCGCTGCGTGAAGGACCGCGAGGATTTTGCCAAGTACGCCAACCGCAGCCTGCTGGAGGAGCTGCTGCCCGTCATCGACAATTTCGAGATGGGCATGCAGATGGCGGAGAAGGAGCAAGGCTCCATGATCTACATCGGCATGAAAATGGTGCAGAAGCAGCTGGCCGACTTCCTGGACGCCCAGGGCGTGGAGGCCATCCCCGCCGAGCCCGGCCAGATGTTCGACCACAACATCCACGAGGCCATCATGAGCGAGCCGAGCGACCAGCCGGAAGGCACCGTGCTGCGCATCCTGCGCCGCGGCTACAACCTGCGCGGGCGCCTGCTGCGCCCCGTGAACGTGGTGACCGCCGCCACCGCGGAACAACCCGCAGAAGATGCCCCGCAGGCATAACCACTTCCACTACCCAATACTATGTCCAGAGATTATTACGAGGTGCTCGGCGTGGACCGCAACGCGGACGACGCCACCATCAAGAAAGCCTACCGCAAGCTCGCCATGAAGTACCATCCGGACCGCAATCCGGACAACAAGGAGGCAGAGGAGAAATTCAAGGAGCTCGGCGAGGCCTACGAGGTGCTCAGCGATGCCGACAAGCGCGCCGCCTACGACCGCATGGGCCACGAGGCCTTCAAGAACGGCGGCATGGGCGGCGCCGGCGGCCCCGGCGGGTTCGGCGGGTTCTCGGACCCCATGGATATCTTCGCCCAGATGTTCGGCGGCGGCTTTGGCGGCGGATTCGGCGGGTTCGGCCGGCAGCAGCGCCGCCAGGCGGACCCCCGCCAGCCCGGCTCCGACCTGCGGTTCGACCTGGAGCTCACGCTGGAGGAAGCCTTCACCGGGTGCGACAAGAAGCTCAACATCGAGCGCCTGGCGCCGTGCGAGACCTGCAACGCCACCGGCTCCAAGGATGGCTCCGCGGGTTTCAAGACCTGCCCCACCTGCCACGGCACCGGCGTGGTCACACGCCAGAGCGGTTTCTTTGTGCAGCAGAGCACCTGCCCCACCTGCCGCGGCATGGGCCAAACCATCACCAATCCCTGCCCCAAGTGCCGCGGGGAGGGCCGCGTGCACAAGGATGTCACCATCACCATGCACATCCCCGCAGGCGTGGATTCCGGCGTGAAGCTCCGCTCCTCCGGAAACGGGGATGCCGGTCTGCACGGCGGCAACACCGGGGATTTGTACGTCTTTATCGAGGTGAAGCCGCATGATGTCTTCACCCGCAACGGTGCAGACCTCAGCTGCACGGTGTTCATCCCGTTTGCGGATGCCGCGCGCGGCGGCGTGGTGGCCGCCCCCACCCTGGAGGGCCCCGCCAAGCTCAAGATTCCCGCCGGCACCCAGAGCGGCACCATCCTCCGCGTGCGCGGCAAGGGCATGCCCCAGCTGCGCGGCGGCAACCGCGGCGACCTCCTGGTGGAGGTGCAGGTGGAGACCCCCAAGGGGCTCAGCTCCGCCCAGCAGAAAGCGCTGGATGCCTTCGCGGAATCCCTCAAGGACAGCAACCAGCCGGAGGTGGCAGAGTTCCGCAAGCGCGCCGCACGTTTCCTGAAATCCTGAATTTCACCGCTTATCGCCCCCCCACGGCCATGCACCGCTGCTACCTGCCGGATGCCGATTTCTCCGCGCCCGCGCTCACCATTGAGCGTGAGGAGGCCCACCACGCCCTGCGCGTGCTGCGCATGAAGGTGGGAGAGGTGTGCGAGGTGTTCGACGGTCGCGGCCACGCCGCGCGCGGGCGCATTACCGCCACGCAGGGCGGCAGCTGCCTCACCGTGGGGTATTTGGAACCCCTGCCGCCCACGCCGCCCCTGCCGCACATCACCCTGGCCGTGGCGCTCGCCAAGGGCACCAACACGGATCTCATCATGCAGAAGGCGGTGGAGCTCGGCGCCTCCCGCATCATCCCCGTCATTTCCGAACGCACCATCGTGCGCCTCAAACCCGCAGAGGCCCAGGCCAAGGCGGAAAAGTGGCGCCGCACCGTGCTGGAGGCCTGCAAGCAGTGCGGCGTGCGCCACCTGCCCACCGTGGACACCCCACAGCCCCTCGCGGACCTCCTCCTCCGCGCGGACCTGCCGCAAACGCGGCTCGTGTGCGCCATCACCCCCCAGGCAAAACCCATCCGCAGCGTGCTGGAACAGGCCCGCGCCAACGGGGCCGGCGCCGCCCTCATCCTCATCGGCCCGGAAGGAGACTTCTCCCCCGCGGAATACGCCGCCATCTCCCAAGCCGGCTACACGCAGGTTTCCCTGGGCTCCATCATCCTGCGCGTGGAAACAGCCGCCTTCATGGCCCTCTCCGCTCTCCGCTACGCCCTGGACCCCAGCCTGAATTGAGGCAGCGTATCCCCAAAAGACATTGACGCGGGGCGCGGGGCACCGTACAATGGAGAGCATCATGAAGCCCATCCTCTTTATCGTTGCCCCGGGGTTCGAGGAAATCGAGCTCACCGCCCCCATCGACATCCTGCGCCGCCTGGAGATACCTGTGATGACCGCCGGGCTCAACGGCCTCTCGGCATCCGGAGCGCATGGAATACCCGTGATGGCGGAAATGCTGATATCAAGCGCGCACGCCATGGACTTTTCCGGCATAGTGCTGCCGGGCGGTCCGGCATCCTGGGATCTGCGTGACACGCCCGCCGTGCTCTCCCTGGTGCGGGATATGCATGAGGAGGGCAAGCTGGTGGGAGCCATCTGCGCCGCCCCCATAGCGCTGGAGGCCGCGGGTGTGCTGGCGGGCCGCCGAGTAACCTGCTACCCCTCCGTGAAGGGTGATTTGAAATCCGCCGCAGAGGTGCTGGACTCCCCCACGGCCACGGACGGCAACATTGTGACCGGCCGCGGCCCCGGTGCGGCGTTGGAGTTCGGCTTTGCGCTGGCAGACTACCTGGGCTTTGCGGACAAGACCCCCGCCCTGCGCCGGGACATGTGCATGTGCTGAGCGCGGCTCACTGCTTGGGCGCGGTCACGGCGCTTTTCAAGCAGGCCTCCGCCTTGGCCTCGTCCTGCGGCACACCCAAACCGCGGTGGTGGCAGATGGCCAGGTTCATCATAGCGGCGCCGATTCCGCTGCTGCGTCCTGTGGTGAAAATAACAGTTCCCCTCTCCTTGTAGACCATGTTGTCAATATTGGAGGGAGCTGCTACCGTTTTGGGAGTGCTTGCCTGCGCGGGCTGAGGCAGGCGCAAAGGGAATCCGCGAGCTGCCTGCCGTTGTACTGGTTGTAGAGGACGGACGAGTTCTCACCGCGCGTGGACCAGCCTGCACAGGCCATTGTACTGCAACCCTGAATGAAAAGTCAACTTTTTTTCGTACGCATGCATACCGCATACGTATACGGCTTCCGCCCCCAAACCTTTCGGCGCGTTTTATTTCGATGCACCACCGTGGCGGGGTATCGCGGGTTGACCGCGCCGCGCAGCCGCGCTACAATAGGGGCGACATGTACACCAGCTTCTTCGATGTATTCTCCATCGGCATAGGCCCTTCCAGCTCACACACCATGGGGCCCATGCGCGCGGCCGCGCGCTTTGTGGACGACCTGCGGGAGCGCGGGGCGCTGGGCTCCGTGCGGCGGGTGAAGGTGAACCTGTACGGCTCGCTGGCGCTCACGGGAGAGGGGCACGGCACGCCATCCGCCGTGGTGTACGGACTCATGGGCTATGATGCGGAGCACATGAACCCGCACGATGTGCAGCTGCGCGAGGGCAATCTCACCCTCAACCTGGGCGGGGAGCACCCCATTGCCTTCTGCGCGGAGAGCGATTTGGAGCTCAAGATGGAGGAAAGCCTGCCGGAGCACCCCAACGGCATGCGCCTGTACGCCTACGGCGCGCGCGGCGAGCTGCTGCTGGAGGAAACCTTCTTCTCCGTGGGCGGCGGCTCCGTGCGCCGGCTGGACGAGATGGACAGTGCGGACACCACAGCCGCCCCCGTGGTGCCGTATGATTTCAACAGCTGTGACGAGATGATGCGCTTCTGCGCCAAGCAGCAGGTCACCCTGGGCGGGCTGGTGATGGCCAACGAAACCTCCCTGCGCGCCGTGCACGAGGTGAACATGCGGCTGAAACTGGTGTACGATGTGATGATGGAAAGCATAGACCGCGGCGTGGCCGCGGAAGGCCACCTGCCCGGCTCCCTGCACCTGGAACGCCGCGCACCGCGCATCTTCAAGCGCATGCAGGAGCGTTTCCTGAGCACCCAGGTGGACCCGCTCGTGAACATGGATTGGCTCAACCTGTGGGCCTTCGCCGTGGCGGAGGAAAACGCCGCCGGCGGCCGCATTGTCACCGCGCCCACCATGGGCTCCGCGGGCGTATTGCCCGCCGTGCTGCGCTACTTTGCACGCGTGGGCTACAAGGAGGCCGGTGTGGATGTGGATGCGGGCGTGCGCAACTTCCTGCTCTCCGCCTCCGCCATCTGCTCCCTGTACCGCGCAAACGCCTCCATCTCCGGCGCAGAGGTGGGCTGCCAGGGAGAGGTGGGCGTGGCCTGCTCCATGGCCGCAGGGGCCCTGGTGGCCGCCATGGGCGGCTCCAACGCCCAGATTGAGAATGCGGCGGAGATTGCCATGGAGCACAACCTGGGCCTCACCTGCGACCCCGTGTGCGGCCTGGTGCAGGTGCCCTGCATTGAGCGCAACGCCATCGGCGCCGTCAAGGCCGTGAACGCCGCCCGCCTGGCCCTGCGCGGCAACGGTTCCCATTTTGTGAGCCTGGACAAGGTGATAGCCACCATGTACGAAACCGGGCGGAGCCTGGCCGCCGGGTACCGGGAGACCTCACTGGCCGGCCTGGCCAAAAACGCCCTCACCTGCTAGGGGCGCTGTTCCCGTTTCAACAACTTGCGCCGCACACGCACTCAGGTGTACATGCCGCCGTCGCACACCAGCACCTGGCCGGTGACGTAGCGGGCGGCATCCGAGGCCAGGAAGAGGGCGCAGGCGGCCACGTCTTCCGGCTTCCCCATGCAGCCCAGGGGTATGCGGCGCAGGATGTCCGCGCGCACGCTCTCCGGCAGGGCTTCGGTCATATCCGTGCCGATGAAGCCCGGAGCAATGGCGTTCACCGTGACCTTGCGGCTGGCGATTTCCAAGGCGAGCGACTTGGTGAGGCCCACCACGCCGGCCTTGGAGGCGGCGTAGTTCACCTGCCCGCCGTTGCCGCCCAGACCCACGATGGAGCTGAGGTTGATGATGCGCCCGGCCGGGCTTTTCATGATGGTGCGCATGAAGGCCTTGCAGCAGAGGAAAACGCTTTTCAGGTTGGTGGCCAGCACGGAATCCCAGTCCTCCTCCTTCATACGCATGGCCAAGCCGTCACGCGTGATGCCGGCGTTGTTCACCAGGATATCGATGGAGGGGAAATCCGCCAGCACGCGCGCGGCGCATTCCTCCACCGCCGCGGCCTTGGCCACATCGCAAGCGTACGCCTTGCAACTGCCGGGGTGTTGCGCGTTGATTTCATCTGCGGCCGCCCCGCATGATTCCGCGCTGCGGGAGATGAGCGCCACGTGCGCACCCTCCGCCGCAAACATGCGCGCCACCGCAAGCCCGATGCCGCGCCCGGCTCCCGTTACCACCGCTGTTCTGCCTTCCAGTATTCCCATGGGGATGCATTCTACACGACTTTTCGCCCCAACGCAAGGACTCAGTGCCTTTTGGGGATACGATTTTTCTACGCCACGGCGGGGCCGCCTCAATCCACCAGGGAGGAGAGGATGTCTTTGGTGACGGAGTTGACCACGGCGCAGGTGAGCTCCACGCAGGCGTCCAGGTCGCGGTCGTCCAAGATGCCGTTGTGGGAGTGGATGTAGCGAGTGGGCACGCCGAAGACGATGGCCGGGGTGCCGTGCCACTGGGGATAGCTTGCGGCGGCATCCGTGCCGCCGGTGCGGCGCACGGTGGGCTGGCAGGGGATGCCGTGTTCCGCCGCCACGCGCAGGGCGAAATCTCCCAGGGCGGGCGGGGTGATGTTGGTGGGGTCGAACAGGCGCACCTGCACGCCGCCGCCCAGCACGCCCTGCCGGCATGTGGCGGATTGGCCGAAGGTGTCGTCCGCGGGCGGGCCCTCCAGCACAATGGCGAGGTCCGGGGTATGCTCCAGGGCGCGTGCGCCGCGGGTGCCCACCTCCTCCTGCACGGTGCCGATGCCGTGAACGGTGCAAGCGGGTTTCCGGGCGGCCAGGCGCTTCATGGCCTCCACCATGCAGTAGACGCCGGCGCGGTTGTCGAAGGCCTTGCCCATCCAGCGGTGGGGGAGCTCCAGGGGTTGGAGCTGCACATCCGGGGTGACGGCGCAGCCAATGGTGATGCCGCAGGCGGCCACCTCCTCTCCGGAAGAGGCGCCGATATCGATGAAGAGGGCATCGTTTGGCATCACGGAGTGGCGCTGCGCTTCCGGCAGCAGGTGGGGCGGCTTGGTGCCGATCTGGCCGGGGATGCTCTTGCCGCCGCGGGTGTGCACGTGCACGCGCTGGCTGGGCAGGGTGTGGTTCCACCAGCCGCCCAGCGGCACAATGAGCAGGAAGCCGTCCGGCGTGATGCCCTGCACCATGAAGCCAATTTCATCCATGTGGGAAAGCAGGGCCACGGTGGGGCCGCCGCTGCCGTGCAGGGTGCATACCACATTTCCGGCGGTGGTGGTGGAGATTTCAGTGATGCCGCCGAGCTCTTGGCGAATGATGGAGCGCACGGGCCCCTCGAAACCGGAGGGCGCGGCGGCGTTGCTGCAGCGGGTGAGCAGTTCCTGGTTCATGGTTTGTTCAAAATGGAAGCGTTATTCCGGGAACATGTCCCGGAGATCGTTGAAGCGCAGGGAGGGCGGCGTGTCGATGTCGTCTTCCTTGGCGGCGCGTGCCCGGGCGTCCGGGCTGTAGGCGGGCTTGTCTTCCGCGGCGGGGTCCGGGCGGGCGTTGTCGATATCGCCGAAGATGTCGCGCACCCTGGAATCGATTTCCTCCCCGGCGGCGGCGTTGGTGCGGCGGCGCGGCGGGAGCACGGTGGGTTGCTCCTCCAGGTTGAGCATGGCCTGGCGCTGCGGTGCAAAATCCGGCAGGTCCAGGAAGCTCTGCTGCCTCTCCGCTGCGGGCTTTGCGGGCTCCGGTTCGGGGGCGGGCACAGGCTCTTCCACGGGTTCGGGCCGGGGTTCTTCCCGCGGCTCCGGCATGGGTTCTTCTTCCGGCGCGGGTTCTTCCATGGGCTCCGGCGCAGGCTCCCCTTCCGGTTCGGGTTCGTGGGTGGCGTTGTCGATATCCGCGAACATGTTGTGCACGCGGGCGTCCAGCTCGTCCTCTTCTCCGCCCCCGTTCTCCGGTTCCCCTTCCGGCTCCGGCATGGGTTCGGGCACAGGCTCTTCCTGCGGTTCCGGCGCAGGCTCGGGTTCTTCTTCCGGCTCGGGTTCAGGCACCGGGGAAAGGTCGGCGGTTTCTTCCTGTTGTTCTGTCTCTTGCACGGCGGGTGCGGGCATATCCGCGGCGTTCACGGAAGTAATCAGGGTAACGCGCATTTCATCCTTTAGTGCAGGTTTCACACATGCGCCGAACAAGATTTCAACGTTGGCGCCGAGTTCTGCGCAGATGGTGTCCATCAGGCGGCCAATCTCACCCAGCGCCAGGCTTTCTCCCCCGGCCACGTGCAAAAGCACCTTGCCGCGCACGGCATGGAGGGAGCGGTGGTAGGCCAGCAAGGGGGATTGCAGGAGGGTGCGGACGGCTTCCTCTGCGCGCGCGGCGCCGAATCCGCGCCCGAAACCGAAGATGCAGCGGGAGTTTTCCCCGCGCAGGGCTGCCGCCAGGTCGTCCAGCCCCAGGTTGATGAGCCCTGGGGAGTTGGCCAGGAAGGGCACGGCGGCGGTGGCCTGCGCCAGCAGGCGGTTGGCGTGCTCGAAAAGCTCGTCTGCGTTGCTGGAGCCGCCGAAAAGGGATTCCAGGTAGTCGTTCTCAAAGCAGAGGCTGATATCCGCCTGGCGTTCGATGACAGCCAGGGCGCCCTCTGCGCGGCGGCGGCGCACGGCGCCTTCGAAACCGAAGGGCATGATGGACACGCTCACCAGGTACAGGCCTGCCTGCTTGGCCCATTCCGCCAGCAGCGGGGCGGCTCCGGAGCCCGTGCCGCCGCCCAGCCCGGCCACCATCACCAGCATGCGCACGCCGGTGAGCATCTCCTGCACCTTTTCCCGGCAGTGGTTGAGCGCGCTGCGCCCGCGGTCCGGGTCTCCCCCGGTGGCGAATCCTCCTTCATCCCCGCCCAGGCGCACGAATTCCACGTTGCCGAAATCTCGTTCCAGGCGGTCATCCGCGGCCATGGCGTACATGCGCACGTTCTCCGCGCTGGAGCCGCCGAAGTTGTGGAGGATGTTCACGCCCGCCCCGCCGATGCCGACAATGGCGAGGCGGTCTTCCACGTGCGGTGTCTTCTGGTAGGGGAGCATGGCGTGCGGGTGGGAACTTGTCAGTGGTGGGAGCGGAAGCGCCGGAAGAGCGAATCCAGCCAGCCGCCGCCCGGCATGGCATCGTCATCATACCGCTGGGCAAAGCGGAGGAGGCCGATGGTTGTGCAGTAGCGGGGGTCGTTCAGGTAGCGCCCCTCCTCCGGGGTCATCTGCGCCGGCTGGTTGACCGGCATGCCGAAAATGTAGCGGGCCAGGCTGTCCAGCCCGCGCATCATGCTGGTGCCGCCGCACAGGTAGAGGGCCATGCCGTTCTGGCTGAGCACCTCCTTGGGAATGCGGTCGCGCACGCGCAGCAGGGCGTCTGCCAGGCGGTCGCGGATGATGCGGTTGAGCAGGCCGCGCTCTATGCTCACGTCATGCATGCCCAGCTGGCTGCGGTACTGGGCGAGCGAACGGTCCTTCACATCGCCGAAGGCATCGCCCTCCGTGCATTTGAGGTATTCCGCGGCCTCCCTGGAGACGGGCTGTTCCGCCAGGCGCATGATATCCTGGTTGATGGTGACGCCGCCGATGGGGATGCAGCCGGAGGCGATGATATCCGTGCCCTTGTAGCAGATGAAATCGGAGGTGCCGCCGCCGATGTCGATGAGCAGCGCACCGCTTTCCTTCTGGGCGCGGGAGAGCACCATCTGGGCGGTTGCGAGCGGGGCGAACACCAGTTCCTCCACCTCCAGCGGCACGCCGCGCACGCATACCAGCGAGTTCTTGACGCGGCTGCTGATGCCGTGGATGATGTGGCTGTTGACATCCAGCGTGTGGCCCGTGAGCCCGGCGGGGTGGCGCGTGGGTTCGTCCCCATCCACGGAGTAGCCGCCGGTTTCCGTGTGCATGGTGAAGTGGTCCGACGGGAGCTCCGCGTGTTCCGCCTTTTCGCGGGCGTAGCTCATGTGCTCCTCGTCAATGATGTCCTCTGTGTCCGGCAGGCGGTAGGAGCCCACGTTGTTGATGCCGGAGATGTGGTCTCCGGTGACGGAAAGGAAGACGTTGAGGATATCCACTTTGGCATGGTCCTGTGCAAGCTGCCAGGCATCGCACACGCATTGGCGCGCCATGTTCTGGTCCACGATTTCGCCTTTGCGGATACCGGCGCTGGGCACTTCACCGCCGCCGATGATGGTGGCGGTGGCATCCGGGTGGATTTCCCCCACCACCATGCAGGTTTTGGAGGTGCCTATTTCAAGGCTTGCGAGTATTTTGGTCTTGGGCATGTGTTTTTCTAGGGTTGTTTATGGGAAGTGGTTGCGGGCACGCCGGCGGCGGCGCACACCTGCGGGTCCGGCATAATGCGCGGGTCCAGGGTGACGAAGTCGTCGGAGCGTTTTTCGGAGGGCTTGAAGAGGAATCCGGGTTTGCGGTTGAGCACGCGGTAGGAGGTGGCCATGAACAGGGGGAGCACCTGGTTGGTGCTGGGTTCGTAGGCGCTCTTGCCGGTGAACTTGCCGGTGATGGCGTACTCCACGTTGTCATCCGTGCCGAAAACGGCGTTCTTGAGCGGGGGCTCCGGGCCGCGGTCCGGCTGGTGGATGGTGTGCTCGTCCATCATCACCAGCTTGGCGGTGCGCCAGCTTTCCCCGGGGCGCCGCAGGTAGCCCCACATACGCGTGAAGGGTATGTAGTAGCGGCGGCCTATGTAGTAGTCTCCGGGCTGTTCCGCGGCTATGGCGGCCTCCCGTTCCTGAATGGCTTGGCAGTCGCTCTTCAGGGTGTTGCACTGGCTCAGGCAAAGCACGCCCGCCAGCAGCATGAAAATCTTTCGAGACATCATTACCATGTGATAGGGAGAGCGTACCAAAGCCTCATGCCGCGGTCAAGTGCTAATGCGGGCAAATGGGGGGGCGCGTCAGTCCATGATGGACCAGAGGCGGCCGTTGGCGCCCTGGATGAGGCGGATGGGGAGGTCGAACGCGCGCTGCAGGATGGGTTCCGTGAGCACATCCTCCCGCGCGCCGCGGGCAATGATGTTTCCCTCCCGCAGGATGAGGCCTTGCGAGAATGCGGGCAGGATGTCCTCTATGCGCTGGGTGATGAAGATGATGGTGAGCTCCGGGCGCTGCGCCGCCAGGTCTGCAATGGCTCCCAGTAGGAACTCCCGCCCGGCAATGTCCAGGAACACGCTGGGCTCGTCCAGTATCATCAGGTCCGGCCGTGTCATGAGCGCGCGTGCAATGAGCACCTTCACCTGCTCCCCGGAGCTCATGGTGGCCACGGTGCGGTCTGCCAAATGTTCCGCGCGCAGGGAGGCCAGCAGCTCTGCGGCGCGCGCCTCCTCCCCCGCGGTGGGTGTGCGGAAGAGGCCGATGGTGGCGTCCGGCCCGGAGAGCACCATTTCGCGGCCTGTCCAGTCGCGCTGGCCGAGCCACTGGTGCATGAGCGGGCTCACCCAGGCGATGCGCTTGCGGAGCTCCTGCAGGTTGATGGTGCCGAAACGGTGGCCCAGCACCTCCACGGTGGCGCCGAAGAGCGGCCAGGCATAGCCCATGAGCATGCGCACCAGGGTGGTCTTGCCGGCACCGTTTGCGCCCAGGATGAAGCAGCGCTCGCCCTGCTGCACGCGCCAGTTGATGCCGTGCAGCACCTCCCTGCCGGAGAGGTACACGCTGGCGTTCTCTATGCGTACGGCATCCATGGAAAAGCAAACGGCGGGGTTGCAGCGCACCGCAACCCCGCCGGGAATGGGAAAATCACTTGCGCTCGAAGAGGGAGCGGATCTTCTTGCCCACAATCTCCACGGGGTGCTCCGCCAGGGCGGCGCGCTTGGCCTGCAGGTTGGGGGCTCCGGCGGCGGCCTCCGCCAGCCAGTCCTTGGCGAACTTGCCGGATTCGATGCGCTGCAGGCTCTCCTTCATCTTGGCCTTCACCTCCGGGCCGAGGATCTGCGGGCCGTTGTAGTACTCGCCGAATTCGGCGGTGTTGGAGATGACGCTGTTCATGCGCTGGATGCCGCCAGTGTAGATGAGGTCCACGATGAGCTTGGCCTCGTGCACGCACTCGAAGTACGCCATCTCATGCGGGTAGCCCGCCTCGATGAGCGTCTCGAACCCGTACTTCATCAGGTCCACCAGGCCGCCGCAGAGCACGTTCTGCTCGCCGAACAGGTCTTCATACGTCTCTTGCGCCATGGTGCATTCCAGCACACCGCCGCGCGTGAGACCCTCCGCCTTGGCAATGGCCAGCGCCGTGGCGCGCGCCTTGCCGCTCGGGTCCTGGAACACCGCTATCAGGCCGGGGCAGCCGAAGCCTTCCTCGAACACGCGGCGAACCTCCGTGCCCGGGCCCTTCGGCGCCACCATGATCACGTCCACGTCCGCCGGCGGCTCAATCGTCTTGAACACGTACGCAAAGCCGTGGGAGCAGCACAGCGTCTTGCCCGCCGCCAGCTGCGGCTTGATCTGCTTGGCGTACACCTCCCCGTGCTTCTCGTCCGGAAGCAACAGGTGGATGATATCCGCCTTGCCGGCGGCCTCGTCCACCGGCATCACTTCAAAACCGTCCTGCACCGCTGCATCCCAGCTCTTGCCGGGGCGGATGCCGATGATGACATGCACGCCGCTGTCGCGCATGCAGAGCGCTTGCGCGCGCCCCTGTGCACCGTAACCGATGACGGCCACGGTACGCCCGTTCAGAACGCTCACATCGGCGTCCTTATCGTGAAGTATCTCCATAATCAGATTAGGTTTGGGTTGAACGCCGCCCGCCACCGCGGTGGGCAACGCGAGACACTATACCACCAGAGCCCCGCTTTTCAAGCGGTTCAGGGGCATTATGACAGAAGAACCCGCCACCGGCGCAAGGCGTATGCAGCCTGTATGTGGCGCAGAATATCCTTGCCATCCCGCGGTGCGTGTGTTAGAGTTCCCGCATGTCAACACATGAGGGAGAACAGGTGCTGGTGGTGCCGCGCGAGGCATTCAATGCGGTGGGGGCTTTCAATGGCGTGCGCCGCAACCCGCAGGATTACCTGGAAGCCTTCCTCAAGCCGGGCGTGGCACGCTACATGGACCGCGCGCTGGCAGAGAAAAGCCCGCAGTTCAAGCAGCTTATCGGCTACGCCATCTTCTGCCACCGGGGCCGCATCCTGGCCTACTCCCGCACCGCCAAGGGCACGGAAACGCGCCTGCACGACAAGTGGTCGCTGGGCATTGGCGGCCATATCAACCCCATAGACGGGCTCACGGACAGCATCCACACCTACCTCACCGGCATGGAGCGCGAAATCCGCGAGGAAATCAGCATCCCCGCCGCCGTGGGCCAGGAGCTCTACGCCGTGATCAACGACGACACGGACGAGGTGGGCTCCGTGCACCTGGGCATCGTGCACCGTTTCGAGCTGGAAAGCGAGGAGGTGGCACCCAACGAGAAGAAGCTGGACAACCTGGGATTCCACTCGCTGGAAGAGCTGGTGGGCGACCTCTACCCCAAGCTGGAGAGCTGGTCCGCCATCTGTGTGGACGCCCTGCGCGCCGATGCTGCCAAGTAACGTTTTAACACCCAAAGCAATGAACACCAAGACTAGCATCCTTGCCATCGCCGCGCTGTGCAGCCTGTGCGCCCCGCAGGCGCTCGCAGACCGCAACAGCGACTACTGGGCGCCGCAGAACATGGCGCGCCGCCAGTGCACCTCCGTGCATATCGGCTTCATGCCCACCGTGCCGCACCACAGCGCGGCCTACCAGGAGATGGTGGTGGAGAAGAGCGCCCCCGGCACCTATTTCTGCTGCAACAACTTCTCCAACGGATACATCGGCGTTCAGGAGCTTGCCGAACGGCCGGACGGCCCCCCCAAGCGCGTGGTCATCTTCTCCATATGGGATGCCCAGGATTCCGGCGACAACCCGAACGCCGCGCCTGAATCGGAGCGCGCCAAGCTGGTGCAGCGCGGCGCCGGCGTGCACACCACGCGTTTCGGCGGTGAGGGCACGGGCGGCAAGTCCATGCGCGAATTCAACTGGAAGGAGGGCCAGCGCATCCGCACCCTGGTGGTGGAGAAGCAGGATGGTGAAAAATTCCGCCAGATTGCCGGCTACCTGTACAATGATGAAACCCAGAACTGGGAGCTGCTGAGCTGCTGGCGCGTGCAGGCCATCCACCGCGGGCTTGGCGGCGGCAGCGGCTTTGTGGAGGATTTCCGCCGCAACGTGGAATCCAAGAAATACGAGCGCCGCGCCACCTTCGGCCCCGCCTTCCGCTGGGTCGGCAACGAGTGGAAGCAGGCCACCGAATTCCGCTTCACCCGCGATGCCAACCCCAACAACGAAATCAACTGCCGCCTCAACCCCAAGCTCGGGTACTTCTCCCTGGCAACCGGCGGAAACATCAAGCCGGAGGCGGATTTCAAGCCCTTCGACACCAAGCCCCTCATCCCCCTGCCGGAAGCCCAGGAACCCGGCCAGCAGGTGATGGACATCATCCGCGCGCCCAAGCTGGAGATGATGCAGTACAACGATGACGGACCCGCCATCTGACACACGGCCATGGGATTGTTCGACGGCATGCTGGGCTCCCTGATGGGAGGCAAAATCGGTGACGCGCTGCGGCAGAACTGCCCGCCGGACGTGCTGCCCGCGCTGGAGAGGCTGCTGGCGGATTCCGATGCGGTGAAAACCATCACCGGCTATGTGGGCGACTGCATGGGCGGTCTGGCGGACCTCTCCGTGGAGGATCTGAAAGCCCTGCCCTTCGGCCGGGAGGCCGCAGACCTGCTGCAGCAGAACACCGCCCTGGCGGAACACCTGGTGAACACGGCCAGGGAAAAGCTGGGGCTGTAACAATTTGCCGTTTTTGCTTGCAGCGGGGACACGCGGCGCGCTATACTGCACGCATGCGCAAGACTTGGATTTGTACGTTGTTGGCGGCGGTTGCGGCAGCTCCCGCATTCTCGCTGGACTGGATGACGGATTTCGATGCCGCCAAGGCACAGGCCGCCAAGGAGGGCAAGCCCATCCTCGTGGACTTCACGGGGTCGGACTGGTGCGGCTTCTGCATCAAGCTCAAGAAGCAGGTGTTCGACACCCCGGAGTTCGATGCCTACGCCAAGGACAAGTTCGTGTGCCTGGAAATCGACCTGCCGCACGGCAACAAAATCAGCGAGGAGCAGAAGAAGGCCAACGAGGCGCTCAGCGAGCAGTACAACGTGGACGGCTTCCCCTCCATCTTCGTGATGACCCCGCAGGGCTACGTGGTGGGCGGATTCAGCGGATTCCACGAGCTCGCGGATGCCAAGGAGGCGCTGGATGCCGGACTGGCCAACGCCAAGGCCATGGCCGATGCGCAGAAACTGGAGGGTGATGCCAGGGTGGACGCCATGTTCGCGGTGTACAAGGGGCTGGATGAGGACCTGGCGCCCGCCGCCCAATCCCTGCGCGACGCCATTGCGCAAATGGACACCAACGACCGCTGCGGCATGCGCCGCGGCAAGCAGGCGGCGGAGGAGATGAACACCCTGCAGGAGCAGTTGCGCAAAGGGGTGGAGGAGTCAGGCTCCGCCGGGCTGAAGGATGTGCTGGCCAAGCTGGAGGCCGCACGGCCCGCCCTGCTGCCGGAGAACAGCCACGCCGCCGTGCAGATGAAAACCAGCATCATGTTCCTGCTCTGCGAATCCCAGGAGGATTTGGATAAATTGCGTGACACCATCGTGGCGGACCTCAAGGCGCTGGACCCCGCCCATGCCAACCCGGAACAGGTGAAGCAGGACATCGAGCGCGTCACCCAGATTGCCAAGGACGGCCAGCGCGCGCTCGACTACGCCAAGAACAGCCGTGCAGAGCTTGATGACCGCGCTGCGGCCGCCAAGGTAGCCAAGGAGGAGGAAGAGGAGGAAGCCCGCCTGCAGGCCGCCGGTGCCGCCAAGCTGGTGTGGGGCACGGACCTGGCCGCCGCCAGGGAGCAGGCCGCCGGGGAGAACAAGCCCATCCTGCTGGTGTTCACGGGGTCGGATTGGTGCGGCGCATGCATTGCCCTGCACCAGGAGGTCTTTGAGAAACTGAGCTTCGCCGCCTATGCGAAGGAACGCTTCATCCCCGTGGAGATAGACTGCCCGCACGGCAACAAGATGAGCGAGGAACAGAAGAAGGCCAACAACGCGCTGGCGGAGGAATTCCACGTGGAGGGCTTCCCCACCATCCTTGTGCTCAACCCGCAGGGTGTCGTCTCCGGCGGATTTGTCGGCGGCCAGGAAATGGCAGACGTGAAGGCGGATTTGGAAACCGCGCTCGCCAACGTGAAAAAGCTTGCAGATGCGCAATCCCTGCAGCCGGAAGCCAGGCTGAAGGTTCTCACCACCCTTTACAACGAGCTGGACGAGGACGTGGCCCCCTGCGCCGCCTCCCTGGAGGCGGAAATCACCAAGCTGGACCCGGAGGACAAATCCGGCTTCCGCCATGGGCGGGAAATTGCCGCCAAGCGCGCCAAGATTGAGGAGATGACGCAGCAGTTCCTGGAGGAACGCGGCGTGGACGCCCTGCCGGAGCTCGTGAAGGCCTGTGACGAGCAGCTGCCCAAGATTGAACCGGAGCTCAAGCTGGACATCATCACCACCAAGGCGAACGCCCTCATGCTCGCCGCGGAATCCAAGGAGGACCTGCAGAAGGCGTGCGATACCCTGGAGGCGGACCTCAAGGGCGTGGACCGCGCTGTGTCCGACCCGGAGCTCTACAAGGCCTGCGAGGAGGCTCTCCAATCCTGGCGTGAGAAGGCGGACGCCGTGCTGCAGGAGGCCAGGCAGATGCGCGAAATCCTGAAATCACTCCGCAACATTCAGCAGGAGCAGGAATAGGGCGGAGCCAGCCGCCACACCCGCCCGCAATGAGCCTTTCCCCTACTGCTGCGTGGCGCGGTAGCCAAGCTCGTTCTTGAGCAGGGCCTTGGCCTCGCCGAGAAGGAAGAAGGAACCGCAGATGAGCGTGGGGCCGGTGCTGGATTGCAGGCATTCCGCCAGCGTGGCGGGCGTGGAAACGGGGGCGTTGCCGAAGGCGCGCACCTTATCCGCCAGCTCATGCTGCGGCAGGATGCGCGGGCTCTGCACAGGCGGCAGCACCCATTCCGCCACAATGGGGGAAAGCAGGGAAATCACCTCGTCCAGCGCCTTGTCTGCGCTGCCGGCATAGATGCAGCGCGCCCGGGCGCCGGGGTATTCCCTTTCCCACGTTTCCACGAGCACGCGGATGGCGGGCGGGTTGTGCGCGCCGTCCATAATCACGCCGGGGGCAATCTCCTCGAACCTGCCGGGCCACTGCACCTCCGCCAGTCCGCGCGCCTCCTCCTCTGCAGAGCACAGGAAGTGCGGCAGCGCGTGGAGCGCGGCCAGCGCCAGCGCGGCGTTCATCTTCTGGTATGTTCCGCGCAGGCCGAGCGGCTGTTCGCAGGGCGTGTCCACGATGCGGTAGTCGGTGTCCATACGCTGGGCGGCCTCGTGTATGGCGCGCAGGGCGTCCGGCTGCTGCGGGGCGGAGAGTGCGAGGCGGTGCCAGGCGATGATGGCGGCCTTCTCCCCGGCAATCTCGTAGAGCGTGTTGCCCAGGTACTGCATGTGGTCCATGCCGATGGGGGTGATGACGGCCACGTCCTTGGGCACGGCGTTGGTGGCGTCCAACCGCCCGCCCATGCCGGTTTCCAGGATGATGATATCCACCGCGCGCTCCGCGAAGTGCATCATGGCCACGGCCAGCACGATTTCAAAGAAGGTGGGCGGGGTCTCCCAGTCCGCGATGGTGTCCCTCACCTTGCCGATGAGGCGCGCGGCGTCCGCATCCGGGATGTCCTCTCCGTTGACGCGGATGCGCTCGTTGAACGCTATCAGGTGGGGGGAGGTGAACAGGCCGGTGGAGTACCCCGCCGCGCGCGCCACGGATTCCGCGAAGGCGCAGGTGGAGCCTTTGCCGTTGGTGCCCGCCACATGGATGACACGGGCGCGCGGCTCGCTCACGCCGCATTCGCGCAGCAGGCGGCGCATGCCGTCCAGCCCCAGCTTGATGCCGAACACCTGCGTGGCGTACAGCCAGTCCAGCGCCTCTGCGAGTCCGGTGAACACGGTATCAATAGCGGTAGAACTCGCTCTTGAAGGGGCCCTGCACGGGCACGCCCAGGTAGTCCGCCTGCTTCTGCGTGAGCGTGGTGAGACGCACGCCGAGCTTGTGCAGGTGCAGGCGCGCCACCTCCTCGTCCAGCACCTTGGGCAGCACCTTCACGCCGGGCTTGGCGGTGGCGCGGTCCTTCCACAGGGCCATCTGCGCGAGCACCTGGTTGGTGAAGCTGTTGCTCATCACAAAGGAGGCGTGGCCCGTGGCGCAGCCCAGGTTCACCAGGCGGCCCTCCGCCAGCAGGTACAGGCTGTGGCCGTCCGGGAAGGTGTACATGTCCACCTGCGGCTTGATGTTGGTGCACTTGATGCCCTCGCGCGCCTGCAGACGCGCCACCTGGATCTCGTTGTCGAAGTGGCCGATGTTGCAGACGATGGCCTGGTCTTTTATCTTCTCCATGTGCTCCAGGGTGATGATGTCGCAGTTGCCGGTGGTGGTCACGTAGATGTCTCCCCAGCCGAGGGTGTCCTCCACGGTGAGCACGCGGTAGCCCTCCATGGCCGCCTGCAGCGCGCAGATGGGATCCACTTCCGTCACCACCACCTGGGCACCGAGCCCGCGCAGCGCTTGCGCGCAGCCCTTGCCCACATCACCATACCCGCACACCACGGCCACCTTGCCCGCCACCATCACGTCCGTGGCGCGCTTGATGCCGTCCGTCAGGCTTTCGCGGCAGCCGTACAGGTTGTCGAACTTGCTCTTGGTGACGGAATCGTTGACGTTGATGGCGGGGATGAGCAGGCGGCCGTCGCGCTCCATCTGGTAGAGCCTGTGCACGCCGGTGGTGGTTTCCTCGGACACGCCGGCAATCTCCGGCATCCAGCGGTGGAACACGCCGGGATTCTCCTTGGCGATGCGCTTGAGCAGGGCCTTGATGACGCCCTCTTCCGCGGATGTGGCGGGGGTGTCCACCCACGGGTCGCCGTCCTCCATTTCATAGCCCTTGTGCAGCAGGAGCGTGGCATCGCCGCCATCGTCCACAATGAGCTGCGGACCCTTTCCGTCCCTGTGGCAGAGGGCGTTCCAGGTGCACTCCCAGTATTCCTCCAGGGATTCGCCCTTCCAGGCGAAGACGGGCACTCCGGCGGCGGCAATGGCGGCGGCGGCGTGGTCCTGTGTGGAGAAAATGTTGCAGCTGGCCCAGCGCACCTCTGCGCCCAGCGCCACCAGCGTTTCGATGAGGATGGCGGTTTGGATGGTCATGTGCAGCGAGCCGGTGATGCGCACGCCCGCCAGCGGCTGCTGCGGCCCGTACTTCTCCCGGCAGGCCATGAGCCCCGGCATCTCGAATTCCGACATCGTGATTTCCTTGCGGCCCCAGTCCTTGAGGGATATATCCGCCACCTTGTATGATGCGTTCTCAGTCATGCTGCCGCAAGTCTAGCGCAATTGCACCACCGGGTCAAGGGAGGATGTGCCGCACCACCCGTGCCGCATATGCGGCACGGGTGTGTAAGGCATCTCACCTGAAGCTGAGGCCCTGCACCTTGGAGGCGAGGGTATCCAGCACCTGCTTGTGGGCGGCATCCACCTCTGCGGCGGTGAGGGTCTTCTTCTCGTCGCGGTAGAGGAAGGAATAGGTCATGGCCTTGCGGTCCGCGGGAAGCTTCTCGCCGGAGGGATCGCAGAACACGTCCTTGAGGTTGAAGGAGACGAGCAGCTTCTGCTTGGCGGCCTCCACGGCCTTCACGATATCCGCGTTGCGGGTGGCGGCGGACACATCCAGGGAGGCATCGCGGCCGGAGCCGGGGAACTGCGGCAGGTCCGCGGCCTTGTAGGGGGCGGTGGCCACCTGCTGGAGCTTGCGGAGGTCCAGCTCCGCGTAGTAGCACTCCATGGGCAGGCCGAGCGCGCGGCACTTGGAGAGCGACAGGCGTGCGAAGTAGCCGCAGCCTTGTCCGTTGATCTGGATATCCGCGCCCACGGCGGCGTTCTCACGCTCCTGCTTGGCGGGAACAAGGGTGATTTGTGCCTTGGGCACAATGGTGTCCACCACGGCGCGCAGGTGCTCGAAATGCACGTCTGCGGGCTTGGTGGCGGCCCAGCTGGCGGGCGTAAGCTTGCCGGCCATGAAGATGCCGAGAACCTCGTTCTCGATATCCTTGCCCTTGCCGCCGCCGGTGTTGCGGAACACGCGTCCGCACTCGAAGAAGCGGAGGCAATCCATGCCCTGGTTGATGTTGCGGGCGGCCACGGCGATGAGGCCGGGAGCGAGCGAGGGACGCAGGGTGGAGTGGTCTTCCGAGATGGGCAGCGCCACGCGGATAATGTCGCCCTCCACAAGCGGCTTGATGGGCAGGGCGTTCTCCACGCTGGCAATGGTGGGATCAATGCTCTTGTCGGCAATGAGCTTGAAGCTCTGCACCTCCCAGAAGCCGGCGCCGGCGAGCTTGCGGGAAACCTGCATGCGGTAGTCGTTGGCGCGGTCGCTGGCGCTTTCCTCCACGTAGATGGCGGTGTTGGTGGCGGGGATGTTGTCGATGCCCCACACGCGCACCACCTCCTCCAGCAGGTCGCAGCTGCGCTTCAGGTCGATGCGCCAGGGCGGGCATGCCCAGGAGCCGTCGCCGTTGTCCTCCAGACCGAGGTTTTTCAGGATGCGCGCGGCCTCCAGGTGGGGGATGGAGGCGTTGGTCATGACATCCAGCTCCTTCCAGTCCAGCTCCACGTTGCGGAGGGCGTTGAAGATTTTGGCATTGGTGCCCTGGGCCACCACCTTGGCGGCGGCGGCCTTCTCCTCCGGCACCAGGCAGGGGGCCTGGCCGGCCACCATGGTGGGCTCCACCGTGCCGCCCGCGCATTCCAGGATGAGCTCGATGGCGCGCCCGGCGGCGAACGCCACGTTCCACGGGGACGCCCCGCGCTCGAAACGGTAGGAGGAATCCGAGCCCAGCCCCAGGCGGCGGCTGGTGTAGCGGATGCCGGAAGGCTGGAACCAGGCGGACTCCAGCACGATGTCCGTGGTAGCCTCCGTAACGCCGGAATCCAGACCGCCCATCACGCCGCCGAGGGCGAGGGCGGCGCCGCTGGCATCGGAGATGACCAGGTCCTCATGCGTGAGCTCGTACTCATCCTCCATGAGGCTGGTGAACTTCTCGCCGTCCTTGGCGTAGCGGATGTTGAGCCCGCCGGTGAGCTTGGCGGCATCAAAGGCGTGCAGCGGGTGGCCCAGCTCAAAGAGCACGTAGTTGGTGATATCCACCACGTTGTTGATGGGGCGCAGGCCGATGGCGATAAGGCGCTCCTGCAGCCACTCCGGGGAGGGGGCGATCTTGATGCCCTTGATGCGGGTGGCGGTGTAGAGCGGGCATGCCTGCGGCGCGGAAAGGGTGATGAAATCCCCGGCGGGCACGGTGTCCAGCTTGTACTCCGGGGCGTGCGGGGTGCGGCCGGTGATGCCGGCCAGCTCGCGCGCCATGCCCCAGTGGCTCAGCAGATCCGGGCGGTTCGGCGTGATTTCCAGCTCAAAGATGGTGTCCGACTTCACGAACTCGCGAACGGGCGTGCCGATGGCGTAGTCCTGCGGGAGAATCCAGAGGCCGTGCTCCTTGTCGGGCAGGCCGAGCTCGGATGCGGAGCAGAGCATGCCGTTGCTGGCCACGCCGCGCATCTTGCCCTCCTTGATTTCCCAGCCGCCGGGCAGGATGGCGCCGGGCAGCGCGCAGGGCACCTTGTCCCCCACCTTGTAGTTGGCGGCACCACACACGATCTGGCGCAGGGAACCCTCCCCCGCGTCCACCTGGCAGCAGTTGAGGTGGTCGCTGCCCTCCACGGGCACCTTCTCCATCACCTGGGCCACCACCACCTTGTCCGTGGTGACGCCGCGCTGCTGGATGCCCTCCACCTCGATTCCGGCGAAGGTGAGCATGTCGGCCATCTTCTGGGTGTCAAGGTCCGCGATGTCGATGTATTGGGAAAGCCAATTGAGTGAAACGTTCATGGTAAGGAAGGGTTGGGGTTATTGGAACTGGGCGAGGAAGCGCACATCGTTCTCGATGAGCAAACGGATATCGCGGATGCCCCAGCGAATCATGGCGAGGCGCTCCAGGCCGATGCCGAAGGCGAAGCCCGTGCAATCGCTGTACAGGCGCTTTCCGGTGGCCTTGTCGATGTTCTCGAACACGGCGGGGTTCACCATGCCGCAGCCGGCGATTTCAATCCAGCGCGGGGCCTGGCCCGCCGCCTGCAGCAGCACGTCAATCTCGAAGCTCGGCTCCGTGAACGGGAAGAAGTGCGGGCGGAAGCGAACCGCCGTCTCGCTGCCGAACAGGGCCTTCAAGAAGTACTCCAGCGTGCCCTTGAGGTCGCCCACGCTCACGTGCTTGTCCACGTACAGTCCCTCAATCTGGTTGAAGGCGGAGAGGTGGGTGGCGTCGATGGCATCCCGCCGGAAGGCGGAACCGGGGCAGAAGATGCGCACGGGTGGCGCCTGCTTCTCCATCACGCGGGCCTGCACGGTGCTGGTCTGCGTGCGCAGCAGCTTGCCGCTGTCAAAGTAGAAGGTGTCCTTCTCGTTGCGGGCGGGGTGGTCCTCCGGCGTGTTGAGCGCATCAAAGCAGTGCCACTCGTCCTCAATCTCCGGGCCGTCTGCAAGCGTGAATCCCATGCGGCGCAGGATGCGCACGGCCTCATCCCGAACAATGCTGATGGGGTGCAGGCCGCCGCTGGGGAGCGTGGCGCCGGGCATGGTGAAATCGCACCCGGCCACGGCGGCGCGGTCAATCTCCTGCTGCAGCGCCTCCTTGCGGGCGTCCAGCGCGGCGGTGATGGCGGCGCGGGCCTCGTTCAGGAGCGCGCCCACGGCGGGCTTGTCCTCCTTGGGCACATCCTTCATGCCCTGCTGGAGCTGGGTGAGTGTGCCCTTCTTGCCAAGGATGGCCACGCGGGCATCCTCCACGCCCTTCATATCGGCAATGGAGCCGATGCGGGCCAGGGATTCTGCTTGTACGCTTGCTATCTTCTCTTTCATAACGCGCGGCACACTATACGCGCGTGCGCGGGTTTGTCAAGCCCAAAGCAGACACCGCTACAGGCCCAGCTCCTCCATGGCCTTCTCTTCCGCCTCCTGCTGCAGGGCATCCGTGTCCACGCCCTCGTACACGCGGTCATCTATGGAGTTGCCCATGATGAAGCTCCCTGCCATCATGGGCACGGCGACATCCACGTTCGTGGAGAAATAGCCGCCGCCCAGCTTTTCCCAAGCCAGGCGGGCCACCTCCGGAAGCAGCTTTTTCTCCCCGGCGGCCAGCCCGGCGAATTCCTTGCCCTTGGCATTCTTGATGCGGTCCAGGTAGGAGCTCGCCACGGCTGCCACCTTCTGAGATTCCTCCACCAGGGGCTTCTCCTGCAGCTCGTACTCGTAGCAGATTTGCGCCACGCGCTGTTCCGCGTCATCAATGGCGGCATTCCACTGCTCGCGGGGCATGGCCTTGATTTGCGGCACCACCTGGTCCGTGTATGCATCTACTTCCTTCCTGCACGCCTTGTACAGGGCGCTGCTCTGCTTTTCAATCTCTGCGCGGCGCGCCACCAGGGATTCCAGCTTCTTTTCATCCACCACCCGGTGATACAGGCTCTCCACCGCAGCATCACGCTCTTTCTCCTTCTGCGCCCGCACCTCCTTCATCTCCCTGCGCAGCGTGTCGCGCGCGCCGTCCTCATCCGGGCTGGCCACGTGCGCCAGGTTTCTGTACGGCTCGATTTCCTCCCTGATGCGCTTCTCAATGCCACCGAGCAAATCCCGCTCGTCCTCCGTGACAAATGTGAACTCGGACGACTTCCCGCAGTTGTCGATGATATAGCGGAGGGGATACTCCACCTCCGAGTGGAAGCGCTCCCGGAAATCGCTCATCTTCTTGCGGTACTCGCGCTCGCACGCCAGGATTTTGCCATCCGTGTCCGACTCTATCTTGGAGACGTCGTCCATAGGTGCGGCCTTGGCCTTGGCGATGCCCTCCGCGGCGATGCGGTCCATGGCTTTCAATCCCTCCTCCGGAATGGCCGCATACTCCTTCTTCATCTGCTCCGCCTTCTGCATGAGCTCCACCATGCCGCTCTGCGCGTGCACCTTTTGGTACAGGGCCTCGGTCATGCGCTCCTTGTCGATTTCACTTTGCCGCTCCTGCTGCTTGCGTTGGAGATTGCGCTGGCGCCGCTGCTCCTCTGCATGGGCCTCCTTGGTTTCACGGAGCACGCCTCTCAGCGCGCGCTCTTCCTCGTTTTTCAGCTGGGAGAAATTGTCGGTGGAGTTCAGGCTGTAGAAACTGTAGTTTTCACATTGCCCCACAGCCTTGGAATGCACGCGCGAGGAAACGGCGTGCATGAGCGCCAGCTTTTCCGCCGTGGAGAGCCCCGGCCAACCCCGGCCGCTTTCCATGGATTCCAGGGCGGCCCGGAAGGGCGTGACGACCTCTCGCTCGTATTGCTTGTCCAGCTCCTTGAGCTTTTCCTGGCAGGCGGCTGCCAAGCTTTCGAACTCTCTGTCAGCCGGGCTTGAATCCTCAGCCAGCGCCTGATTGCCCCGGCAGCGCTCCCTGTGCTTGCGGCAATCATCACTGAACTGGCTGGCGAGCTTCGCCCCGTCCGCCTCGAACTGCCTGTTTTTCTCCAGCAGCTTGTCTATCCCGTAATACTCCCAGGCGCGCTCCGTGAGCGCATCCAGATTCACCTCTCCACCGGCTGTTTCCACCGCGGGCGTTTCCCCGTCATCCCCGCGCGGTGCGGTTTTCGGCCCCGCCACGCACCAGCCCAGCACGGCGGCGGCCAGCGCGCCGCCCCACAGCAGGAAACGGCGCCGCCGCTTTTGGAGGAACCTGCGCGGTTGGCGCCTGCCATCCAGCACGGCCAGCCATTCCGCCGCGTTTTGACAGCGTTCCGCGGCGCGCAGCTCCAGGTTGCACATAATACCCGCCGCCAGGTGCGGCGCGGCCTGCACGCGTTCCGGCTGCAGCTTCTCCAGCGGCACCAGGCTGTCATCCACCATGCGGCGCAGGGTTGTCTCCGGTGCGCAGTTTGAAAAGACCTCGTACCAGGTGCAGGCCAGGGCGTAGAAATCCGTCCACGGGCCTATTTCCCCCTTGCCGGAGAGTTGCTCCGGCGCGGCGTACGCGGCGGAGAGCGCGCCCTGCGTGAGCGTGTGCGTGAGGCGGGAAATGTTCACCGCGGAGCCGAAATCCACCAGCACGGGCCGCCCGCTCTCGTCGAACATGATGTTCTCCGGCTTGATATCGCGGTGGATGATACCCTGCGCGTGCATGTGCGCGAGCGCATCCAGCAGCTGGCGCAGCCAATCCTCCACCTGCCCCGCGGGCAGCGGCGCATCCGCAGCCTCCGCAGTGTCCAGCCGCGCGCGCAGCGTGTCGCCCTCCAGCCAGTGCATCACGCAGAACAGGCTGCCGTGCGCGGCGAACACATCATGCACCTGCACGATGTTCGGGTGGTTCAATTTGGCCAGCAGGCGCCCCTCCTTCTGGAGGTCCGCCATGGCCATTATGTACGCATCCTCCAGCTCCGGGCGGGCGGGCAGGATATGCCCGCTGTCGGCGTCTCTCACGCAGATTTCCTGCGGAAAGCACTCTTTGATGGCCACGTTCCGCTCCAGGGATTTATCCCAGCCCACATAAGTGATGCCGAAGCCCCCCTGGCCGCGCGCAGCCAGGATTTTGTACCTGTCGTTGCCGAGGACGGCCCCCGGCGGCAATGCGCTGACCAGTTGCATGGCCCCACCTTTCAAAATGGCGTCACCCGCCCTACTCCGCGGGCTTGTCTTCGCTCGCCCCCAGGCGCGGCACCTCGTCCGCCAGGAACTCCGCCAGCGTCTTGCCGCAGCGGAACGCCTTTTGCTCCAGCGCCTTGCGGGTGGAGGAATCCAGGCTTAGCGTCACCAGTGTCTCCTCCTGCACCTTCACCCGGCTGGGCAGGGAGAGGGGGAGCTGCTTGATGAGCTCGCGAATGATGTGCTCCTTCGCCGCAGGAATGGGCTTGCGCGCCATCCAGTTGCGAACCGTCGCTTCCGTGACATAGCACTTATCCGCCAGCCATGCGTAGTTCATGCCGTTGGCTTTCAGCCAAAGCTTGATGTTGACCTTCAGCTCGTCTTGGTTTGGTGCTTCCACGCTCAACAGTGTAGCAATTCTGCCATCATTTTGCAAGAAATTTTACTGGTTTTCACCCATTTTATTTCTTTGATGGCGAAAAAAGGTTGACAATGTATCCAAAAACAGGTAATTTTTGAAGCGTAAAAGCTACTTTGTAATGCCAAACGTATCATTCACCTGCCCCTGCTGCGGCCGCCACCAGCTCATGCGCATTGAGCAGGCCATCCACCGCTGCATCCTGCACTTTGCGGCAGACGACAAGGGCGGCATCTCTGCCCAGCCGCTGGACCGCGCGGACGAGCTGCACGGAGAAGTGCTGGGATACCGCTGCCAGCACTGCCGCTACCCCGACAACCGCAACGCCGACGACGGACCGGATTTCCTGTGGAAAACGCTGGATGACGTGCAGGCAGAGGGCGCCCTGGAGCTCAGCGACCAGCCGCCGCCGGAGCCGCGGCACTGCATGGTGTGCCACCCGGACGGCCGCCTGGAGCCCCTGGTGGTGGAATCAAAACGCCACGGAAAACTCACCCAAACCCAGCGCCGCGCCATCCTGGCCGCCCGCAAGGCCCCCCAGGGCTGCATCCTGCTCTGCGAGCAGGACAAGGGCATCAAGAGCTTCTCCCCCCAAGACTGGCCCGCCGCGGAACACATGCGGGTGTAACCTCAAACCATGAACCCCACATGAAAATCCTCCCCATCCTCATCTCCTCCGTCATGGCTCTCAGCAGTGTCGCGTACGCAGACAAGGCCGTTGCAAACCTCGTCAAGCGCGCCCAGCAGCATGACGTGCCCGCCATGCGCACCCTGGGCATCCGCATGTACAAGGGAGGCTCTCCCGGCATCCCCACCGACCGCAAGGTGGCCCTCACCTGGCTCAACATGGCGGCCGACCAGAAGGATGAGGTGGCCCTCGTCTTCCTGGGCGACATTTATGCCAAGGGATTCCACACTGCCAAGAATGAGCGCAAAGCTGCCAAATTCTACGCGGAGGCCGCCCAACTGGGCAACGACAAGGCTGTGGAGGCCATGAACAAGCTGCCCGTCAAATACGCCCTTGAATGGCATGAGAGAAACGCCCAAAAGAAGGACTACGACAGCGCCATTCGCTTGGCTGAATACTACGTGGACAAGGGAGATGGGGACGAAGCCCGCAAGAACTTCAAGATTGCCATCCAGGCCAACAGGGACAAGGCCGTGAAGCGCATGGCCAAGAAAGACATGGACAAGGCGGAAATCTTCTGGCGCGTTCTGGCAGACGACTTCAAGGATGGGGATGCCGCCATGCGCCTGGCAGACGCATACGGTACGGCAGACGGCGCAGCTTCCAATCCATCGGAAGCCGTCAAGTGGTTGCGCAAAGCTGCAGAGCGCAACCATGCCGAGGCTCAGTTCAGGCTCGGTCAATTATATCTGGCGGGAACAGGTGTGGACATGAACAGGCTAGAGGCCGCAAAATGGTTCCGCTTGGCCGCCAATCAAGGCCATGAGAATGCAAAAATGGCCCTTGCCAGTTGCTCTGTGACACCTGAAGTCGCGAAACCGACCGTCCCCGGGGGAAACCATGTTGAACATTTAAGGCCGACAAAAAAACTTGGAGAGGCGGCAGAGGCGCTTCGCATGGCATGGCGCTACAGGCAGGGTGGAGGAGTGGGCGACGGGCCCAAAGTCATTGAATCGTTCCGCAAGGCCGCCGAGCTGGGCCACCCCCAGGCACAGTACGCACTTGCATTGAGCCACATGTTCGGTTGGTGCGTGGCAAAAGACAAGCAAGAGGCCGTCAAATGGCTTCGCGAGGCTGCGGATCGCGGATATCTCTTGGCTCCATACAAACTTGGCTGTTGCTACTATCTCGGAGAGGGAGTTCCCATGGACAGACAGGAGGCTGAAAGGTGGTTCCGCAAAGCCGCCGAACGGAACGATTTCGATGCCCTGGTGTATTTTGAGGCCCATCGTGTAATAACAGACGAAAAGGACAGGGAGACAGATGCCGCCATGTGGTTCGCCACATCCGCGGCGGAGAGTGAAAGCAACTATCAATTGGTAAGGCAGGCAGAATCCGGAGATGCAAAGGCACAGTTCCTGCTCGGTGGCCGATATTGGAAAGGCGGTGATGTGGGTTTGGACAAGAGAGAGGCCGCCGGATGGTGGAGCTTGGCAGCCGAACAGGGGAATGCAGATGCCCAATGCTCACTGGCGTTGTATTACTGGGGGAACAATGGCACGGGGGGAAACCTGCCCGAAGCCGTTTATTGGTTTGGCAAGTCTGCCGAGCAAGGGCATGACATTGCTCAACATTTTCTTGGCCAATGCTACTGGATGGGCAAAGGCGTGACCATGGACAAGCAGGAGGCTGCCAAATGGTGGCGCAAGGCCGCAGAACAGGGAAACGCCCATTCTCAATTGAGCCTGGGTTTATGTTACCTCACCGGACAAGGCGTGACCATGGACAAGCAGGAGGTGTACAAATGGTGGCGGAAGTCCGCAGAACAAGGAAATGCGGATGCCCAATGCGGGATAGGATGCTGTTTCCATGACGGCGAAGGTGTGCCGAAAGACTATGCAGAGGCCGTTAAGTGGTGGCGCAAGGCCGCAGAACAGGGGCACGCTCAAGCCCAGCGCAATTTGGCGGAATGCTATTATTGGGGAGACGGTGTGGACCTGGATGAACAAGAAGCAGCCAAATGGTGGAGTAAAGCTGCACAAAACGGAGACGCGAAGGCCCAATTTTGCCTTGGCAGCTGTTATAAAGCAGGGAAAGGCGTGCGCTCAGACGATCAAGAGGCTGTCAAATGGTGGCGCAAATCGGCTAGCCAAGGCTACGATGATGCCATTGATATCCTCAACAAGTTGGGTATCCCCATGGAATAGCATCCCACATGGCATAGGGCATTTTACTTGAAAGAAACCATGACAAATCTTATACAAGACTATTGGGCCATGTCGCCGCTGGCGGCGGTGGGGCTGGTGTTGCTGATATGCTGCCATTTGGGCAGGTGGAAAGGCGGCCTGAAGGTTGCCGGCAACGTTGTGGGCTGGGCGCTGGTGCTTATCGGTATCGGCAGTTTCCTGGGTTCGCTGGTGTGAGATAGAAGTTGACAGGGAAACACTCTTGGGGTTCAATGGAGACTTGAACATGAAAGCGATTGCATCCTTGACATTGGCGGCCGCGCTGTGCGGCGGGGCGTGGGCGCAGCAGGGGAGCGCGTACACCACGCCGGGGGGAACCACGCATTACACGGGACCGAACGGCTACCACGGCTCCTCCTACACCACACCGGGCGGCACCACACACTACCAGGACAACCGCGGCACGCGCGGCAGCTCCTACACCTCGCCGGGCGGCTCCTCACATTAGACGGACAACAAGGGCTCGCTCGGCTCCTCGTACACCACGCCGGGCGGTACCACGCACTATACGGACAACAAGGGGCGCAGCGTCACCTCGTACACCACGCCCGGCGGCACCACCCACTACCGCGACAACCAGGGCCGCACGGGCACCTCGTACACCACGCCCGGCGGCACCACGCATTACAGCGGGAACTTTTTCGACAAGAAGTAAGTAGCCTGCGGGTTATGGCAGGCGCTTTTCCTCCTCCGCCTGTTGGGGCGGGGTGCAGTTGCGCATGGGGCGCTCCTGCGGGGCTTCGTCATTCGGCAAATTGTCTGCGCGGCGGTGCGCGGCGGATGCGATGAGGGCCACGGCGATGCCGAGCACGCCTATGTCGTCCAGCCAGCCGACAATGGGCATGAGATCCGGCAGGAAATCCACGGGCCACACGGCGTAGAGGATGGCGAGCACGGCAATGATGATGTTGCGCGGGGTGAGGAGATTCCCCTTCATGTGCTGCGTGCCCGCGCCCGCACGCTGCCCTGCGGGCTTGCCGCGGAACAGGCGCGCCAGCAGCTCGGGAATCGCCAGCAGGCATCCTGCCTTCTCGGGTGTTGCGCTCATGGGTTCAGTGTATACACCCCCTGCCCCGCATGGCAACACCAAACCGCGGCTGCTGCGTCATGGTGCCGTGAAACGCACCCTGCAAGCCAGTGAAAAAAGCCTCGTGTAGTCTTGGAATTCGCGCCAGGAGGATAATTGTCCTATAATTTGTTGGGTTTCAACGCACAGTAAACACTCCCTGCCATTTTTATGTAGGAGATTCAACCGTATTCTGCCACTTTTATGTAGGAGATTGGGGCACATTCTGCCATTTTTCTGTAGGAGATTTGAGCGCGAAGCGACTCAAAAACGCCCCGCTTGGTCCATGACCAAGCGGGGTGTGTCATTCTCGCGCGGCGAACGCCGCGCCTAACTTACAAAATCGTCAATTGCCTGTCTCGGCGTTTTATCTCGGCGTAGCCCCACCGGGGCGTAGACGGAAGCTTTGCGAAGACGGATAAATTACTTTATTTCTCTGCTTCCGCGAGGGTGTCGCAGCAGCAGCAGAAATTGCGGTCGCCGTAGGTGTTGTCCACGCGGGAGCAGCCGGGCCAGAACTTGTGGAGCAGCTGGCCGGGTGCGGGATAGGCGGCCTGGCGGCGCGTGTAGGGGTGCGTCCACTCGTCCGCGCTCACGGTGAGGGCGGTGTGTGGGGCGTTCACCATCACGTTGTCGTCGGCGGGCACCTTGCCTTCCGCCACGGCGGTCATTTCCGCGTGGATACCGGCCATGGCCTCCACGAAGCGGTCCAGCTCGTACTTGCTCTCGGACTCGGTGGGTTCCACCATGAGGGTGTCGTGCACGGGGAAGCTCATGGTGGGGGCGTGGAAGCCGTAGTCCATGAGGCGCTTGGCCATGTCGTCCACGGTGAGGTGGCTCTTCTCCAGCATGGGGCGGGTGTCCAGGATGCACTCGTGGGCCACGAGGCCGTTGGCGCCGCTGTACAGGGTGGGGAAGTACGGTGCGAGGCGCTTGGCCACGTAGTTGGCGTTCAGGATGGCCATCTGGGAGGCGAGCTTCAGGCCCTCGTGCCCCATCATGGCCAGGTACATCCAGGAGATGGGGTTGAGCCCGGCGGAACCGTACTCCGCGGAGGAGACGGCGCCCTGGGTCTGCGCGGCGCCGTCCACCACGTGACCGGGCAGATACGGCGTGAGGTGCTTGGCGCAGCAGATGGGGCCCACGCCGGGACCGCCGCCGCCGTGGGGCATGGCGAAGGTCTTGTGGAGGTTGAGGTGGCAGACGTCCGCGCCGATGGTGCCGGGGTTGGTGAGGCCGCACTGGGCGTTCATGTTGGCGCCGTCCATGTAGACCTGGCCGCCGTTCTCATGCACGATCTTGCAGAGCTCCGCGATGGTGCTCTCATACACGCCGTGCGTGGAGGGATAGGTGACCATGAGGGCCGCCAGGTTGTCCTTGTGGGCCTCCGCCTGGGCCTTGAGATCCTCGGGGTCGATGTTGCCGTGGTCGTCGCACTTGACGGGCACCACGGAGAAACCTGCCATGGCGGAGGAGGCGGGGTTGGTGCCGTGCGCGGAGGTGGGGATGAGGCAGACGTTGCGGTGGCCCTGCCCCTGCGCCACCTGGTAGCGGTGGATGGTGAGCAGGCCGGCGAACTCGCCCGCGGCGCCGGAGTTGGGCTGCAGGGAGACGCCGTCAAACCCTGTGACGGCGGCGAGCCAGGTCTTGAGCTGCTCCAGCATGGCGCGCATGCCCTGGCACTGGTCCGCGGGTGCGAAGGGATGCAGCTCTGTCACTTCCGGCCAGGTGATGGGCATCATGATGGCGGCGCAGTTGGCCTTCATGGTGCAGGAGCCCAGGGGAATCATGGCCTCGTTGAGCGCCAGGTCCTTGCTCTCCAGGCGGTGGATGTAGCGCATCATCTCCGTCTCCGTGTGGAACGAGGTGAAGCACTTCTGCCCGCAGAAGCCAGCCGTGCGCGTGTACGCCGCATCCCAAACCGGGGAAGCGGGGACCTCTGCCGGAGCCACGCCGAACGCGCCGCACAGCGCGGCCAGGTCGTCGGAGGTCGTGGTCTCGTCGAACGAGACGGACACGGTGTCGGCGTCCAGGCGGCGGATGTTGTACCCTGCCTTGAGGGCGGCGGCCACCAGGGCGTCCGCCTTGCCGGCGGCGCGCACCACCACGGTGTCGAAGTAGTTGGCCACGGGCAGCTCGTACGCGCCTTTGAGGGAGGCGGCGAAGGCGGCGGCGAGGCGGTGCGCGGTCATGGCCACGTTCACCAGGCCGTCATGCCCCTGGTACATGGCGTAGAAGGTGCTGAGCAGGGCGGTGAGCACCTGTGCGGTGCAGATGTTGGAGGTGGCCTTCTCTCGGCGGATGTGCTGCTCGCGGGTCTGGAGCGCCAGGCGGTAGGCGGGCTTGCCGTCCTTGTCCACGGAGAGGCCGATGAAGCGGCCGGGGAGCTTGCGCTTGAGGGCGTCCGTGCAGGCCATGTAGGCGGCGGCGGGGCCGCCGTAGCCCATGGGGATGCCGAAGCGCTGCGTGGTGCCGATGGCCACGTCCGCACCGAAGGCGCCGGGCTCCTTGAGCACGGTGAGCGCCAGCAGGTCGGCCGCCACCACGCACTGCACCTTGCAGGCATGGCACTTCTCGAAGAACGCGGCGTAGTCCTCCACGCTGCCCAGGTTGTCCGGGTACTGCACCAGCACGCCCGCCAGCGTGGGCACGCTCGCGGGATCAAAGGTCTTCCAATCGCCCACGATGAGCTTCACGCCCGTGGTCTCGCAGCGCGTCTTCATCACGTCGATGGTCTGCGGGAAGCAGGTGTCCGCCACAAAGAAGGTGTCGCTCTTGCCCTTGTTGGAGATGCACAGGTGCACGGCCTCCGCGGCGGCGGTGCCCTCGTCCAGCATGGATGCATTGGCAATCGGCAGGCCCGTGAGGTCGGATATCATGGTCTGGAAGTTCACCAGCATCTCCAGGCGGCCCTGGGCAATCTCCGGCTGGTAGGGGGTGTACGCGGTGTACCAGCCCGGGTTCTCATACACGTTGCGCTGGATGACTGCCGGCATGAGCGCGCCGTAGTAGCCCTGGCCGATGAGGCTGTGCACCGGGCGGTTGGCGGAGAGCACCTCGCGCAGCTTCGCGAGCGCGTCCTGCTCCGCAAGCGGCTCCGGCAGGTTCAGCGGCGCCGCAAGCCGGATGTTCTTCGGCACGATGGTGTCCGTCATCTCGTCCAGCGAGCTGAACCCGATTTCCTTCAGCATGGCCTGCACGTCCGCCTCCACGGACCCGTTGTGCCGCGGCGCAAATGCCGTCTGAGCTGTAATGGTTTTCATAATTTATTGAATATCAGTTAGTTATATTTTGTGAAAAGACAAGCATGCGGTCACACGCCGGGTGGGCATGCGACCGCATGGAAGTGGGGTTTACTTGCAGAATTCCTCGTAGGCGGCAGCGTCCATGAGCTCATCGAGCTCGGCGGGGTCGCTGATGCGGACCTTGCAGATCCAGCCGGCGCCGTTGGCATCCGCATTCACGGTGGCGGGCTCTGCGTCCAGCACCTCGTTCACCTCCACCACCTCGCCGGAGACGGGGGTGTACACGTCGGAAGCGGCCTTCACGGACTCCACGGCGGCGATGTTGTCGCCCTTGGAGAAGGAGTCGCCCACGGCGGGGAGGTCCACGTACACGATGTCGCCCAGCTCAGACTGAGCGTGGTCGGTGATGCCGAGGGTCACGATGCCGTCAACGACGGGGCTGACCCATTCGTGCTCGGAGGAATACTTGTAATCAGCGGGGATTGCACTCATGGTTGTAATTAGGTTTGGGGTTTACTTCTTGAGGAAGGGTTTCTTGATGATGACGGCGGGGACGGGCTTGTTGCGGACGATGACGTTCACCTCCGTGCCGATCTTGCCGAGGGCGGTGGGAACGTATGCCATGGCAATGCCCTTGCCGAGGGTGGGGGAAAGCACGCCGCTGCAGAGCTCGCCCAGGTGCGTGCCGTCCGGCAGCTGCACCTCGTAGCCGTGGCGGGGCGGGGCGCCCTTGCCCGTGTACTCGATGGCCACCAGCGCGGTGGGGCGGCCCTCCGCCTTCTGCTGGCGCAGCACCTCCACGCCGATGAAGTCCTTCGTGAGGTCGCAGCACCAGGAGAGTCCGGCCTCCAGCGGGGTCTTCTCCGGGGAGAGGTCGCTGCCGTTCAGGGAGTAGCACATCTCCAGGCGCAGGCTGTCGCGCGCGCCCAGGCCGCAGGGCTTGGCGCCGCTGGCAATGACCTTCTCCAGCCACTTCACGCCCTCTGCCGCCGGGCAGAAGAACTCGAAGCCGTTCTCACCGGTGTACCCGGTGCGGCAGACGTAGAGCTCGTCGCCGTCGCAGCTGAACTTGAGGATGCCGTTGCGCTCCGGCAGCACAATGCCCGGGCACATGCCCGCGAAAACTTTTTCACAGTTGGGCCCCTGCACGGCCAGGCCCACGAAATCCGCGCTCTTGTTGACGAGCGAGACGCCCTCCGGCTTGTGCGCGGTGAGCCAGGCGTAGTCCTCGTCAATCATGGAGGCGTTCACCACAATGAAGTAGTTGTCCTCGCCCATGCGGTAGATGATGAGGTCGTCGATGACGCCGCCGCGCTCGTTGAGCATCATGGAGTACTGGCCCACGCCGTCCGTGAGCTTGTGCAGGTTGTTGGTGAACATGCCGTTCAACCACTCCGTGGTGCCCGGGCCGTAGGCCAGGAACTGCCCCATGTGGGAGATGTCGAACACGCCGCAATCGTTGCGAACGGCGTTGTGCTCATCAATGATTCCCGTGTACTGCACGGGCATGTTCCAACCGGCAAACGGCACCATCTTGGCACCCAGAGCCACATGCTTTTCGCACAAAGGCGTGCATTTAATCTGTTCTTCGCTCATGTTACCATCCACTATAAGCCCCCCGCCCCGCCGAGTCAAGCAATATCCCGCACCTTTCCGAGAAAATTCCCATTCCCCCAACACCCGGAGATAGATGAACGCGAGACGCCATCCACCCCGCAGTGCGGGATTCGGCGGCGAGACGTGCTTCCAGCCGTCGGGCGTATTGTAAATCCCTTGTCCTGCGGAAGTTGAAAAGAGGGATGCGCCTAGCCGGAAAACCGAGGAAACCGCAAAAAAACGCTTGACAACTTGGCCATTTGTGTTTTAATGGCGGTGTCACGGCACGCTAACGCCTCTGCTCTTCCTTAACCGGAGGGGATACGCGCAACAAAGCGTGCCTTTCCTTTTTTCATGGACAATCCTTTCCTGGATGGGGTTGCCATCTCACTGGCAGGACCATCCACTGTGGAAATAGGGTTCACAAAGGCGTGGACTCACGCCCCCCGCCCGCCGAGTCAAGCAATATCCCCGCTAGTTTCAAACAAAATTCGGAGCTGCGCCAGATTTTGCGGGTGGTCGAAAAAACGCCCGGTGAGGTGCAGGCGTGGACGCAATCCACCCCGCGGAGCGGGGTTACCGTGGAAGGTATGCGGGGGGGGTGCCCCATGGGTTAAAGGGAGACGTCATCCGCCCCGCCGCATGGCGGCGGGACTCCGTTAGTGCATGTCCGCATAACTCTGCACCATCGTCACGCGCCTTGCGTTCCCATCGCCAGACGCCCCTCCCATTCCAGTTCCCAACCTCACACGGTCCCCCGTTGGAGCAGTTGACAGCGCCTCCAGCGGCAAGAGGGAAATGAAACTTCGCTGATAGCGCTTCGCCCCCGCCGGCATCCTGCGTGTGGCGGCGGGATCTATGAGGCCGTGTGCGCGGCAGATTTCGGAGAAGCGGCGGGAAACGTGGCAGGTGTGTATATCATGCAATTCTTGCAGAATGTACTCGTCCTCCGGCTTGGCGATATCGTCCAGCAGGCGGATGAACTCCCGGGAGAGGAAGTGCACGATATATCCCCCGCGCGAGTCGTTGTTCTTGATCACCAGCATGTTCGCCTTACGGTTGAGCTGTGAGCGGCGCAGGTTCTGGCAGGTTGTTATGCCAAGCCCCCCGCAGTATACCCGCAAGCCCACCAGCGCGCGGTACACGGGCGGGAACTCCGTGAGCATGCGCTGCACCTCCGGCAGGGTGAAGGCGCGCCCTTCCTCCGTGGCCCGCGTGTGCGCAGCCGGCAGCGGCACCCCGCGCATGGGCGACTCGTGCAGCAGGCCGCTCTTCACCGCTGCCTGGAACGCTGCATTCAGGTACGCGCGGTATGAACGCAGCGTTCGCGGGGCCATACTCTGCGCGCGTTCCTCAAAGAAGCGTTCGCAGTGCCCGGGCTTCAGGGAGTCCAGCGGCCCGTTCGCCAGCTCTCCCAGATACTCCAGGAAGCGGGCGTACACCTGGCAGCGCTTCTCCAGCGTACGCGGCGCATCCTTGGGCGGGCGGAACGCTTCCAGATACGCGCGGATGCTCATCTCTCCCCCGCCGCTGCCTGCCACGATGAAATGCATGGAATTTACGATTGACGATTGACGATTTACAATTGGGAGAGTTCGGCTCCGCCTTCGCTAAAGCTTCGGCGTGACAAGGCGCGCCGGGATTTGGGGAATTAGGATTAGAATTAGGATTTGGATTTGGAAAAAGCCCCGCGCGGTGCGCGTCCGCGCGGGGCCTGTTAATCTGTTCTCCTGCGGCAACGCCGCCTAACTTATGATTTGTACATTGCTTGCCTCGGCGTAGCCCGCAGGGCGTAGACGGGTACTTTGTACTTTGTACATCTCACTTGCGGCGTCTGCGCGCTGCCAGCGCGCAGAGCGCCAGCAAGCTCAGGGTGCTTGTGGTGGGTTCGGGGACCTGCACAATGTAGACGGTGCCCACATTGCTGCCGTTGCCGCCCGGGTTCACGCCGCTGTAGAACACGTAGTAGTCCTTGCCTTCCGTCTTGAAGAGGTCGTTGTTGAAGACCTCGTTGGCCTTGACCCACGTCTCGGAAGCGAAGGTGATTTCGGAGTACTGCTGCGTGCCGATGAAGAAACTCTCCACATCGTAGTACAGGTCGTACGCCTCCATGAATCCGAGTCCGGCCACATTTTCCATATCTTTGGTGGAGAGGGACATGCCCGGGTTCAGGGTCACGGAGCAGCCCATGTTCAGGCCGCCCGTGCCGCCGTAGGCGGAGACATCCAGCGTGGAGCCGGCGTCCATCACCAGGTTGGCGTTCAGCTTGGCGTCCGCACCGCTGGCGGTGAGGGTGCCCTTGACGGTCAGCGCGCCCACGTTCTCTTCCGCAGCCGTGGCGTTGGTGTACACGCCCAGGTTGCTGTTGTTGATGGTGACATCCTGCGCGCTCACGCTGGCGGCCTGGGCGATGTTCATGATGTTGAGCGTACCGGCCTCCACGTCGATGGAGCCGTCGAAGCCGTCCACACCGCCGAAGCTCTGGGTGCCGGAGCCGCTGTGCACCACATCCAGGTTGGCGCCCAGCTTGCCGTTGTAGGTGTAGTTGTCGTCACCCGTGATTTCGAGCACGCGGTTCTTGTCGGCCTCCGTGCCGCGCACGTTCACGGTCTTGCCGGTGGTGGCGTCCTTAAGGCCCTTCACCTGGGCGCGGGCGGTGTCCACGGTCACGGTGGCGTAGGTGCCGCCGCTCATTGTCGACTGCAGCACGGCATTGGCGGCCACGTACTCGTCCTTGATGACCAGGTTCATGCCGCCGCCGGTCTTGACGTAGCTGGAGCCGGTGCCGTACTGGATGGTGCCGGTGTAGGCGGGCGCCGAGGCCGCGGAGGTTTCATCGCCGAGGATGAAGTTGACCACCTTGCCCGTACCTGCATTACCGCCGGTGTAGCAGGTGGTCACCTGCAGGGTGTGGCCCGTGCCGCCGCCGGAGAGGGACTTCACCACAATGTCCGTGGTGTAGTTCACCGAGCCGGATGTAAGCATATAGGTGATGCCGGACGCGCCGTCGATATCCAGATGGCCCAGATTGAACACCTGGTCGTCCTCATAGCCAGCGAGGCGGATATCACCGTTGCTGCCCTTGAGCTTGAGCGTGCCCTGGACATCCAAGTCGCCCACCAGGGAGTAGTAACTGTTACGGTTGGTGGAAGTCAGCGTCAGCGTGGCGTTTTCACCCACCACCACGGCGGAACCCGCATTGCCCGTCAAGCGGCGCACGGAAGCATCCTTGTCGAACGTGGCCGTAACGTGGTTGTTGAGCGTCACATCAGAGGAGGCTCCATTGGAAAGCGTGCCCATGGTGTAGGCGGTGCCGCCCTCCCGGCCGTTCAAGGTCAGGGCCTTGTTGGTCAGGTTGACCGTGCCGGCGTTGTCCATGCCGTTAGCCAGCGTCAGGTTGGCGCCCAGCTCCAGCGTGCCGACGGCCGCCACGTCCACATGGGCGTTGCCCAGGGCGGTTCCCGTGGTGGTCTTGAGCGTGCCTCCCTGCACGTCAACCGTGCCTTCCATGGTGTTGTCGGCGCTCAGGGTGAGCACCTTGCCGGTGGTGCCGGTGACGGTCAGCGTCTGGCCGGCGCCCACGCCCTCCACAGAGGCAACGGAGGCGTTCTCCGACACCTGGACGGTGGCGGAGGCATCCTCCGTGAGCACCAGGTGGGCGAGCGCGGCATCAGCCTTGTTCAGGTTGATGGCGGTGGCGTCAGCCAGTTTCACGGTGGTCAGATTCTCGCCTGCGAAGTCAAACGCAGTGGTGTACTTTTCCGTGGTCCCATCCGCCCGCACGTGGAACGTGGTCATGTCCTTCTGGCCATTGCCGGTGAAGGTACCGGCCTGGGCATCGAATGTACCGCCGACACCCTTGTAGGTGATGGTGGCGGCGGAGCTGTCAACCACGCCCACACGGTTCTCGGTGAAGACGCGCACGGTGGAGGAATTGTAGTAGAAGCCGTTGCCATCATGTTCGCCTTCGTCGTAGCCTTCGTCTTCGGTGAGGGCGGTCAGGGCGTCCAGGTTCACGGTGCCGGTAAGGGTCACGGAGCCGTCATTGGTGATGGTGTTGGCCAGCACCACGGCGCCACCGATGGTGGTGGTACCCGTGCCGAAGGTCAGGCTGCTGTCCGCGCCCAGGTTCACGCCGCGGAGCTTGTTCTCTGTACCGTTGGTCACGTTCACCGCGCCGCCGTTCTCAATCACCAGGTCCACGTACTTGTTGTCGCTGGTGTTCCACTGGGTGGTGCCCTGAAGGTTCAGGGTGGCGCCGGAGCCCACGAGCATGGTGCCGATGTTGTTGGAGTGGGCATCAAGCTCGCCTACGGTGGCGGCCCCGGTCACAACCATGTTCACATTCTGCAGGGCAATGACGGTATTGAAGTTGTCAAAGCCCAGCGCGCCCGTGGTGAGCGTCTTGGTCACGCCCACCGCAGAGCCGATGGAGAGCGTCTTCTCGCCGCCGATGGTATCCAGCTGGCTCACGGAGAAGTCGTTGTCCAGGATGATGGAGGCGGCGCACTGGTCTGCAAGCTTCACATTGCCGGCGGCAACGGCCGCTGTTCCACCGATGGTAAGGGCGGTGTTGTTGTTGAGCGTCACATTGCCCAGACTGGTGCCGGCCACATTGTTGGTCACCGTTGTAGAGGCGTTGTTGCTCAGGGTCACACCGGTAATGGTGGCGGCTTGGTTGATGGTCAGGCTACTGCCGGTACCGTTGACGGTCACGGTGCCCAGGGTGTTGGTGGTATCCGTGCCGCCGATGGTGAGGGAGGCGCCACCGTTCAGGGTGGTGGCGTTCGTGCCGATTCCGCCAAGCACGCTGGCGCTCTTGTTGGCGTTCAGGGTCAGGTTGCTCAGCCCGGTGAGGGCCTTGTTGAAGGAAACCGCGCTGGTGGCATCCACCGTCACGTTGATGGGGTGGTTCTGCCCCTTCGTGATGGCTGCGTTCACATCGGTCACCTTGCCGCCCAGAGTAAGGTTCAGGGGGCCGCTGCCGTGGTTGCCGGTGGTGATGGAACCCTCCCAACCCGCGATATCGCCGGTGAACTTGATTGTCTCGCCGGTACCAGCGTTCTTGTCGAAGACGAAATCGCCCTTGCCGGTAATGGTGCCGGAGAATTCATCGGTCTTCTGGTTGCCTGCGGTGTACGTGAGTGCGGCACCCGTGCCGTCCACACCCGTGCCGCGGAACTCAATGTCGGCGCCAATGGTGTAGCTGTCGCTGAAGTAGCCGTACATGCCGTTGAAGACGATGGTGGAACCCGCCTTGTAGAAGTCGGCGAGGTTGCCCATGCCTGTGTAGCCGGTGAAGGAGGCGTTGCCGCCGCTCAGCACCACGGAGCCGGTCCAGTCGCTCGCGAGCGTCACGCCCTGGCCCAGCACATCCGCAGCGGTGACGCTGCCCACCGCGCCCAGGGTCTTGCCCACGTACTCGCCGGAACCGGCGATGGTGACGGGCGCGCCATCCGTCTCCAGGGAGGAGGCGTTGAGCACCACGTCGGAGCCAATCTTCACGGTGCCGCCCAAGCCTTCCGCCTTGATGCCCACGCCGCTCTTGAGGGCGGTGGAGAGCGTCAGGGTGGCGGGGGCGCCCTGCTGGCCGCTAAGCACAAGCTCGGTGGCGTTGTAGATGCCGTTCTCGCCGTCGTCGGTGCTGGTGTAGGTCACCTCGCCGCTGCGGGTGAAGTACACGGTCTTGGGAGCGGTGGAGGGCATGGTGACCTTCAGGGTCTTGCTGTCCTCGCCCAGGGTGAGCGTGCAATCCGCCAGGCCGCCACGTTTGGTGATGTCATTCACCCCGCCGCCGTGCGTGAAGGTGATGGTGCCGTCACCGGCGGTGAGGTCGATGAGGTTCACCTCGTTCACATAGCCGTTGGCGCCTTCGCCCTTGGAGGAGATGTAGGAGGCCTGGGCCATGGTGCCCATGTAGTCCAGGTCCATGTCGAAGGTGACGGTGCCGATTTCCAGGCTGCCGGTGCCGGTGATGTAGCCGAAGGTGAGGTACAGGTCGTCCTTCAGCGTGAGCGTGGCATCCGTACCAATGGTGGTGGTGCCGTTCACGGCCAGCTTGAGGCCTTCCGCGGCCTGCCAGGTCTGGTTCTCGCGCACGGTCACATCGGAGGTCATGGAGAGGTCTCCGCCCACCAGGTTGATACCGCCCGCACCCAGGGAGACGGTGCCGCCGTTGATGGCGATGCTGCCCTGCCCCTTGGCGGTGGCGCCCTCGTGGTAGACCTCGTCAATCTTGATGCCGCCCACGGTCAGGGTGGCACCCGCCGCGATGTTGTTCACGGTGCTCACGGAGGAGATGTCCCACGTGGCCACCTCGGTCTCGCCGGGCAGCTTCTCCATCCACCAGGCGCCCGCCTGGTCCAGGGTCTTGCTGTCGTCCTGCCCGCGCACGGCTCCCACGTTGATGCCCTTCTGCACGGCGAAGGCGTAGGCGTAGCGCGCGCCGATGGTCAGCTGGGAGTTGCCCGTGTAGTGCAGGCCATCGCCGATGCCCTCCAAGTCCTTGGTGAGCACGTGGCCGCGGCCGTTCATGTCTGCGTTGATCTTGCCGTCGCTGGTGGCGGCGTCCAGGAATATCTGGGAGGTGGTGTTGTTGGAGAAGTTCTCTCCAGTCACAGCGTTGCCGCTGAACACCAGTGCCACTTCAATCCCCTGCGCCTGCTTCCAGGCATCAAGGTCATTGGTCAGGTTCTCCAGGAATGCGGCAAAGCGCGTTCCCGCCAAGGAAGAATCACCTCCATCGGATTCGCCCTGCAGGTACATGAGTCCATCCACGGACAGGGTGCTGTACCCCATGTCGTGGGCCTGCTTGATGGCACGCTGCATGGAATCCACAATGAGACCATAGTTGCTGATGCTGCCGTCCTTCACCCAGAAACTGTTGCCGCCGCCGTCCAGGGAGGCCTTCATCACGCCCAGGGAATCATTCTCCGCATTTTCGGAGAACCATCCCTTCTGGAGCATCATGTAGGTGAAGCCGTATTCCGGGCCCATGCACAGGCTGCTCTTGCCGTTGCGGGAGAGTTCGGGAAGCTGCGGAAGCACGCTCTGCCAAGTGGGGTTCTCCACATAGCGGCTGCCACCCGGGCTGGCCTGCGTGGCCTTGTTCATATTGCCGTTCCAGAGCATGCCCCCCTCCGTGGAGTATGCGTCCAGCATGCCCTGCGGCAGCGGCACGTCCTTGGAGGTGCCCATGGAGTTGGACTGGCCTGTGAGGATGTACAGGTGCATGGTGGCACCTTCCTTGGCCTGGAAGGTCAGCACAATGTCGTTGCCCTTCTGCTCCACGTTGGCCTGCATGCCGCGCGGGGCGGTGGGGCCGGTGATGATGGCACCATCGTATCCGGTCACGCCGGTGGTGGTGGTCACCACGTGGATTTCGGAGCCGATGCTGCTCTTGTAGTCGCTGAAGTCCAGCGTGGCGCCGTTGGTGAGCGTCATGCTGTTGGCGGAGATGGTGGCGCCGTTGGCGAAGGTGATGGCCGCGCCTGCGGCCACGGTCACGTTACCGGTGGTGGTGAGGCTGCTGCCCAGGGCCAGGTTGCCCGCGTTCACGGCGGTGTTGCCGTTGTAGCTGGCTGCCGCGGTGAGGGCCAGCGTGCCGTCACCGCCCTTGGTGAGGCCGCCGTTGCCGGTGATGGCGCCGCTCATGGTCAGGGTCTTGCCGGTGGCCACGTTGGTGGCCAGGGTCACGTTGCTGCCCAGCTCAATGGCCGCGCTGGCGGTCACATCCTGGTTGGCGGCCAGGGCGCGGCTCACAGCCGTCTCGCTGTCCGCGTACTTGAAGCCGTCCGTCAGCGCGGTGCCGCTTCCGTTCAGCACGATATTCGCCTTCACGGTGCTCACGCCGTGGTCGGTGCGGAAATCGAGCGCGCCGGCATCCACCTGCACAGTGCCTTCCGTGATGGTGGAGTTCACGAAGTGCACGGTGTTGTCACCCGTCTTGGTAAGGGTATTGTTGCCCAGGTTGATGGTTGTGGCGGCGTAATCGCCGGCAATGATCTGGAAGTCGCCCGTGCCGCCGATGGTGGAGTTGGCCGTCAGGGTCAGGCCCTTGGTCTGCTTCTTGCCCGCGCCGGTGGCGCTGCCGGTGTTCTGCAGGGTGCCGCCCGCCAGCGTGTAGGCGTAGGTCACGTTGTCATGGCCCTTGAGGTCGATGACGCCGTCCTGGCCGATGGTGATGGCGTTGTTGGCGTTGCCCAGGGCGTTGTTGTCGCCCATTTCCACGGTGGCGCCGGTCACGGTGAGGCCGCCGGAGAAGGAGTTGCCGCCGTTCAGGGCCACGGTGCCGCCGCCGGTGACGTTCATCTTGCCGCTGCCGCTAAGCACGCCGCCGAGCGTCACCGCCTTGCCGTTGCCGATATTGAAGGTGGTGCCGGTGTCTGCGCTGCCCAGGGTGATGGCGCGGGAGGCGGACCAGCCGTTGGAGCCGGCCAGCACGCCCACGGTCACATCGCGCAGCTCCAGGGGTTGGCTGCCCTTGATGCCGTTATCGCCGATGTTGATGGTGAGGCCGCCGGAGAAGATAGCCTTGGAGGTCCGGTTCTGAATAATGAGCTCCTTGGTGTTGATGGTGCCCGTGCCGGTAATCTGGTACTCATGGGCGCCCGTGTTGAGGCTGAACTGCTCCGTGGCGTTGAACACACCGTTGATGGTCATGGAGTTGAATCCCCATGGCGTGTTCAGCTTATTGGCCGTCAGGGTGGCGTCTTGCGCAACGGTGATGTTGCCGCTGCGTTTTCCGTCACCGTCACCGACATTCAAGTTGCCGCTCACCGTGGTGTCGGCGTTGATGGTGAGGGAGCCGTTGCCAATGGTGATGACGCTCCATTCGGATTTGCTGCCCAGGGTGGCCGTGCCGCCCTGCACCGTCAGCGTGGAGGAACTGGCGAGCGTGCCCGCGCCGGTGGTGGTGAAGGTCTCGCCGCTGCCCACCGTGATGGCGTTGCTGGTGGCCACCTTTGTGCCGGTGCCGATACCCAGCGTGCCGCGGTTGGTGATGGTGCCGAAGCTGATATGCTCCGAGCCGGCGAGGGTCAGGGTTTCATCGGCGGCGATGCTGAGCGTGTCGGCGGTCAGCGTGGTGGCGGCGGCCACGTTCAGGGTGCCGTTGCCGCTCACCGTGCCGAAGTTGGCCGCGGTGCCGATGATGGAGACATCGCCGGGTGTCACGCCCGCCGTCTCATGGATGTGCAGGGAGGCCACCTTGGTGTCAACGTCCGCATTCAGGGTGCCGGCGTTCAGGTACACGGACTCCAGGGTGACGCCGCCCTTGGCGGAGGCGGTTTCAATGGCGTGCTGCAGGGATTCGGTGGAGCCCGGGGTGTTCACATAGTAGGCGGTGTAGGTGGGGCTGTTGAACTGCACGTAGCCGTAGTAGTCCCCGGTGCTGTCCAGCTGCAGGGTGCCTATGTTGCCGTCCTTCACAAAGGAGGCACCGTTGTTCACCACCGTGGCGCCGTCGGAGAAGTTCACCAGCTGCACATTGGCCACCAGGCTGGAGAAACCGTTGTCCCCCGTGGTGCCGTCCACGTAACCGTGGCTTTCACCGCCTGCGGCAGGCAGGGCGGAAACGTCCACCACGGTGTTGGAGAGGGTGAGCGTGGCGCCCTCCCCCATGGTGATGAGATTTCCCATGGCCAGCGTGCCGCCGGTCACCGTGCCGGAGGCCGTGACGTTCAAGCTGCCCGCGGAACCGATGACATGCTCCGCCAGCGTAAGGTTGCCGCCGGAAAGCGCAACCGCGCCCAGCGTCACCGTGGTGTCCGATGCAACGCTTGCGCCCACCGTGGTGGTGCCGCCCTGGATATCCATGCCGCTGAACACGCTCTGCAGGTTCTTGAGCGTCACCATGTGGGATGTCACGAACTTGCTGTTGTCGAAGTGCAGCTGCACATCGGCGCTGTCCGTGTTGATGGTGGCCTTCACGTTGTGCAGGGTGAAGGCAGACTTGTCAAGCAGGAGTTGCTCATTGCTGCTGCTGGAGACGTAGCTCTCCGCGCCCTCCGCGACGGCCAGGCCCTCGATGGTCACCGGGGCGTTGCTCGCCTTCTGGACGGTCGCGCCCGCGCCCAGCAGCAGCTTGTTGTTGTTGGCTCCCCAGAAGCTGCTGCCGTAGGTCAGGTTTTGCTCCGCGGCCAGCGTCAGCGTGCCGTGGGCGTCGCCGCCGTGTGGAAGGTCGATGGAGCCGCCAACGCTGCCGCCCTTTTCCAGCGTCGCGCTGCCGTCCAGCGTCAGGCTGCCCGACAGGGTGAGGTTCTCCTTGAAGGTGGCGGTGGAGTTGCTGTTGATGGTCAGCGCGCTGGCGCTCACCTCCTTGTTGAACGTGGCGGTGATGGGTGCCTGGGTGGTTCCCACGTTAATGTTGATTGTGCCGGAGCCGCGGGAGATAACGCTGTCCACCACGGTGTCCGCCGCCTGCAGGTCGATGGCGATTGTGCCTGTTGCGCCGGTGGCGTTCTTGATTTCAGCCGCCTTGATCTGGTTGGCACTGCCGCTGTAGGTCAACCTCAGACCCCAGCCATCATTGCGGCTATTGACAATGCTGCCCGTGTAACCGGAGACATCCCCGGTGAACCTCAGGTCAGGAGAGACGTTTGCATTGTTGTTTCTATTAATGTTGCCGCTGCCGGTGAGCGCGCCGGTGAAGGTGATGACACTGGCACCCCAGCCGTTGGTAAGGGTGATGCCGCCCGCGCCGATTTCCACATCCGCTGCGATAGTCTGGCTGGCCTGCTTGAAAAAGCCCGTATAGCCGTCCAGGATGACGGATGAATGATCGTTGTACAGGCGCGTGCCGGAGCTCAGGTCAAGGTTGTTCGCGCTGCCGCTGATGCGCACGGCACCGGTCCATTCGCTCGCGAGCGAATCCACCATGGCGGTTGTGCCGCTCTTGAGCGCGTACGTGCCCTCGCCCGTGATGGTGACATGCTTCACGATGCCGTCGGAGGTGTAGGTGTTGCCGCTCTTGATTTCCAGCGTGGCGTTGTCGGTGGAGCTATCCTCGCGGGAGAGCTGGCTGCCATTCAGGGCATCGTCCACCACCAGCTTGGCGCCGGCCGCCAGGGAGTAGACGGGATCGTGGCTGTCCTTGCGGCCCTGGCTCACGTTCTCGGAGCCGGTCATCACGTGGAAGGTGGCGTAGTCCACCTGACCGCTGGTTTGGGCCAGACCGGTATCACCCAGCGTGGCGGTCACACCGTCAATGGTGAAATGGGCGCCGCTGGTGTCGCCGATGTGGGTGCTGGCACCCATGTCCACGAGCTGAATGCTGGTGACAAGGGAAGCGAAGCCGTTGACGTCGCCCTCCGTCGCGCCGCCGGTGTACTGGGTGGTGCCGGTATGGGTAATGCCGCTAAGATTCCAGTTGCCCGCAAAGGCCACCGTGCCGCTGGTCAGCGTAATGGGGTTGACAACGGAGAAATCGGCCCCCGCCGCACCCAGGGTGATGGTGTGCGTGCCGGCGTCAACCGCCAGCGTGCCGCCGAAGGCGATGGCGCGGTTCCACGCCCAGTTCACGTCCGTGGCCTTCAGGGTCACATTCGTGGCGGAAACAGTGGAGGATGTTCCAGTGCTGGCAAACAGGTTGCCCGCCTGCGTGGCCTCCACGGTGGAATCCGCCAGCGTGATGGTGTTGACCGTGGAGTTGTCCTGGAATTGGATATGCCCCACAGACAGCGTGCCGTGGTCCACGTCTACATGGCCGGGGTTGCCGGCCGTGGTGTGACCCATAATCAGGTTGCCGCCCACCGTCAGCGAGCTGCCCTCCTTGACATTGATGTGCATCTGGGACTCCAGGCGCAAATCGTTCGTCACCTTGATGCTGCCTATATCCGTGCCGTTGCCCACGTTGAAGGTGTGGCCGGCGGGGTTTTGCCAGCCTGTACCGTTGAATTCTGCAGAGGAGATGAACTCCAGGTTGGTGAGCAGCGTGGTGGTTCCGCCGCCGGGGAAGGAGCGTTCACCGGCACCGTTGATTTTCACCGTGCCTGCGCCCTTGACATTGCCCATGATGTTCCGGATGTCGCTGGCATCAGAAGAGTTGCCGCTCAAATCAAGCACGGAGCCCGTGGCCAGGGTGACGTTGAGCCCGCTGAGCGTGGGCTTGGAGGTGATGGTCACGTGCGCGTTTTCGCCAAGGCCCAGCGTGCTGCCGGTGCCAAGGGACAGATTGGCAAGCGTGAGCGTGCCGGAGCCAACCACGAACGAGCCCGCGCCCGTAACATTGCCGATGGAGAGCGCACCCGCGCCCCCCACTGTCGCCGTCGCTCCGCTTGCCACGGTAACATTGCCGATGGAGAGCGCACCCGCGCCCCCCACTGTCGCCGTCGCTCCGCTTGCCACGTCGAGCGTGCGGGCGGACAGGGAGGCCTCGCTCCCGACAGTGAACTCGTAATTGGCGTTCACATGCACCGTGCCGGCCTCAATCGCCCCGACCACCGTCACCTCCTTGGCGTACGCGCCGTCATTGAAGTTCACGATATTGTCCGTGCCAGACTTATACGTGCCGGGGGCGCCCTTGAAAGTCCAGTTGGAGGTCGCCTCATCCCATTCCGCCGAGATGCCGGTAGCGCTCCAGGTGTATTCGTCCGCCGCAACGGTACCCGTGGTCACTATGCTGATATAGGGGGCATGGACCAGTTGATTTGATGCGGTGGGGGGGGTGAGGGTGCCGCCAACACCACTTGAGACGAACGTGCAGGAGGTCATATCCGCACTATTGGAATATGTGTAGACACCGCCAGTACCGGCGCCGGCTTGCCAGGCGTCGCCTGACTTGAAGGTGTACCCAACCTCAATATTGGCGTTGTTTGTCTTGTAGAAGAGGAAGTACAGGGGAGAATCCGTGCTCACGGTGGTGCCTTCGTCAAAGTGCCAGGTGAAAGCGGTATTGTTCGTGTTGGTGGAGTCTGTCGACAAGGCGAGAATCTTGCCGGTGCTGTCCGTGAGAGCGAGACCGGTGTTAACGCCGGACGTCCCGGTTTGATAGCGGAGATTGCCGGTGACGGAGACGAGGTTCACCTCATTGTACGTGGTGATGGGAACATCCGACGGGGTGGTCGCCAGTCGTGCCCCGTTGAGGGTGATGATGTAACCGTAGGCGCTGAAGTTACTGTTGCTTCTCCCGCCCGTGTTGGTGGTCGTGAACGTGGTGGAGTCTTCGTCTGCGGCCTGAGCCTGCTGTCCTGCGAGGAGGGCGGCGCCGGTGGCAACGGCGAGCGTGCCGCTGCTGAGCGTGGTGAAGGAAACCGATGCCAGCGCGGCCATGAGCGCTGTCTGGAACTTGTGCGGTAAGCGGAGTTTCATAACGGTTATCTGGGTTTGATTTTTTGGTTTTATTGCTTAGCTAAGACTGTCTTGACGCACCCGACAGGGGTGCACGTGCGAGGGGAGTCTACAGCATTCCCAAT
>JAUNHW010000030.1 GCA_030523775.1 Akkermansia sp.
TCGGCCGTTTTCGGTATAGAGACATTTGAACCGTGGTTGCCCGCCGCCATGCGGCAGGGCGGATGACGTCTCCCGCCCGAATATCTCCCGAAGGCCACGGCGAAGCCTTTGGCGAAGACGGGCAGGTGTCGTAACTGTCAATCCATATGGGACGGCAGTGATTGCAAATCGTCAATTGTCAATCGTAAATTCCCATCACATCTTGAACTGTTCGCCCAGGTAGATGCGGCGGGTCTTGGGATCGTTGGCGATGTCCTCCGCGTTGCCCTCCTTGATAACCTTGCCCTCGAAGAGGATGTAGGCGCGGTCCACAATGCCCAGGGTCTCCCGCACATTGTGGTCTGTGATGAGGATGGAGAGGCCGTCCGTCTCCCGCAGGGAGGCCACGATGCGCTGGATATCCTGCACGGCGATGGGGTCCACGCCGGCGAAGGGCTCGTCCAGCATGACAAGCCTGGGGTTGGATGCGAGGGCGCGCGCAATGGTGAGGCGGCGCTTCTCACCGCCGGAAAGCTGGATGGCCTGGCTCTTGCGCAGGCGTGTGATGTTGAAGCGCTCCATGAGTTCCTGCGCCTTTTCCCGCTGCTGTGCGCGAGAGAGGTCTGCGCGGGTCTCCAGGATGGCCATGAGGTTGTCCTCCACGGAAAGCTTGCGGAAGATGGATTCCTCTTGCGGCAGGTACCCCATGCCCAGGCGCGCGCGCAGGTGCATGGGCAGGCCGGAGACATCCTGCCCGCAGAAGAACACCTGGCCCTCGTCCGGCCGCACCAGGCCTGCCACCATGTAGAACGAGGTGGTCTTGCCGGCACCGTTGGGCCCCAGCAGGCCCACAATCTCGCCGGGGCGCACGGTGAGGTTCACGTGGTCCACCACGCGGCGCTCCTTGTATGACTTGCAGAGGCCGCGCGCGTCTAGGAGGATGTTCTCGTCCATGGTCATTTGTCTTGCTGAAGGTTGATCTGTTCGTGGATTCCGGTGGCGGTGGTGCGCTGGGAGGCGCCGGAGATGCGCACGTTGTTGCGGGCATCGATGGTGATGGATGCATTGCCGCTGGCGGTGTGCGTGTTGTAGCGGTCGGAAAGGGAGACGGTGCCGCCGGTGAGGGTCTTCATGCCGGTGGCGGCATCCAGCGTGAGCACATCACCCGTGGCGCGCATCACGCGGCCGGAGGAATCCTTGCCTGCCAGCGCCACGGCGCCCTCCGCGCGGGCGTATTTCAGCGCACCCAGGGCGCTCTCCTCCCCGCGCGCGCCGCGGCGGGGTGCGGGCTGCTCCGCAAAGGCCACCTCAATCTTGCCGGAGCACTGCATGGAGCCCTGGGGCGTGCGGATGCTGCCGCCCTGCGGGGTGGACGCGCTCTGCAAGCCCTCGAAACTGTAGTTGAGCTGCGCGAAACGGGCATCCCGCCGCGCGGGTTTGGCGGCCCCCTGTTTCAGCACGGCGGTGACGGGGCCGTTGGCGGAGAGGGAGCCCTGGGCGGACTGCATGCGCGTGGCGGAGCCGGTGGTGAGCCTGCCGGCCGCCTTCTCCAGGGTGAGGGAATCCTTGCAGACGGCCTTGATGCTCTGCCCGGCGGCATCCCGCGTCTCGATGCCGATATCAGCGCCGCGCAGGGTGATATCCCCGGCGGTGTTCACGTGCAGCTCCGAAAGTTTATCCTTGGAGATGGCCACCACGGTGGCGGGTGCATCCCCGCCGCCCTCTACGCTGATGTGGCTGCCCGTGAGCGAGATGTCGCCCTGCGGCGTGACCTGCAGTGTGGAGTGGGCGCCCGCCGGCGTTTCCGCCGCCGCGCGGAACCCGCCGCCCTGCAGCACCAGCGGCGCGCCCTCGCGCGCGGTCACGGTGGCGCTTTGCGCGGCCAGGTCCGCCTGCACGGCATCACCCATCACCGCCACATCCCCCTCTGCGGACTTGGCGGCCAGGCGCACGGAACGCTGTGCGGAAATGGTGTTCACGCCATCATACTGCGCCACGGCCAGGTTGGGCATGCCGGGCCGCTGCCGCAGGCGCGGCTGCGCGGCGGGGCGCAGAAGCAGCTCCACCGGGCCCTCGCAGGAGAAGTTCAGCTCCTCGTCCCGTATGGAGAGCGGCCCGGGGGCATCCACCTTGCCTGTGGCGGCGCAGAAGTGCAGGGCCGAGCCCTGCATGGTGCCGCGCAGCAGTTTCTCCGGCTCCGCCTGGGAGACGCGCTCGTAGGTGATGCGCACGTCATCCCCGGAAATGTCGATATCGCCGTTGCCGTGCAGCTGCACGGCCCCATCCGTTGCAATGGAGTTGGCGTTGTAGCGCAGGAGTGTACCCTTGCCTGCCGCGCGGCATGCGCCGGTGGCGGCGTTGTAGGTCAGCTCCTCCCCCTTGGCGGAGTATGAATCCAGCGTGGCGCTGCCGTTCTCCACCTGCACGCTCTCAACACCCTTGAAGCGCATGGCGGCGAACTGGGAGAGGAAATCGCGGCTGCGCGCGGCGGGGGCGGCGCCATCCTCCGGCTGCAGCGCCACCACGAGCCCTTTCTCACTGATGAAGGACCCGCGCGGGTGTTCCATGGATGAATGCCCGGGCAGGTGCAGCGTGTGCGTGGCGGCATGGTAGGTGATACTGCCGCCCGCGCACTCCATCTTGCCCTCGCGGCCCTCGGCGTCCACCCAGCGCAGGGAGATGTGCGCGCCGCTGAGCAGCGCGTTGCCCTGTGCATCCGCCACCAGGCGCGCCGGGCGGTCCTTCCCCGGTTCAATGCGGATGGAGTTGCGCCCCTGCGCCACCAGGATAGCCCTGCCGAGCTCCGGGGAGGCAAGGAGCAGCGTGTTGGCATCCGTGTCCGCCACGGCATCCGTGGTCTCTATGGAGATACGGCCGCCGCGCAGCTGGGAGGGGATTTCACGGGCGTTGCCGACGAGCCGTTCCTCCGCCCTGGTGGTGCTGAGTGCGGGTTCCCGCCCCTGCGGCGCGGGAGAAGCACCCTTCATGCCATCGCGTGGCAGCTTGATGTACAGGCGGTGCTCTGCGGAAAGCTGCAGGCGCTCATCTGTGAGCCACACGCGGTCCAGGTAGATCAGGGTGTTGGCAGCGCTGTCGAACATGAGCCCGCCGCGGCAGTACGCCTGCGTATCGTTCTCTCCGGCGGGGGTGTCATCATCCACCCCGGCGGAATCATCGGCAGCCTCCTCCTCCGTTGCAGCCAGTCCCTGCAGGGCGGCATCCGTCTCGCGGTCCTGCACCTGCCAGCGCTCCACCAGCGTGCCCATGGCATCCAGCCAATCCTCCTGGGGAGGGGCTGCAAATGCGGCGCAGGAGGCCAGCATGCTGAGCAGGAGCGTGCGCATCTTCATTGGGCGGGCTGGGAGGAACCGCCGCGCCCGAAGACCGATGCCGACACCGTGGTGCGCACCGGCCCGCGCAGCAGGCCCTTCTGGGTTTTGGCATCATACACCACGCTGCCGCCGCGGGCGGTGAAGCGCGCATCTTGCAGGCGGGTGCGCCCGGTGGTTTCGCCGCGCATGGAGGCAAAATCGTACACGGCACGGGGGCACGCCACGGAGGTTTTGTAACCGTTCGGGGAATAGAGCGTGGCCACGATTCCCTGCAGGGAGATGCGCTGGCGGGATTCCACGCGCAGCTCGCGGATGCGCACCAGGGCGGTCACGCGGTGCGCCTCGTAGCGCGGCAGGGAGATGCCCTTCACCACGCTGCCGGGCGGCAGCAGCTGCAAGCCCGGGAACTCGCCCTGCCCCACGGCGTCGGACACCTTCTCCGCCGTCTGCTGGCCCCATGCGGGCAGCAGCGCGGCAAGAAGCAGGGCTGTGGCGAACGCACGCATCAGCTCATCTTCTCGTACGCCCCGCGCACCAGCATCAGGTTGCGCAGGATGCGCTCCAGGTCGCCCAGGTAAATCTGGTTCGGGCCATCGCTCATGGCGTGCTCCGGGTCCTTGTGCACCTCCATGAACACGCCGTCCACGCCCACGGCCATGGCGGCGTTGGCCAGCACGGGGGCCAGCTCGCGGTCACCGCCGGTGGCTCCGCCCAAGCCGCCGGGGCGCTGCACGGAGTGCGTGGCATCAAACACCACGGGGCAGCCGAACTTGCGCATCCAGTACATGCCGCGCATATCGACCACCAGGTTGTTGTAGCCGAAACTGGTGCCGCGCTCGCAGAGCATGAAACGCTCGCAACCGAACGCGCGCATCTTCTCGCAAATGTTCACGCAGTCCCACGGGGCCAGGAACTGGCCCTTCTTGATGTTCACGGGGCGGCCGGTCTTGGCGCAAGCCTCCAGCAGATCGCTCTGGCGGCACAGGAATGCGGGTATCTGCAGCAGGTCCACGTATTCCGCCGCGTAGATGGCCTGCTCCTCCGTGTGCACATCCGTCACCACGGGGATTTGAAGCTCGCGGCCAATCTCCGCCAGAATGCGGCAGCCCTCCTTGATGCCGGGCCCGCGGAAACTCTTCACGCTGGTGCGGTTCGCCTTGTCGTACGATGCCTTGAAGACGAACGGCAGCTCCAGCCGCGTGCAAATCTCCTTGATGCCGCGCGCCATCTCCCAGGCAAATTCCTCATTCTCCAATGAGCACGGCCCCAGCAGGAAAAACGGCTTCTCCCCGCCTATCTCTACGTTCTTGATACTGAATTCCATAACGGTTCGCGGATTTCACCCATTATATCCGCGCGCGCGGAAAAGTCAACGTGATTTCAACGGAGACGGCTGCGGCGGGCTTGAAAAGGCAAGGCAAATGAGGCTACCGGCTGTGGGACTCGAACCCACACTCTTTCGAACTCGATTTTGAGTCGAGCGCGTCTACCAATTCCGCCAAGCCGGCTTGCGGGGTGTGCGGGCAACATTAAACACAGGCGCCGCGGGCTTGTCAAGGCAAATTACATGCGCGCGGCGCCTTGGGGGCGCGGCGGGGCGGCATCCAGCAGGCGCACCCCCTGCAGCACGGCGCATCCGGGGGCAAAGGGCGCGGCGGCATCCGCCTGCAGGATGCACTCGCAAAAGGGCTCCGGGGTATGGGAGACGCTCAGGAAGAGCGGGGCGTCGATGGGGCGTTCCGTCTCCTGCTCGAAATACAGGTAGTCACCCATTTGCACGGGGCCCTTGTACACCGCGCGCGCCAGCACGTACCAGCCGGTGCGGCGGCGTTCCACGCGACCGTGCCCCGTATCCAGCACCTGCACGCTGCGGAAACACACGCGGCACTGCGCGCGCAGCAGCACCCCGCTTTGCGCCAGCAGGGCATCCCAGCCCGGGGAGCCAACCGCCGGGGCTTGCGCCGCGCCCGCCACGCCGATATCCCGCAGTGCGTCCATTTGACCAGCCGACACGCCGACCCAGGCGGCTCCCGCCGCCAGATACGCCAGAATCCTCATAACCGGTGCAATATAGCATTCCCGCCCAGGCGCGGCAACGCAAATCCGCCTGCAGGCGGGGGCCCGCCTCGCCGCTGGCATGTTTTTTGTGTCAGCATGGGGGAAAAAACTTTTCCGGGAACCTCAATCTGCTAAAATGCCGCGCGGTTGAACGCCACCCCCTGTTTTTGTGAAACGGGCGGTAGCGGAACCCAGCCGCAAATCGAACAATGTCAAATTATTCCACAAAAGTACTGGAGGAAGTGCAGGCGAAGAATGCAGGCGAACCGGAGTTCCTGCAAGCCGTGCAAGAAGTTGTCTCCACCATTGCTCCCGTACTCGATGCCAAGAAGAAGTACGAGGACAACTGCATCCTCGAACGCATCACCGAACCGGAGCGCACCATCATTTTCCGCGTGCCCTGGATGGACGACAACGGCCGCATCCGCGTGAACCGCGGGTACCGCATCCAGTTCAACAGCGCCATTGGCCCGTACAAGGGCGGCCTGCGCTTCCACCCCTCCGTGAACCTGGGCATCCTGAAATTCCTGGGCTTCGAGCAGACCTTCAAGAACTCGCTCACCACGCTCGCCATGGGCGGCGGCAAGGGAGGCGCGGATTTCGACCCCAAGGGCAAGAGCGATGCAGAGGTGATGCGCTTCTGCCAGAGCTTCATGACCGAGCTCTACCGCCATGTGGGCGCGGATACGGACGTGCCGGCGGGCGACATAGGCGTGGGCGGGCGTGAGATTGGCTACCTGTTCGGCCAGTACAAGCGGCTCACGGGGGTGTTCTCCGGCGTGCTCACCGGCAAGGGGCGCAACTGGGGCGGCTCCATCATGCGCCCGGAGGCCACCGGCTACGGCGTGTCCTACTTTGCCCAGAACATGCTGGCCACGCGCGGTGATTCGCTGGAGGGCAAGACCTGCCTGGTGTCCGGCGCCGGAAACGTGGCGCAGTTCGCCGTGCAGAAGCTCACCCAGCTGGGCGCCAAGGTGGTCACCATGTCCGACTCCAACGGATTCATCTACGACAAGGACGGCATTGACGCGGAGAAGCTGGCGTGGATCATGGAGCTGAAGAACGTGCGCCGCGGGCGCATCAAGGAGTACGCGGAGCAGTTCAAGGGCGCGGAATACCATGAGGACATGCGCCCGTGGAGCGTGCCGTGCGACTGCGCCTTCCCCTGCGCCACGCAGAACGAGATCAGCGGGTCAGATGCGGCCATGCTCATCATGAACGGCTGCAAGATGGTGGTGGAGGGAGCCAACATGCCCACCAACCTGGAGGGTATCTCCAACTTCCTGGATGCCAAGATCCTCTTCGGCCCCGCCAAGGCCGCGAACGCCGGCGGCGTGGCCACCTCCGGCCTGGAGATGGCGCAGAACAGCCAGCGCCTCAACTGGACCGCCGAGGAGGTGGACGCCAAGCTCTTCAACATCATGAAGGACATCCACGAGAACGCGTACGCCAACGCGCACGAGTTCTCCACCGGCAGCAATGCAGCCTTCACCAACTACGTGGCCGGCGCCAATATCGCGGGCTTCGTGAAGGTGGCGGACGCCATGATCGACCAGGGCATCGTGTAAGGCGGCAGCCCGGCAGAATTTGACACAAGGCCGCGCCCCGCCGGGTGCGGCCTTATTCGTCATCGGCAAAGAGCTCGTTGATGGAGGAGAAGAAATCCTCGCAGTCCTCCTCGGAGGCCTCTGAATCCATTATGGCATCGTAATCGGTGAACTCGTAGAGCTGGTCCGGGATTTCCTGGATGAAGGAGGACGGGGCGCACTTCTCCTCCTTGCCGTAGCGTGTGCGGGAGGCGCAATAGGTCATGGTGAGCCGCTCCTGCGCGCGGGTGATGCCCACGTAAAACAGGCGCCGCTCCTCGTCCAGCGAGCCCTCGTCCACGGAGCGGGAGTGGGGCAGCAGCCCCTCCTCCACGCCCACAATGTAGACGTGCGGGAACTCCAGTCCCTTGGCGGCGTGCATGGTGATGAGGCACACGCCCTTTTTCTTCTCCAGGTCGTCGTCGTCATCATCCTTCTCGTTGTCCAGCGTCACCTTCTCCAGGAAATCCGCCAGCTTGGCGCCGGGGGACCAGAAGGCGTGGATGGACTCCAAGATATCGTTGATGGCGGCGAGGCGCTGGATGCGCTCGTCCTCCGTCTTGCAGGTGCGGCCCACGTAGTCCTCGTAGTCCATTTCATCCATGAGAGCCTGCAGGGTCTCGCGGAAGCTGGCGGTGGAGGCGCGGAAGGCGGCGCGGTAGCGTTCCACCATGGCGGTGAAGGCGCGTATGCAGCCCTGTGACTTGGAGGAGCAATCATTGAGGAAGGCTTCATCATGCAGGGCATTCCAAAGGCTGGTGCGGTGCTCCCTGCTGTGGGTGATGGCCAGGTTTGCGGTGGTGGAGCTGATACCGCGGGCGGGCGTGTTGAGCACGCGCAGCAGGTGCAGGTCTGCATCCGGGTTGTCCATCACCTGCAGGTAACTGATGAGGTCTTTCACCTCGCGGCGGTCGAAAAAGCTCTTGGTGCCCACCATGCGGTAGGGGATGTTCTTCTCCCGCATGGCGGCCTCCAGCTGGCGGCTCTGCACATTGGCGCGGAAAAGCACGGCCAGGTCCTCCCACTTGAGCTCGCCGCGGCGGTTGAGCTGCTGCATCTCGTCTGCAATGAAGGCGGCCTCCTCATCCGCGCCCGGCAGGGCCACCAGGCGCACGGGGTATTTGCCCTGCTTGGTGGTGCGCAGGGTTTTGTCGCGCCGGCCGATGTTGTGGCGGATGAGCTGGTTGGCGCAATCCAGCACCTGCCTGGTGCAGCGGTAGTTCTCCTCCAGCTTGATGACGGTGGGATCCGGGAAGAAGCTCTCGAACTCCAGGATGTTGGAAATCTGCGCGCCGCGCCAGCCGTAGATGGACTGGTCGTCGTCCCCCACCACGCACACGTTGTGCGCCGGGCTGGCCACCAGCTGGCGCAGCAGGCTCATCTGCAGGGAATTCGTGTCCTGAAACTCGTCCACCGTAATGTGGGAGAAGCGGCGGTTCCACTTGTCGTGCGCCTCCGGGTAGCAGCGCAGCAGGCGCTCCGTGAGGATGAGCAGGTCATCGAAATCCACGGCGTTCTGCGCCTTGAGCTCACGCTGGTAGCCCTTGGCTATGGCCGCCACCAGGGTGTCCTCTATCTGGTCCGCCTCCAGCCCGGCGTTGCGCGCGCGAGAGAGGTCCGCCAGCACCTGGTTGGGGTCCAGCTTCTCCTTGAGCGCGCCGTACTCCATGATGAGGCGGCGCACCAGGCCGGTCTGGTCGCTCCCGGTGTAGATGGAAAAGTTTTCCTTGTAGCCGAGCTTGCCGATGTCCTGGCGCAGGATTTTCACGCAAAGGGAGTGGAAGGTGCACACGGTCATCTCCCTGGCCGCCTCCCTGCTCACCAGCCCGGCCACGCGCTCCGCCATTTCCGTGGCGGCCTTGTTGGTGAAGGTGAGCGCCAGGATGCCGCGCGGCGCTACGCCCTTCTCTATCATGTGCGCAATGCGGCAGGTCACCGTGCGGGTCTTGCCCGTGCCGGCACCCGCCAGGATAAGCACCGGGCCGTCCAGCGTGCGCACGGCCTCCCGCTGGGCGGGGTTCAGGGAGTTGATGTTGAATTTGGCGGCCATGGTGGAAGTGCGGCGCAGGATAACAGATTCCTCCCGGAATTTCAACCCGAATCCAATTCAAGCATGGCACGGGCGGAGCCGCCGAGACGCACGTGCAGGCGCATGCACGCGCGCATATAGCCTTGACGCGGCGGGAAGCGGGTGGTAGACTCGCGCCATGAGTAACAAGTTCAGTTGGGAGTTCTCCCCAACGGACGGAAATGCAGACTATGGAGAAGAGCTTAACAGCACGCTGCCGCCACTGGTGCGGCGCATTCTATCCCAGAGGGGAATTTCCGGCCGGGAGCAGGCCCAGCATTTCATCCACCCCAGGCTCGCAGACCTAGGGGACCCCTTTGCCCTGCGAGAGATGGACACCGCCGTGGAACGCGTCTTCCGCGCCGCGGACAACGGTGAGCGCGTGTGCATCTACGGCGACTACGACGTGGACGGGGTGAGCTCCGTGACGCTGCTGTACACGATTCTGCGGGCGTACGGCATGGATGTGCACTACTTCATCCCGGTGCGCACGAAAGAAGGCTACGGCTTGAGCGAGGAAGGCATCCGGCACGCCATAGAGGCCTGCGGGAGCAAGCCGGAGCTGATGCTGTGCGTGGACTGCGGCACATCCTCCGTGGAGGAGGTGACCGCGCTGCACGGCATGGGAATCGATGTCATCATCCTGGACCACCACGAAGCCGGGGCGCAGGGGCGCCCGCCGGCATTGGCCGTGGTGAACGCCAAGCTGGAGGAGAACAGCCCGCTCACCTACCTGTGCAGCGCGGGCGTGGTGTTCAAGCTGGCGCACGCGCTGCTCAAGCGGCGCCGCCTGGCGGATTTCGACCTCAAGCAATACCTGGACGTGGTGGCCATTGCCACCATTGCAGACATAGTGCCGCTGGTGGAGGAAAACCGCCTGCTCACGCGCCACGGGTTGCGGGTGATGGCACGCGGCGGCAACGTGGGGCTGCAGGCGCTCAACCGCGTGACCGGGCTCAACCGCGAGCCCAGCGCCGCGCACGTCTCCTTCCGCATAGGCCCCCGCCTGAACGCCGCCGGGCGCATGGAAAGCCCCATGGACGCCCTCAACCTGCTGCTGGAAACGGACCCGCAGCGCGCGGACGAGCTGGCGCAGCGGCTGGACGCCCTCAACCGCGCGCGGCAGCAGGAAGAGGAACGCATACGCAACGATGCGCTGGCCATGCTGGAGCGCACGCACGCCGCAGACAGCCGCGTCATCGTGCTCGGCTCGCGGGATTGGCATCCCGGCGTGGTGGGCATTGTGGCCTCCCTGCTCATGCGGCGCTTCAACAAGCCCGCCTTTGTCATCTCCCTGGACGAAACCGGGCTGGGCAAGGGCTCCGGGCGCTCCGTACCGGGCATATCGCTGGTGCAGGCCCTGCAGTACGGGGCAGACACCATTGTCTCCGGCGGCGGTCACGAGATGGCCGCCGGCCTGATGATACGCGAGGAACAGATAGACGCCTTCCGCGAAAAGTTCGACGAGTTTGTGCGCACCTGCACGGAAACGGAACAGGGGCTTCCCACCCTGCACATTGATGCGGAGGTGGATTTCCAGGAGCTGGAGGTGGAGCTGCTGGACAGCTACGAACTGCTGGAACCCTTCGGCAACTCCAACCCGCAGCCCGTGTTCATGGCACGCGGGGTCATGCCCTGCGCGCCGCCGCGCCGCCTGGCCAACAACCATCTGCGCTTCTGCCTGCGCCAGGGGCTTTGCGAGCGCTACGCCATGTACTTCAACGGTGCAGAGGTGCAGCTGCCGGACCCGCCGTGGGACATTGCCTTCACCATTGAGCGCAACGTCTGGAACGGCCGCCACTACGTCGCCATCTCCATCCAGGATATCCGCCCCGCCCGGTAACGCATGAAACCCACCCGCCAGAAACGCCGCAGGAACGAGCCGGAATTCGGCTCGTGGCGCCTGCCCGTGGACAAACCGGCGGAGGCGGAGCACATCCTCAACCCCTCCATGCGCTTCCGCAGGCGCATGCGCGCCCGCATGGCGAACCTGAAAGCCGCCCCGCCCAGCGTGCTGCACAGGCTCATGATCCAGGAGCAGTACGCGGACGAAATGCAGCTGGACCTGCCGCACGGCTGGGGGCGCACGTGGCGTCTTCTGCTGGGCCTGCTGGTGCTGCTGCCCATTTCCGTGGTAATGGTGTTTGCGCTGCTCATGCAGCTCTACAACGCGGCGCCGGCGCTGGGGGAGTGGGGGTTCTGGATGAGCGATTCCGTATGGTTCACCATGGTGGGCGTGCTGGTGTTCATCTCCCTGACGGTGATGAAACTGCTGGAGCCGCTGCTCATGTACCTGTACGTGCTGGGGCACGAGCTCACCCACGCCATCGCCATCTTCCTGAGTTTCGGCACCGTGCGCGAGTTCAAGTTCGACACCAACGGCGGGTACGTGGAAACGGAGAGCGACAACATCTTCATTGCCCTCTCCCCCTACTTCATCCCGCTCTGGATGCTCGTGTGGATGGGGGTGCTCGCACTCGCCAACTGGGCATCCCCCTTTGAGCAGTACCAAGCCTGGTTCTACGCCGGATTCGGCTTCTGGTGGACCTTCCACGTGTACTGGACGCTCTGGATCATCCCGCGCGAGCAACCGGACCTGCTGGAAAAGGGCGCCGTGCTTTCCTCTCTCGTCATCCTGCTGATGAACATCGGCATCATGCTGGTCATCCTGCGCGTCTTCAACATCATCACCTTCACCGGCTACGCGGGGGACCTCATCACCTGCGCCCAGAGCATCTGGGAGCTGCTGCGGGATGTCTTTGCCGCGCTCACCAGCCTGGGCTAACCGCATTTTGTGCGCCCGCGCAAACAAAAGCCTTGCCCTGGCGCGCCTATGGGGTAAAGATACGAATCATGAAAATCACCCATCTCATTCTTGCGGCGGCTTGCATTGTCTCCCCCGCCCTGGCAGCGGACAACGAGAGCGTGCTCGTGAAGCTCAACAACAACCGCGCGGAGGTCTACACCGTTTCCGGCCACTATGTGCGCACCATAGGCTCCGGGGATGTGGTGCAGGCCGCCACCAACGGGCAGGAGGTGGCCATCCTGCGCCAAAACGGCCGCGTGGAGCTCTACAGCCGCAGCGGTTCCTACATGCGCACCCTGGGCTCCGGGGATGTCACCGCGGTGCAGATGAGCGGTGACTCCGTGGCGCTCACCCGCCAGAACGGGCGCGTGGAAATCTACGGCACCAACGGCTCCTACCGGCGCACCCTGTAGCGCGCGGGGGGCCTGCGGAGGGCGCGCGGAAAAATCCCCGCGCGCCCGCGCAATTACCTTGCCGCGGCGGGCGGGGCGTGGTAGAATCCGTGCAACATGACCCCGAAACACATTGTTGCCGTCATCGACTACGGCTCACAGTACACGCAGCTCATCGTGCGGCGCGTGCGCGAGCTGGGATACCTCGCCAAACTGTACGCGCTGGAGGATTTGCATGAAATCAGCGAGCCCGGCGCCATCATCCTCTCCGGCGGCCCGCGCAGCACGCAGGAACCGGATGCGCCGGACATCGACTACGCCTGGCTCACCGCCTTCAACGTGCCGGTGCTGGGCGTGTGCTACGGCATGCAGCTGCTCAACATCAAGACCGGCGGTTCCGTGCGCAAGAGCAACAAGCGCGAATACGGCCCCGCAGCCCTCATACCGGAGAAGCTGGAGGGCCTGTACGCCGGCATGTCCCCCTCCTCCCAGGTGTGGATGAGCCATTCCGACACCGTGGACCACCTGGCGGACAACTGCAGGGTCATCGCCCGCAACAGCGAGGGCGTGCCCGTCTCCCTGCAATGGGGAGAGCAGATGTTCGGCATCCAGTTCCACCCGGAGGTCACCCACTCCCACGAGGGCCGCACCATCCTGAAAAACTTCCTCTCCTACGCCAAGGATCTGGCCAAGTTCGACATCGGCGACTTCAAGCGCCAGCTCATCGAGGAAATCCGCCAGAAAGTGGGCACCAAACAGGTGGTGTGCGGCGTCTCCGGCGGCGTGGACAGCACCGTGCTGGCCGTGCTCCTGCACGAGGCCGGCGTGAACGCCCGCTGCATCTTTGTGGACAACGGCCTGCTGCGCAAGGACGAGGCGCTGGAGGTGCAGGCGAACTTCCGCCGCATGGGTGTGGAGATTGAGACCGTGGACGCCTCCGCGCGCTTCCTGGAGGCCCTGAAGGGCGAGCCCGCCCCGGAAAAGAAGCGCCGCATCATCGGCAACCTCTTCATCGATGTGTTCTGGGACGCCGTGGGCGATGCGGAGATGCTGGCCCAGGGAACCCTCTACCCGGATGTCATCGAGAGCGCATCCAACGCCAAGAGCAAGGCATCCGTCATCAAGACCCACCACAACCGCGTGGAGCGCGTGCTGGAAATGCAGAAGCAGGGCAAGGTCATCGAGCCGCTCGCATTCCTCTTCAAGGACGAGGTGCGCGAGCTGGGCGCCTCCATGGGCATCCCGCACGATATCCTGTGGCGCCACCCCTTCCCCGGCCCCGGGCTGGCCGTGCGCTGCCCCGGCGAGGTCACCAAGGACCGCCTGGACATCATCCGCGAGTGCGATGCCATCTTCATCGGCACGCTGCGCAAGTGGGAGTGGTACGACAAGTGCTGGCAGGCGTACGCGGGGCTCATTCCCGTGAAGACCGTGGGCGTGAAGGGAGACGAGCGCTCCTACGAGTTCGCCACCAACCTGCGCGCCATCATCTCCGAGGACGCCATGACCGCAGACTGGGTGCAGCTGCCGTACGACCTGCTGCGCGAGGCCTCCAACCGCATTCTCAACGAGGTGAAGGGCATCAACCGCGTGCTCTACGATGTGAGCACCAAGCCCCCGGCAAGCATCGAGTGGGAATAACAGGGAATTACTAGGGACTATTTTTTCACAGGCGGCCTGCATTACGCGGACCGCCTGTTATTTTGCTTGCGGTGGGCGGCAAATGGTGTAAGCTTGGGGCATGGAATTCAATTACGACCTTTTGGAGAAGAAGGGGCTCAAGCTCTATCCCGTGCCCAAGCCCGTGGGTTCGTACGTGCAGTGCGTGCGCACCGGCAACTGCCTGCACCTTTCCGGCGGCATCTCTGTAAACGGTGAGGATGCCTACTACGGCAAGCTCGGCAAGGATGTCACCGTGGAGGTGGGCCAGAAGGCCGCCGCCGCTTCCATCCTGAACCGCCTGGCCGTCATCAAGGAGGAGCTGGGCGGCTCGTTCGACGCCCTCACCAAGATTGTGGCCGTGAACGGCTTTGTGAACAGCGTGCCGGAATTCACGGACCAGGCGAAGGTGATCAACGGCGCATCCGACCTGCTGGTGGAGCTGCTGGGCCCCGCCGCGGCGCACTCCCGCTCCGCGGTGAGCGTGGCCAGCCTGCCCCTGGGCGTGGCGGTGGAAATCAACATGATTGTTGAGTTCGATCCCTCCAAGCTCTAACCCCACACGGCGGCGCACCGCCGCCGCCCACGGAAAACAATGGCCAGCATCATCATCGGCATCACCGGCTCCATAGCAGCGTTCAAGGCGGCGGGCGTGGTATCCCGCCTGGTGCACCTGGGGCATGATGTGCATTGCGTCTGCACACCCACCGCGCTGCAGTTCGTGACGCCGCTCACGCTCGCAACCCTCTCCCGCAACCCCGTGACCACCACGTTTGAGGACGAGACGGAGGGGTGGGTTCCCGCGCATATCCGGCTGGCGGAAAAGGCGGATGTGCTGGCTGTTGTTCCCGCCACCGCCAACACCATGGCCTGCATGGCGCACGGGTTGGCCCCCAACGCCCTCACCAGCACCTACCTGGCCTTCCGCGGCCCCGTGCTCCTCTTCCCCGCCATGAACAGCGCCATGTGGGAACACCCCGCCACGCAAGAGAACGCCCGCGTGCTCGCCGCGCGCCCGCGGCACCGCATCATCGGCCCGGCGGCGGGCCCCCTGGCCTGCGGCGCCACCGGCAAGGGCCGCCTGGTGGAGGAGGACCTCATCGTGCAGGAAATCTGCGGAGCCTTGTCTGGGGACGCGCCGCAGGCACGCTAAATTTCTCCATTGTACATTGTACTTTGTACTTTGTACATCCCCTAGAGCGCGGCGATGATGGCGTCTCCCATGCCGCTTGTTCCCACCCTGGTTTCACCGGGGGCGCCGGTGGCGAGGTCTCCTGTGCGGTAGCCGGCGGCAATCACGCGGCGCACGGCGGCATCCACGGCATCCGCCGCAGCGGTCTCGCGGCATGTGTAGCGCAGCATCATGCCCATGGAGAGGATTTGCGCGATGGGGTTGGCAATGCCCTGCCCCGCGATATCCGGAGCGGAACCGCCGGAGGGCTCGTACAGGCCGAAGAAGCTCTCGCCGTTGCCCCGGCAGAGGGAGGCGCTGGGCAGCATGCCGAGCGAGCCGCAAATCATGGCCATCTCGTCCGTCAGGATATCACCGAAGGTGTTTTCCGTGACCATCACATCAAACTGCTGCGGGTTGCGCACCAGCTGCATGGCGGCGTTGTCCACATACATGTGGGAGAGCTGCACATCCGGGAATTCCGGGGCGATGGCGTTCATCACATCACGCCACATCACGGAGGAGGAGAGCACGTTCGCCTTGTCCACGCTGCAGAGTTTCCCCCTGCGGCCGCGCGCGGCCTGGAACGCCACGCGGGCAATGCGCTCCACCTCGCTTTTCTTGTACACGAGCGTGTCCAGCGCCACGGTCTCGCCATTGCGCTCGCCGTAGAACTTGGGTTCGCCGAAATACATGCCGCCGGTGAGCTCCCGCACGCACAGGATATCAAACCCGCTCTGGATGAGACTATCCTTCAGCGGAGAGGCCCCCACCAGCTCCGGCATGCAAATGCCGGGACGCAGGTTGGCGTACAGCGAAAAATGCTTTCTGAGCGGCAGCAGCGCGCCGCGCTCCGGGCGCTCGTCCGGCGGCAGGGCATCCCACTTGGGGCCGCCCACGGAACCGAACAGGATGGCATCCGCAGCCTCGCACGCCGCCAGCGTTTCCGCCGGCAGGGCCTTGCCGCAGTGGTCTATGCCCGCACCGCCCACATGGCAAGCCGCACGCTCCGTGGCGAAGCCGAATTTCTTCTCCACGGCATCCAGCACGCGGAGTGCCTGCTCCATCACCTCCGGTCCAATACCATCGCCCGCCAACACTGCTATCCTGTACGTATTCATACCGCCGCGCATCATACGCCGCACGCCGTGCGCTGTCAAGCACGCCGGCGCCGGTGTTCCCAATTAGCCATGAACCTTTCCCCGTTTGGAGAGGAAATCGCACATAGGCGTGCAGATGCGCTATTATTTGAGACTGCGATGCGCACATGCGCAGTTGCGGCTTGACTTTTGTTAGCCTTTCCGTAGAATAAACGCGCGCCATTTCATATTATCCAAAATGGAATACACCTCTGCAACATTCTGGCTCTGCCTGCTGCCCGCCCTGGTGGTGCTGCTGGCGGGCGACCGCGTGTTGCGGGAGCGGGAGGGGGCTCGGGATTTGTTCCACCGCATCATGATGCTGGTGGTGAGCGTGATGCTCATTTCCCTTTCCGGGTGGGTGACGCTGGGCATCTTTGCTGCGGTATCCATGGCGGCGTACGGGCTGTGCCACTGGGGGCTGCGCTGTGGCCGGCGCGGGCGGCGGGTGATGCTGTGGTTCACCATCCCCCTGTTGCTGCTGCCGCTGCTGTACTACAAATACGGCTACTTCATCGGTGTGAACGTGTTCCGCGAGCAATGGGACACGCTCAAGGACCTGGTGATACCGCTGGGCATCTCCTTCTACACCTTCCAGATTATCGGCTTCTGCATCGACACGCTCACCAAGGAGGACCAGGGACAGATGCCGGGGCTGCTGGACTACCTGAACTTCTGCGCGTTCTTCCCGCGTTTCGTGGCGGGGCCCATCGAGCGACGGGCGGAACTGCTGCCGCAAATGCAGCGCATGGAACTGGCCTTCACCGCAGAAAACGTGAACATTGGCCTGCGCTACATCATCCTGGGCCTGTTCTTCAAGATGGCGCTGGCGGACAATTTGGCGTACGCATTCTGGGACAAATTCACATGGGGCAACGCCTGGATGGTTTGGTGCAACAACCTGCTGTTCACTTTCCGCATCTACTTTGACTTTGCGGGCTACGCGCTTTCTGCGTACGGTTTGGCCAAGTGCATGGGCATCACCCTGCGCATGAACTTCATGAGCCCGTACACCGCCGCCAACGTGCGCGATTTCTGGCGCCGCTGGCACACCTCCCTCACCAGCTGGTTCACGGAATACATCTACTTCCCCATGGGCGGCAGCCGCACCAAGCGCTGGGCGCTCAACATGATTATCGTCTTTCTCATCTCCGGCCTCTGGCACGGCGCCGCATGGAACTTCGTCATCTGGGGCGGCCTGGCCGGCGTGGCTCTGGTCATCCACCGCTGGTTCCGCAACCACGGTTGGCAAATGTGGGCCCCGCTGGGCTGGATGCTCACCTTCGGCATGACCGTGCTCACATGGATGTTCTTCTACGATACGGACCCGGAGCTGCTCTCCAAGCACCTACAGAGCATTTTCTCTGTGGATGCGTACAGCATCAAATACTTCATTGTTGCTTGTTCATGGAAATTCCGCGCGCTCCACGCCGCATGCATTATCCCCATGCTGCTGCTGTCTTTTGCTGTGCTGCTGGGCGAATATTGGAGCCAGAAAAAAAGCGAGAATCCCTACCACCTGCTGTTGCATCCCTACGCCTGCGGCGTGGAGGTGTTCCTAACCATCCTGCTGCAGAGCGGGGCAACCAACCAGTTCATCTACGCAGCCTTCTGATGCCATGAAACGCCTGCTCGCCATCATCGGTTGCGCCATCCTGCTGGCTCTGGTTTGCATCCAGCTCTATTCCCGCTTTGTGGATCCGGATATGCAGTTCTTCCTGCGCACGGCGGAGGAGTCGGATGGATGGGCGGAACAAATCCATGCAGATGAAAAACCTGTGTATGTGCTGGCCGGAGGATCCGAAGCCCGCAGCGGCGTGGATCCGCAAATCATGCTGGATGAGTTCGGCATTCCCCTGGTCAACGCCGCCGGCGGGGCCGGGCACGGCCTGCAGGCCAATGCCGCCGCCGCATTCAAATATTTGAAGCAGGGGGACACCCTGGTGCTGAGCATTCTGAGCACGGAGGACGTGAATGTCCCCCCCTCCGCAAACGGGGTCAAGATAAACGTGTACCGCCAGGGATTGTCCGTATTTGATTCCGGCATGATTGAACCCGGTCTGGAAAACGCGGGCAAGCTGCTGTCATCGGACGTGCGCGCCATGTTCGTGCTGCTCACGCGCTACTTCGGGCGTTCCGGGCGTTTATACAAGTACAACGAGCAGACCGTCATCCACCCCTCCGGCTGGATGGAGATTCAATACCGTGAGATGGACAAGTACAAGCCGGTTGCACCCCGAGAATCCGAATGCCTGCCCTTCCTTGCAAACGACTCGGTGTTCATGCAGACACTGCAACGGCTGCGGGACCTCTGCCAAAGCCGGAATATCCGTTTCCTAGTCACCATTCCCGTGGGGTGCAACCATGAAAGCCTGCGTCCCTGGCACGCCATGAAGGCGCTCTGCATCACAAGGCTGGGCATCCCGGTGCTAAAGGACGAGCGTCTGGGCTGCCTGCCCGTTTCCACAGACTTTGCGGATACTTCTGCGCACTTGAATCCGAAGGCCGCTAGGGAAAACACGCGAATGCTTGGCAACCTGATACAAAACAACACCATTTGGACGGAAACAGAGCTTGTCGACATCCTGTCTTCCACGGGATGGAACGATGACGGCACGCCTATCACTAAACAGTCTCAATCAAGCGAATGAAATTTCCCATCCTCACACCGGATGAAGCTGCCGATTTAATCAAAAACGGGGAAGCCGTGGGCATCAGCGGGCTCACGCCCGCCGGAGCCGTGAAAGTGGTGCCCGGGGCCATCGCCCGCAAGGCCGAGGCCGAGCACGCCGCCGGGCGGGAATTCAAGATTGCCCTTTTCACCGGCGGCTCCAACACCCAGGAGGTGGACGGCGCCCTCTCCAACGCACACGCGCTCATCAGCCGCACGCCCTTCCAATCCAACCCGGACCTGCGCAGCCACATCAACGTGCCGGATTTGCACTACTATGACCAGCACCTCTCCGTGGTCACCCAGAACATGCGCTACGGCCACCTGCCGAAAATCAAGACCGCCATTGTGGAGGTGTGCGATGTGACGGACGACGGCGAGCTCACCTTCACCACCGGCGCCAACAACGCCGCCGGCTTCTGCATGCTGGCGGACCGCATCATCTTGGAGCTCAACACCTACCACAGCCCGAAAATCCGGGAGATACACGACATCTACCTGCCGCGGGACTACACGGAGCGCAAAGCCATTGAAATATACCGCCCGTGGGACCGCATCGGCACCAAGACGCTCAAGGTGGACCCCGCCAAGATAGTGGGCGTGGTGGAAACGCACCTGCCGGACGGCGTGAAGCCCTTCAAGCCCGGCAACGAAACCACGGACCGCATCGGCAAAAACATCGTCTCCTTCCTGGAGCACGAGTATCAAATCGGCCGCATCCCGGCGGAATTCCCGCCGCTGCAGAGCGGTATCGGCAACGTGGCCAACGCCGTGCTGGCCGCCATGGGGAAATCCCATATCCTGCCCCCCTTCTCCATGTACACGGAAGTGGCGCAGGACACCGTGTTCCAGCTGCTCAAGAGCGGGCGCTGCACCTTCCTCTCCAGCACCACCATCACCTTCACGGAGCCGTTCATGACGGAGTTCATGGAGAACTTCGACTTCTTCAAGGACCGCATCCTGCTGCGCCCCACGGAAATCTCCAACAACCCGGAGGTCATCCGCCGCATGGGTGTCATCAGCATGAACACCGCGCTGGAGCTGGATATCTTCGGCCACGTAAACTCCTCCCACCTGTTCGGCTCCAAGATGGTCAACGGCATCGGCGGCGCATGCGATTTCGCCCGAGCGGCCTCCCTCACCATCTTCTCCTGCCCCAGCGTGGCCAAGGACGGCACCATCTCCGCCATCGTTCCCATGGTCACCCACGTGGACCAGCCGGAGCATGACGTGGACGTCATCGCCACGGAACAGGGTGTGGCTGACCTGCGCGGCCTGGACCCGCGCCAGCGCGCGGAGGAAATCATCGAGAACTGCGCGCACCCGGACTACCGCCCGCTGCTGCACAGTTACGTGGAAATGACCCCCGCCGGGCACATTCCCCACAACCTGGAGCACTGCTTTGATTTCCACAGGGCCTACCAAAAGACCGGGGACATGCACAACGCCGCGGAACTGCTCAGCCGCTAAACAGGCTTACACGCGTTTCGCACGCCCCGTTCCCAACAGGAACGGCATGAACTCGCGCACGAAATTGACCGCCGGGATAGTCGCAAACAGGGCTATTACGAAAAGAAGGTAATTGGCGGGAGGCAGCGTGTTCATTGCATATTTCAGGGTGTTCACCACCCAAAAATGGATGGGGAACACAGCGAGAGAGTTGATGCCGTACCACAGCGAGAGTGAACGGAGCCAGGCAAGGAAGCCGGTTTGCGTTCCCGTGACACGCCCGGAAAAGGCGCGGGCCAGCATCATCACCACGCAAAATGCCGCGACCGAACCCACAATCGCCAGCGGATAGTTGCCGTACCTGTCATCAAACATCCGGATGCATTCCGGGTTGCACCAAACGGCGCTCAGGTACGCCAGTAGCGCCAATGCGAAAAACAGTGCGTGCCCGAACCGCCCGGCGCGTTCGGCATACTTGACGTATATAGGCCTGCCCGCGTAGCCAACCAGCACAAAGCACGTGCCTATCAACGCAGCATCCAATGTCAAGGGCAAGCGCTGCCCGTAGCAGCAATGCAACCCATAAGAGGCAGTTGCCAACACAACCGCAGCTGCCGTCAAAAAGCCCCTGCTTTTCACCGCCTTCAGCAAGGCAAACGCCAGCATATCAGAAAAGAACAGGCAGGGAAGAAACCATAACCTGCCGGAAATTCCCTCGTACACGCCCTTGTCATTGATACATTCCACAATGCACAGGAAAGCCTTGTCCAGCTCAAGGTGATTGTGCAAATAGGGCATCGCCAACCATGACAGCGCCAAATTGATCAGCTCGAACAAGAAATAGGGAACGAGCAACCGCATGAAACGCGTTTTCAAGTATGCCTTGACTGAATACCTGTCCGCGCTGCCTGCCATATGCAGCAAATAGCCGTTGAGCAAAAAGAAAAACGGCATGTGGAAACCCAGGATGAGAGCCTGGCAGACCACGGAAATGGTGTCCGGCTGCTTCAGGAAGGCGGCATGGTGCATCACCACCAGGATCATCACCCACCCCCGGGCAATATCGATTTGCTCGGAGCGGCTGGTTGCTGGAACAGCTATCGAGAACAGTCTCCGTCCGTGCGACAACAAGTCCATGACGCCCTCCATCCTACAGCATTCCTAATACTGTAT
>JAUNHW010000013.1 GCA_030523775.1 Akkermansia sp.
CTCACCCGCAAGAAAACGCGGCCACCTCCCGCGCGCGTGCGTGAGTGCAGCGGTTGGGTGTGTGGTGGTATGGGTAGAGAATATCTTATACCTTGTCAGGTTCTTGTTATTGTTATTGTTATTATGGCATGCATATGCAAATGCATAATAATGTCATTGATTTTTCAATTATTTATGAAAATCTGCTGTATTCTTACAGCTCTCGTAGAATTGATTTTTTGTTCAATTTTCGTTCGAATCGTGTCTATTTTTGCTCAATTTTGAATCAAAACTGGCTCAAGTTGGTTCTGTGCTGATTTATGCAAAAGCATCACGCTCCCGCATGCCGTGGCACATGCCGTGGCAGTATGACAAAACTTATCCTTGACCTCGCGCGCGCGTGTGCTACCATGCAAGGCAACAAGGGCGTGTGTAGTTCCTAATTTGTCACTGCTCTTGGTCTTTGGAGAGCCGTGCGGCGAAAGCCGCGCGGTTCTTTGCTATTCCCTTACCTTGCCGCCGACAATAAAGCTGTACGTATACACCACACGCATCCTTGCCGTGTCCATGCTCGCATACTCGAAATTGGCTAGTCCAGCCGTGTACGCGTACTCCTTCACATCCGCACCGCCTGAAATCGGCGTTTCCTCCGTCTCCACGAACGGCGTGTTGGTCCACGGCATTATCGCATACCCGTTGCTTGCCGCGCCGTGAACGCCAATGCGGCGCAGCACCACCCTGCCATCCTCCAGCGTGGCCTCAATATCGCGCGTGTTCATCCAATACTGCCCGCTGTCGTCGTTTAGTGCGGCCAAAAGCTCCTGCACCGTGTCGCCGTCCTGCGCGTTCCACGCCCAACTGTTCACCTCCACACCGTTCTCCCTCACGGCGAACTCGTAGGCCATGGACGATTCGTAGCTCTCGCGTGGCGTGAGCACAGCCCTGGCATCCACAGCCCTATCCACCACATACCGTAGCACGCCCCGCTGGTGCTCGTCCGCAAAATCCTGTCGCGCTAGCACGTCTTCAAGCATTTCCGTTTCGTCCTCGTAGTCTACCGTTACGGGGATGCTGCACTCGCGTTCAATGTTGCCGCTCTCGTCCAGTTCCACCGCGTCCGCGCCCAAGTGTGCCACAGCCTGTGTCGTGTACCGCGTGTTCCCGTTGAGTGCACCGTTCGCGTCCGCAAGGGTGCCTCCGTTTAGCAGGTCCTCGCCCGCATATTCCAATCGTATTTTTTTGAATTTTATTCTTGCCATTTTCGTTTACCTTTCAGGTTAATTAAAAAGTTCCGTGCTCGCGCTTCCAGTCAGTAGTACATCACTCGTTTCCGCTCCCGCTATCATCAGGTACACGTTCCCCATTGGCCCCTGTACGGTGGTCTCCGCAACAAGTTTCCAATCGCTCGCCACGGCGGGTAGCCACGTACTAGCACTCGTGCGGCAGAAGGCCAAGTCGTCATCGTTGTACGTCCCGCAAGCTTCCACGCAAAGTGGGTCGAACAGTAGGCTGAATCCTGGTGCAATAACCGATTCCGTGTGCTGCGGAATAATGCGTGGCAGGTGGTAGATTCCTTCAATAACCTCAAAATCGCCCGCCGTGCCGAAAAATATCGTGTCAATGTGTTCCCTGCTGATAGGTGAGCTTTTGCGCGCCATGTAACGTGCAGCCGCTAGGTGTAGGCGTGGGCAGAACCAGAATCCAGGCGAAACGCACTGCCCTTGGTACAGCGGGAACTCGCTGTTGTCGAACTGGGATTGTAGGCCAAGCGTGCCAAGCGTGAAATTCGTGTCGTTCTCTATATCGTGCACGGCTCTTTCCTCGTCAAATTGCCACGGTAGCGGCGCAATGGCGGTGAAGCCGCACATCTCCTCCTCCGCACCCTCTGTTACGGGTACCAGTTTTCCGCAGGTCAGGCACGTGTTTGCATAGCTCTCCCTGCGCCCCGCTTCCTCGTCCTCGGGGTCGGCTCCATACGCGCGCAATAGCCCGCCGTAGGCCGTCCAGTTCTTCACATCGTCTTTACCGTCAAACGCCTTTTCGGTCTCGTAGAAACAAAGCACGTTCCCAACCGTCACCACCCATACGGTCATCACGGTAGACGGATACTCACCACTTTCCATCGGTCCCGTGGCAAACAGGGCAGTGCAGAGCAAATCCCAGTTCGCCCACGCGCGCCACCGTCCATCTGGTGTTTTTAGGAAACTGTCCCGTTCATCCAGTCCCGCAATGAATAGGTCGGGCGAAATGTCACGTCCCGTGCCGTATGGGAGTTCCATATCATCCGCGCCGCCCACATATCCCGCGCCGTTCGTTTCTTCGGAGCCCTCGCCATGGGTTCCAAGTCCAGACTCGTTGAATTTCAGGTACAGCCTCCCCGTCTCGTAGGCCGCGTAAAGCGATATTCCAAAGCACGGTATCTCCGTAACCTCAACCCAATTTGCATCATCTGGTGCGCTGCCGTGCGCCCCCCACTCAAGCGGGCCAGTGTGTATTGTTGCCCCTCCTTCCTCTGGGAAGCCGCTGCTGTCGAACGCGGCAACATGTGTGCACATCCCGTCATTAGGTTGCGGAATGCTCTGGAACGGCCACGCAGGGGTCGGCGCCGTGTACTCTTCATCCGTCATTGTGCGCTCTTGTCCTTGTGTAGTAGTTTCAATGTCCAGCCGCCACCTCGCACCTTGACCGCCTTAACGTAATAGTCGATACTCTTTTTCCTGCTGGTGCCCAAGCTCGTTTTCGGGAACGTTAGTACGCCGCCAGGCGTTACCATTTTGCCCTCGTTCATGTACCACTCGTTCCCTTCTGCGAAAATTTCAAACTGCTTCCGTTGCACGGGCGCGTACTTGTTCGTGGCCACGCTCGCACTAATACTTGGGCTCACCATCGGCGGGCTCTCCTTCTCCTTTTCGTCCTGCACCTCCTGCGGTGTCAACGGGTAGTCCACCTCAATATCGCGTGCGCTGTCACCGTCTCGCGGCTCCTGTTCCGCCGCGTCCTTGTGCCTCTCTTTCCAGGCAAGCCACGCCTTGTCTTTCTCCGCGTGTCGCCGCGTCAAGAAGTCATCCAGCTCGAAATGCGCCCGTTGTCCCGCCGTCCCGCGAGCCGTGAGCGTGCGCGTCTCCGCATCGTAGGAGTAACCGCCGCTCGCGGCGGGCTCCATGTCCAGCGCGGCAAACACGTCATCAACTGTCAAGTTCGTGTCAAACTCGCCGCCCTGCACATGCGCGCTCACCTCCTCCGTGCGCCCGTCCTCGCCGCGTGCCGCGTTGGCCGCCAAAAATGCCTTGGCCGCCTCTATGTAATCCGTTTTCGTGAGCCCCTGCTCGGGCTCGGGGTCCTCCTCCTCACGGTCGCCAATAATATACCACCCCGCATTTTCGCCCGCGTCCTTGTCCTCATCGTAATCGGGGTCGCTCGTGTCCTGCTTGTTGGTCCCCGTCTGGTACCGCTTCCACGCTCGGTTAATGAACACACCCTCAACCTCCAGTACCGCAAAGCGTCTCTGGTTCTTCGAGCTGTTGAAAAACTCGCACGTTTCCTCCTTTGTCAGGTTCGGTACCGTGTCCCCCGCTATTTGCACCTCCTGTGTCAGCGTGCCAAAGCAGAATTTCAATCCGCCCACGTTTGCCCCCGCCTTGCTGCTCGCGGGAAAGCTCCCGTCAATTAGTAGGTGCAGGTTGTCCGCAAACGTCAGGGCCTTGTAATTCGCGGGCACGTTGGAATGTTCCAAAATGCTCGGTCCAAGCATCCCGCCAGGCAAGCGTTTCTTCGCTTCCTCGAAATCGGGTGCGGCTTCGGGCGGGTACGCGTCAGCCGCCGACTTCGCCTTAAACGTCATCTTCTCGAACTTCATCCCCGTCCCGTTGCACTTCTTTAACAGGGCAAACGCCCCGAACTGTCCCCAGAACTCGCACAGCTTAGCAGGGCTCCCGCCGCTGGGAATCGGCGTGCCCTTTACGCTCATCCACGGTTGCGTCTGCGCCTGCAATCGCCCCATCTGCCGCGCCTGTACGCGCACCTCCTGTCGCGCAAGCTCCTTCGCCTTCTCGGGGTCGTATTCCCAACTCTTGCGCTCGATCTGCGCCTGTTGCGTGCGCGCTATGTCCACATCCACCACAAGTGCTCCCTTCTGGTACGGGCTCGCGCCATCGGGTACCACAAACGCCACCGCCTGCTGGCCGCCAACCGTGTGCACGCCCACCACGCACGTGGGGGCCAAATCCCCCGCGTCATAAGTTACGCTGCGGTGCGTCACGCGCAAATTGTCGGGTAAGTCAGGCCGCGCACGCATGCCCAGTAACCCGTCATACTGTGCGCGCACCTCCGTTCCGCTCCCGCCTGAAAACGGTGTCAGCACACACGGTAACCCGCTAGGGTCCGTTCCGCCAGAAAACTGCCCCGCCGTACCAAAGCAACCGTTCGCCTGTGCGCCAATGCCGTTGCCTGAGCTGCCCGCCACCTTCGCCGTGAGTAAGATGTCATCCCTGCCGCCTGAGAACGCCAGCTCATCACCGTCAAGCTCCACAGAAAGCACATTCCCCGCAGAGCCCGCGTACTCGTCACTTGTTGCCTCAATCACAACATTGTCCCCATCGGGCCGCGCCCCCACGTATCCCTGCCCGCCGTTGATGAGGTCCAGAAACTCCTGAACGCTCTCCATCACGTGCCCCGCGTCAAGCGTGGCAAGCGGAACAGTGCCACCGCCTCCCGTTGCCTCGTAAAGCGTCACATACCGCACGCGCCAACCCTCGTCCGTCACCGTCACGCTCGCCGCCACGCCGCCAACCGTGCCAGCCGTGAAGGGAAACTCAACCTCGGGGTCTTCGGGTTCGTTGATAGCGTCCACCAGGTCGTCAATATCGCGCGCACCATCCGCGCCGCCCTCCAGCGTGGGCCCGCTCACGCGGTTGCCCGCATCGGGTATCAGCGTGATGGAGTTGCCAGCCGTGCCGCCCTCCAAGGCCTCAATCGTGGCCGCATACGCAAAATCGCCAGGCCCGCGCGTCACCGCCGTGCAGCGCGCGGGGCACCCCGCCTCCGTCATGGCCGCAGTCCACGCGTTCGCGTCCGCTACCAAAATGGCGGGCGGTGGCACAAAATAATGCTCCGAACCGCCAATCTCGAACCCTTGCCCCTCAAGCTCATAGTAAAGCGTGCCGACAGCCGCCGTACCCTCTGCCGCCTCCAGTTCCAGCGTGTTTTCCCCATCCGTCAGCGTGCCCGCCTGCGCCAAGTCCTCTGGCAATCGTAGACGCGCCGTGGCTTTCGTGCCGCCCGCAGGTGTGCCGTTGTACGCAAGCGCAATGGAGTTGCCAGCCGCGCCAGCCTCGCGCGCTGTCAGGAAAATGTAGCGGCCCTGCACCATAGCATCCGCCTCCGCGCAATTAGCAAGCGCATCGCAAATCAGCCGCGCGTGGCCTGAATACCAGTTCAGCGGTTGCGCGCTCGCTCGGTTGCGCCCGTACACCTCTGCCAAGTCCACCTCCGTGGTCCCCACCGTCAGCGTCCCCTCCTTCATGTCGGGGGTGCACTGTATCACCGCCGTGGCACGCGTGGCCGCGCTCACAAGCTCGCCCTGACCGCCCCACACGGAAACCGTGTTCCCGTTCACCCTCGTGGTGTAGTTTGGCACCCGCCGCCCCACCTCGTCCAGCACCTCCGCCACGCTGGAGCCGTTGTCCAGCAGTGGTACCGTTATCAAGCCCGCGTCAAGTCCGCTGTAATCCAGAGTGATGCCAGCCCGCGCAGCCGCCGTGGCGCACGCCGCAAGCACATCGGCGGCATCCACCATGGCAGTCAACCCCCAGCGCGCAGCCGCAAGCGTGGCCGCACGAGCACGCACAGGCAGATTGCTCCGCAGGAAACACGGCACATCCTCAAGCTCGCGCAGCGCGTCACGGTAGCTGTACGTCACCTCCACGCCGCCCGCAGCATCATGCGTCTTCTCCTTCCCCTTCAGCGTGTAGGAAAAACCCTCCCCCGTCACCGTGGAATTCAGGGCCGCCGTGTGCGTGTCCGTCTCACCATGCAGCACACGCCACCGCAGCGAAAGCGTGCCGCCGCTCCCGCTCTCCTTCTCCAAGCTCCACCCATACGGAGCCTGCGCCTCAATATACTCGTTCAAATTCATGGCTTGGCTGTTCTTTTGTCAACTTGTCGCTGTAACTGTCTTATCTTTGCCTCCATCGTGGCCATCTTTGCGTCCGCGTTCTTTCCCTGTAAGTCAAGTGCGGCGCATACCTTTAGTAGCTCGGACACGTTCACTCCGTACTGCCTTATCGCCTTGCCGTTCGTTTCCAGTAGTTCCCCTATCATGCGGAATGCCTGTGTATCATTGGTCTTGTCCTTGTCGGTGGCCAGTTTCAGCGTTTCCTTGGTTACCTGGTCTACTATTTTCTGCGTCTCATTCCGTTTCCGTTTCTGTTCCCCCTCTTGCTCTTTTCGAGCCTTTTCTTCTGCCTGTCGTTGCTTCTTTCGTTTATTATTCTCTATTTCTGCCTTTCGTACACTGCGTTCACTATCACTAATTTCCTCATCACGCAACGCCTCCATGAAAGTATCTTCCTCCGTTTCCTTAAGTTTCCGTTTAGCTGTTGTGAGTTTTTCCTCAACTTCATTAGCCTTCTGTGAAAGTTCGCCTATCAGCTTATCTTGCTGTTCAAGAAATTTTGCGCCTTCGGAATAACCTTCATTAAGTTTTTTCTGCTGTTCGTAATATAGTTCAAGCTGTTTTACGCGTTGACTCCACTCGTCTTTGTCCTGCAATCCCTGATTATAATCAGTTCCGAGTGTTGGTCTTCCTTCGGCTTTTGCTATTTCTACAGCAGTTTGCATGCGCTGCCTCGCTTCCGTGACCCTTGACCGTGCATACTTAAGATCGCTCTCAATGAGGGCTAAGTCGTTATCGGAAACCCTGCCTCTTTGAGCCGTCTCCGCTGCCCCGCGTGCCGTCCTTGCGTCCGCAAGTCGTCTTTCTAAATCCTGTCGCTGCGCTTCCAGATTTTGCACACTTGTCGCCGCCGCGTCAACACGGCCCTGACGCATTGCCCCGCGCTCGCGCATGCCAAGCTCCGCCATCTGGTTCTCGTATTCTTCGTCGGATATTTCCTCCATTAACTTCTTGCGTTTCAATTCAAGGCCCTGCAAGCGTATTTCGTGGCTTTCCCGTTCCGCTCTGTCCTTGATTGCACGCGCCTCCAGTTCCGCTTGAATCTGCATGAGCCCGAGCGTCTTTTCCTGTTCCTTGCGTTGTTGCGCGAATAATTCCGCTATCCTTTCAGCGTTTTCTTTAAGTTGTTTGGCAGAATTATCCTTGTCAAATTTGTCTTTTAATGCTTGGTATTCCTCACCTGCCTTAACAGATGCGGCGTGTGCGTTATTCAATGCCTCCTTTGCCCTTTCGGCAGCTTCTTCTGCCGCTTTCATTTCCTCCTCGCTCTGCCCAAACATGGACTTGATGCCTTTCCAAGCCCACATAATCCCATCCATGGCAAGTTGGATGGCTCCCAGTACCACCGTGGAATATGCAAGCCCCTTCAGTGCAAGCCCAAGCTCGCGCACAGCCAGTTTTCCCTTGGCCAAGTTGACAATAAAGTGACCGATGGCCGTGCGAAGCGAGCGGTACGCGTGGATGCCGTTTTCCTCCGTTTTTCTGTGTCCTTCCTGTAATTCCTTGACCTTTTCTTTGAGTTTGTCAATCTGAACACCCTGGTCTGCCAGTCTGTCATTGAGTGTGGACATCTGGGCTTGCAGCTCCATAATCTGCTTGCGCAGGTTCGTAACTTGTGCGAAAAACTCCGCGCTCATCTCGCCGCTGCGCTGCTGTAGCCTGTAATACTCAATCTGGAGCTCACGTACCGTGCGGGTGTACTCGTCCAGTTTGGCTTTCATCTCGCTTATCAGCTCAATGTCCTCTGGAGACAAAAAGCCCCCAGCGGCCTTGATTTTTTCAATCTCATCCCGCAGCTGGTGGATGGCCTTTAGGGCTTCCTGAATCTCTGCCTTGAAATTTAACGTAATCTCTGCGTCTGTCGCCATATGAGTTCTGCCTTTACTGTGTTAAATGCCTTTGCCGCTTCCTCCTCCATGAACCCGCGCAGTTCCTCGTCTCGCGGGATGGCTGGAAGTCCCCTGCGCTCCTGCAGGGACGGGATGCGGACGCTTTTCATGAGGACGTAGGCCGCATGTACCTTGCCCACGTCGTCTGCCCAGCACAGCGAGCCTATCTTCTCGCCCGTGGCGTGCTTGGTTACCATGAAGAGCTGGTGCGGGAAACTACGCGCCCTGCGCCCCACCGCCTCGTTGGTGACGGGTATCGTGAGCGCAAGCGCGTTGACTGGGCGCATGTTCTCAATGCCCCGATGGTGGAGCCTTAAGCCCCACGGAACGCCGTGTGCACGCGGGTGCCTGAATTCCACGCTGAACTCGGTCGAGCCTTGCAGGTGGTAGTTCCATGCGTCTGCCAGCGGTGGTACGAACGTGCGCCCGCCCCTGCGGCGGGAAGTACCGTCTGGGAACGGTGACGGGTTGTCAAAATATGAGTCTGGCAGTGTCCTGTACCAGAGCTTGACCTGCTCGGTCACACCCTTGCTGGTCAGCTCCCGCATGCGTTTCATGTGCGAGTCGTTGAACAGTAGTTCGAAAAACGCCGTGCCCTGTATCTCAATGCTGAACATGCCCGCTCTAAAAATGCGCCCTGCCCCCCGTCCCGTGCGGAGAGCAGGGCTTTTTACCCATTACTGTTTTAATATTATGGAGTGAAAGAGCTTACACTTGCTCGCCCCCGTTGGGTTCTTCGCCCCCGTTGGGGGGCGGGTCGTCGCTGCCCGTCTGCCCCGTCAAAACCTGTGTCAGGATGCTGACGTTGTGCACGCTTGGCTGGATGGTCAGTGTTATCTTCGGTCTGATGGTCTTGTCGTCCATCTGTACCGCGTCCGTGACGCTAATCTTCGCGTAGAAGTACTGCGTCTCCAGTAGTGCGCCCGCTGCGTTTTCGCGGGCAAGGCGGATGCAGTACGGCACGGCGGGGTCGCTGTTCGCGTACACGGGTACCTTGGCTCCCGCGCTGTAGTCCGTTGTGTCGGGGTTCTTCACCCCGTGCAGGATGGCGTGGAAGAGCGGGGTGTAGTCCGCGCACTCGAACGTGAGCGTGTTGCCCACCACCTTGGTCTGGGGGTCGGTGGTCCATACCTTGGCAATGTGGTCCCAGTACTTCAGCGGGTCGTCCTCCTTCGTGTTCTCAACCTGATGCAGGATAATGTCCGCCAGATTGTGCCACACGATGGAATCGGCGGTCAAGTCGCCTGTCGTTTCCGTGTTCTCGGGTTTCAGGGTGGCCGTTTGCGGGGTTATGTCGAGCGTTGCGCCCACCGCAATGCGGCTGTGGAAATACGGGTCGTATGCTGTCTGTGCCATAGTTAATCTAGTGTGGTTAGGATTTCAATTCTGAACATGTGCGTTTCTTGCGTGTCGCTCCACTTGGAATGCGTGAGCTGGTCCGTGCTTGTGTTCTGCTTGCCCCGCAGCCGTGCATAGCTGCCCTCTGGGTAGCAGCTGGCATTGTTGAACGCGGCAAACATCCTGTCGGCCACCTCGTACGGTTTCAGCGGTTCGGGTGTCGGGTCCGTTCCCGTGTTGCCCGTTTCCGAGCCGTTGGCGGGGGGCTGTGCGCTGTTCTGGGCGAGGATTGAGGAATGTATCGCGCAGCCGATGCTGACGCGGTACATCGTCTCTCCCGTGTTGGACGTGTCGCGGGTCTTGCTGGGTAGGCTGAACAGCACCACCGTGCCGAACTTGTTCATCAACGCCGTATTGATGAGCCAGTCGAGACTCCGACTCCGCTCGTCCGTCACGTTCTCGGCTTCCACAAGCCCCGTTGCCGTGGCCGTGGCCTTGCACCAGTCCAGTAGCTCGTCCGTCGTCATGGCGTTAGATAATGTTCACGTTCATGCGCGGGTCGCTGCCCCACGATACCTCCCCGCTCTCGCTGTCGTCTATCAGGTCGGCTGGGTCTGCACCGATGGTGTAGTCGGAGAGTTGCAGTTCTCCAGCCGCCACCTGTCGCAACATGTCCTGTGCCGCCTGATACTCGGCTTGCCGTGCGCCGCCTTGCAGCGTGTCGTTGAGCTGGGAGCCAGGGGCGCGCGCTATGATGGCGTGGCGGCAGAGCACCAGCGTGCTGTGCACCAGTTCGCTCGGTACCTTGCTGCGCCCCGTTGCCAGTCGTGCATACACCCCGCTGGTGTTCACCGCCAGTACCACCCCGTCGCAGACCTCCGCTATAACGGCGGCGACCTGTGTCGCGTCCGTTAGGCTCGCAAGCTCGCTCGCCACCATTATGTTGGCGATCTGCGACTGGGTGATGGGTTCAAGCATGGTTGCTCTCGCGTTCCGTGGTTACATGGCGATGAAGAACGTGGCCGTGCCGCTGGCGGCGGTGCCCTCCGTTGCGTCCTCGTCGATGGTCACGGTGGGTACCACGCGGATATAGCGGCGCACGTGCATGTTCGTGTTCGTCCAGCTCATGTCCTCCCCGTCGCTGCGGGGAATGTTGGACAAAACAATGCCCGTGTCGGTCCAGCTGTCGCTCACGTCGGGCGTGTTCGTGCACTGCACCTTCATGGTCACGGTCACTCCCTCGTCCTGTGTCTTGGACAGCTCCATCTGGAACTGCGTGTACGCGTTCGGGCCGCCCTGCTCCAGTAGGTCGAATACGGGGGAGTTTTCCAGCGTTTCCTCCGTCAGGTCCACCTCGTAGGACAGGGCCTTGTCAATCAGACTGCGCTTCTGCGCTCCTTCTTGCATGTCGTTGTTTCCTTTCTATGTGGTTAGTACTCAAGCGAAGCGGTCGGGTTCGCCTTAATGATGTCCTCCTTGCCCTGTGCGGCAATGGCTGCGTCCGTCTCGTCCAGCAGGATGGTGTCGTCCTCAATGATGGGCACTCCGTCCACCTCGGTCGGGCGCTTGCTGTCCGTGCCCTGCTGCGCCATGCTCCCGCTCGGGTATACCATGGCCGCGGCGCGGCTGTCCTGCAGCATGCTCACTACCATCGGGTGCATGAACATGGCAGTCACCTTCATGCCCAGCAGGTCGAAGATGCCGTGCATCTTCTGGCGAATGACCTTGTCGCTGATGGTGCTGGACGACTTGATATTCTTCAAGCGACCAAACGTGAAGGCGTTGCGCTCGTACAGAGCCATCCAGCACTTCATGTGCTGCACCTGTGCCTCAAGGGAGCCATCCTCGCCGTTGATGGTCTCTGCGGGCACGTCCATCTTGATGATGGGGCTCGTGTGGATACCCTTGTTTAGGCCCCACTTCACCACCGCGTTCTTGTTGCCCTTGCAGACAAAGTAAATCGACGTGCCCGTGTTGTCCTTCACCGCGTTCTTGTACGCCTGCTGGCTGTGCTGCGCGGGCGTGAAGTTCTGGTAGCTCGGGTCGACCGACTCCGTCATGTACGGACCAATCAGCTGATGGATGCCAGGGAAAATGCCCTTGCCCAGCTTGTTGCCGTAGTACAGGCAGCGGTTCAGGTACTCCATGCTGCCCTCGCCCGCATCCCGCTTCGTGCGCTCCCATACCTTACCAGCGGGAATGCCGTTGCTGGCTTCCACGTCAAGCAGGGACTGCTGGATTTCAATCTTGCCGTCGAAGTGGAAGAGCTGTGCCACAAACGTCTCGTAGAAGCTCTTCATGTTCTTCGCACCATACCCCACGGGGGCGGGGCCGATATGCGGAATGCCCTTGCGCCTGAATCCCTGGAACGTGGTCGAGGCCGAGACCTCGTGGTCAAAGTAGTTCAGAAGCGGGGCATGCGTGATGACCTCGTCGACGAAGTTGTAATCCTTCTCGGGGGTCGTGTTCTGCTGGATGTCTGCCAGCGTGATATTCATGTTCGTTGCCATTGTCGTGTTCTGGTTCGTGGTTTACTTGTTGAGCTTGTCGCATTCCTCCTGACAGTAGTCGGACATGCCCTTCTTTTTCTTCTTGTCGTCCGTCTTCTCGCCGAAGTGGAAATCCTGCTGCGGCTTGTACGCGGCAAGGATGGTCTGTGCGGCGGCGGGGTCGTTCTTGAAAGTCGTCTTCAAGGTGGAAATCAGCTCCTCGTTCTTGGCGGGGATGCGTCCTTCCTCGATGGCGGCTTGAATCATGGCGTTGCCAGTCTTGTCAACCAGCTCGTCATACTTCTTGTTGGCGGCTTCCAAGGACTTTTTGGTTTCCTCCAGTTCCTCGTTGGCCGCGTCAAGCGATGCCTGGATTTCATGCGTGCCGTTGTCGGTCTTCAGGTCCTGCAAGGCCTCGATGGCAGCAAGTACCTCCGTCTCGGTCGCATTCTGGTCCAAGCCCAGTTTTTTTGCGATTGCTTTCATATTGTCTTTTTCTTTTGTTTCTTCTTCGGTCTTGTCCTTGGAAGTGGTTTTCTCGAACTGCCATGCCGCGGCTATCTCCCTGTACTCGGGGCGTAGCTCCGCTTCCGCGTTCCACATGGCGGCTATGTGCGCGTTCTCCTTGAACGCTGGTTCGTTGGTAAGGCTTCCTATCTCGGCGGTCGTGTGCGGTAGGTCAATCGGGTTGCCGCTCTCGTCCACCACGAACGCGGGGCTGAATCCGTTGTACTCCCCGCCCTCCACCATGGCCTTGCCTGTCGGCGTCCAGCGGGTCAGGTGCAGCATGATGCCCTCCTTGCCCTCCTGGTTCTTCCCCCACTCGAAGCGGTCGGGGTACGCAGCCGCACGCCCCCGCTTGTGGTCGAAGAATATCACGGGTTTCAGGCCCTCGCCCTCCTTTCGTGCGCTAAGTGCGGTATTTAGCCGCTCCACGCAGCCCTCCGTGGCGTGTACCGTGTACCGTCCAGGCTTGCGGTCGATGGTTGCACAGATGGTGTGCGTGCCCGCGGGCATCCACATGATGCTCATCGGTGCCTCGCCGCCGTTCGCGGCCACGTTCGTTACAAAGTTGTCGGCCATGGTCTTATTCTGTCAGCGTTTTCTCCGTAGTGGTACCCCCATCTTGTGGGCTAATCCCGTTTTTAGCCAGCGAGCCCACCGCGAATATGGCGACGATGGCGATTATCGCGCCCAACGCCACCAGCCACGCCGTGCGCATGGTGTCGCCGTGCGTTTCGGCCTTTTTCCGCTTGATTGCTGCGTTGTCCTTCTTGATGGCCTCCTCGATTTCCTCGTATGGAGTCAGTGTCGCGGTCTGGGTGGCGGGTGTCTCCGCGCTTTGCCCCGTTCCTGCCGTTCTTTGCCCGCCTGTAGCCCGTTTCTCGGGCAGCGTGGGTAGTTTGCCATTCTTGTGCAGTGACAGCTTCCTGAGCGAGTCTCGGCGGTTCTTCTCGCGAAGCACGTCTCTAGTGTCGAACAGTGTCACGCGCTTCTTGTGTCGCGTCTTGTACCCTGCGCGCCTGATGGCGCCCAGCCGTGCAAGCGTGAACACCATCTCGCGGCTCACGCCCAGTTCCCTTGCCGCCCTGACGGCGGTTATCGTTTTCGGTGTCTTCTTGTTCATGGTCGTTTACTGGCATCTGCCTTTTCGGGTGGCATGTTCTCGGAGTAGTCCCCGCTCACGCGCTCCACGGCTTCCCTGTTCACCGCGTTGGTTAGTTCGATGCCCTGCGTGCGCATGGTGTCCACCACCTCGTAATACCGCTTCAAGTTCTCCGCGCGTTCCTCACGCCGTTCCTTGCGCTCCATTCGTAGCTCCTTGTGTAGCTGCACAATGTACCACGCCATGAGTGCGGTTCCCGTCAGGCTTACGCCGTTCTGGAGCACGTTTTCGGAGAGCATGCCGCTGGTCATCCCCGCGGTGGCGATGCCAAGCCCGACAAGTCCTCCTACTGCGTTCCCAGCCATGGCGTGTTACTTCGTTACGTTTACAACAGGAACCTGCGGTACCCCGTAGAGCTTGATGAGCTGCGCCGCCGTGGCACCGTCGATAATGAGCGTGCGTTCCGTGCTGGAACCGTCAGCCTGCACCTGTTTCACGCTGGATGCGCAGGAAGTCAGCCCCCATATTGCGGCAAGGCCCAGCAACATGATGGCAATTGTGCGCACCCACTCGTGCCGCTGAAGCCAAGTGCGCGCCTTTTCGGGCAGGTAGCTCACGCCATACTTCGCCGCATGGGAAGCGGCCAGCGCAACAACGAGCTTGCCGTGGTGCTCCTGGTTCAGCGTCTCGGCCAGGTCGTAAACCTCCTTGCGCTTGTCCTCCTCGTTGTCATGCTCGGCGAGTGCGTTCTTCAGCGTGCCCGCAAGCTCCTTTATTCTAGTCAATGTATCGTTCATGGTATATTCTCCGTATGTTGTTTCGGCAAGTTGTTCTGCGTGTTCTTTGAACATAGTTAAAAGCTAATCTGCGGCTAATGTTTGGCTAATTAGCCGCAAGCTGCGCGGCAAGCTCCAGCGCGGCCTCTACCTCGTCCACGTCCTGCGCGTTGGCAATCCGCACGCGCACCTGCGTGGTGGCCGCGTAGAGCTCCTGCCGTTTTTCGGTGAGCGCGCCCTTGATTGTCTCCACCTGCTCTGCGGTCAGCGTGTGCACCCCGTCGGCGGCGTCAATGAACTGCATGCCCGCCTTAAGCCCTCCCGCGTTGATGAGCGCGTTGCGGTCGTACACAATGCCAGCGGGGAAACCCTCGCACGGTATCGTCTGGCGCGCGTCAAGCACGGCGTCCAGTCTGTCCTGCACAGTCTCCAGCGCGTTGCCCTTGGCCTCCTCCAGTTCCCACGGCTTCCACGTCTCCGTGATGGCATCCTCCCCCTCCGCGTACCCCTTTCGGTAGTAGCGGCCAGGCTGCGGCGTCTCCACTAGCTCCTTGAAGCCGTGGGTGGCGGCGTAGGCGGCCGCCTGCTCATCGGTGGGGTTGCTTATGTTCGGCACGCGCCCCATCACGCGGAGCGCACCCGCTTCTATTTTTGCGTATGTCATAGTTATTTCTCGAAAATTCGGATTTTGTCAACATTCCTATTCACCCATGCGCCTGTGAAAAGCAACCGGAATTTGGAGGCAACCACCGCCGCTTCAGGGTGCAAAATGTAGTTTCTCTTACCCGTCGTCATTGTGATTTCGCCTCCAATGTCAACCCAAGTGTCGTTAACACGTGCCTGAAACAGAGCCTTTGCTCCGCCTGAGCTCCATAACTCCGCCGAAATCGCATGCACGTTTAGTGCTCGGGCCGTGCAAAACGTAACGGCCTGATGGTGCCCATATGACAAAGGGAATCCAGCCGGCATTTCTGTCGGAATGAACTCATCTCCCAATAAATTTTTTTCATTAACCGGAGTAAAACCACTATAGTATTTGTCCCCGTTAGAATTGAAAGCCTCTTGGGGGCCTTTGTCATTTGAATCGTACGCCCCCGCACTTTGCGAGGTCTCCGCCGCAAGCAAATACAGCTGTAAACTTGTATTTGTGCGATTTGACTCAGTCAAGCTTTCATGAACAAATTCCGGCCTCACCTCATAGCTGTCTACAACCTTTGCAGTGGTCGCGTGGTTGTCGCGTTCCACCTGTAGGCGGTACTGTTTGAAATAATCGAACTCCGGCTGCATGCCGTCCTCCGTCAACCATTTCCACGACGGCCACTGCACATTCAAAGGCCCGGTGTCCTTATAAGCCCAAATCCGCGCCGTTGCGTTGGCGGGGAGCGTCACGTTCCGAGCGTCAATATCCGCATCCACCGTGTACACCCCGCCGTTGCGCATGGCTGTGGTGGGCGTGAGCGCGGTTGGCACGGGCGCGGGCTCCACATCCAGCTCCGCACCGTTCAGGTAAATCTTGAACGCGGTCTGCTCCACGGCGTTCTTGCCGCGCGTGGTGGAGCCCTGCTTCACCGTGCCGCTGCCGAAGCAGCCCGTGGCCGTGTAGGTGATGGCGTTCGCCGCCGCGCCCGCCGTGTTGGCAGTCAGGGTGATGGTGCCCTCCGTCTCACCCGCGGTAGGCGTGATGTCGTCAAACTCGCCCGCAATGGCGGTCACAAGCTCTGCCACGGAGTAATCCCCATGGCCGCCGCTCATGCCCGCCGCGTCGGAGAACATGCTGCCCGTGATGGCAATCTCATCGTTCACGCCGTACTCCTTGGCCGTGAAGACGAGGTCCTGCTCGTCCGCGTCCAGCGTCACATCCACAGGGCAATCCTCATCGTCGTGAATGTCGTTGTACACGTCGACCGCCGTGCGGGCAGTTGAGCCTCCCGCCAGTGTCACAGGCTCGTAGTTCTCCACGGAAATCACAATGCTGTTCCCAGTCTCGCCAGTCTCGGCAGCCTCAACGGAAAGAACAATCTCGCCGATAGCTTCAACCGCAGTGCATACAATCCCGCATCCAGCCGCCGTGAACGCCGCATTCCATCCGTCCACACTTTCGTAGTCTGGATAAGCGAGGACGGAAACAGGGTAATCAACCCCACCGTTGGTGACGGTTATCACTTCTCCCTCTGCTGCCATAGTGGCAAACGTGCCGTAAGCCTTGGCATCCGTCTTAGCTTCCCACTCCTTGCTCCACTCGCCAATCGTTAGCGTGCCCGCCGCCGTGGCATCGGGGATGCTGACTGTGCCCGTCGCGTACTTGTGCGGGTTCTCCAACTCCACGGATTGCCCGTTGGAATCCTCCAGCGTGCCGCCCGTGGTAAGGTTGCCAAGCGTGAGAGTGCACACGGCGGCAACTGCGGGTTCATCCCCGTTGCCAACGTACAGGTTCCCGTCAAGGTGTCCGTCGAACTCGCCCCCACCGAGACCTCCAGCGGGGGCTACCTTAAAAGGGCCTTCAACAAGTGCGTGGTCGTCGTCATCGATGGACAGCTTGTCGCTGATGGTCTTGACCATGTACTGCCCCGCCTTGCTAGGCGTGGCGAGTGTCTGGGTGTACCCCGTGCCGTCCTCGGCGGTGATGGTGCATGCCTCGCTGACTGTTACGCAGTACCACTGGTTCGGGATGAGTTTCGTTACGTCCATGCCACCATGCTACCGTGTCCGCTGGTGGTAGGCAATCCCCACTTTGTGGGCTAATCCTGTTTTTTGTCCTGTCCGTGCTTGTCAGGCTGTTTCTTTTTGTCGTTCCAGATAATCTGCGCCATGCCAGCAGTGATAACAATATCGTCCAGTGAGCCGTACCGCTCCTTGTACCGCCTTATGCGTGGCAGCGGGTTCGGTGGTTCTGGTTTCTCTGGTGCTGGTGCTGGGTCTGGTGGTTGTGTAGGTCTCGGCGTGGGCAAGTTGTCGGGAGCTGGGCTGCTCGGCGTTTTAGGGGGTGCTGTGGGCTTTGTGGGTGGTATTTTGACGGGCTGGGGCACAGCCATGCCCGTGTGCCCCGCTTGCCAGTCCTTGTCCAGTAGGTCGCGGAAGCGGCTGCGGTTCATGTTCATGTTGGACTGCCGTGCTATGCGTAGCGGCGATATGCCCGCCCGTAGCGCGTCCTTCTTGGAGACTGGTCGAAGCACCATGTACGAGTTGAAGCCGAACGGGGCATACGGGACCTCGAAGCCGCCGAGTGATCTGGCGTTCATCCTGTCAGCCCAAAAGTGCCAGTCGGTCTTCAAGCGGATGGCGTTTTCATTTCTCTGGTGGACAAGGCGTTTCTGCTTGGCTCCAGGCGTTCGCACGAACTTCCACGCGGGGTAGTGCGAGAGATGCCACTTGTCCATGCCCACGCGCCACTGTGCAAGGCCGTGCGCCTGTCGCACATTGGTCTGATAAATGAGTTTCAAGCGGGCGGGTTGAATGAGTTTTTGGAGCTCTGGTGGCAGGTCACCCTCCCCGCACGTGTTGCGGATGACCGCCTGTGCGTCGCGGATGAACTTGTCGTAGTCCTCCGCACTGTAGCTCTCGCCGTTGGCAAGTGCTCGGTCGATGAGTGCCTGAAGCTTGCCAAGTAGCTCCTCCTCCTGGATGCCCGCGCTGGTGAACGCGAACGTGAACATGGACTCGGACACGTTGTCGTAGGCGGTCGGTACCTTTTGCCTGAACGCCCGCAGGGCGAGCCTGTCCATCTCGGCCTGTGTGTACTTGGTAGGCATGGTCTTACTTGTTGGCTATGTTGCGCACGTCCTCCCGTTCGTGGACCACGTTGACGTTCATGAACTGGTCGGCAATCTGCTGGGGTGACAGCGGGGTGTCCTTGTCCAAGTGCCACCGCATGTCGGTGGACATGCCGAGCATCTGCAGAATGCGGATTAGGACATATGTCACGCGGTAGGCCTGTGTCCTGTCGCGTGTCTGGAGCCCAAGCTCCACCGTCTGGCGTTGGTATCCGTCTCGGGCGACAAAGGGCAAGCGCACCTTGTACCCGCCGCTTGTGTTTCTTCTCACTTGCATGGCTCGCTGGCAATCATCAGGGCTTGTAACTGACCAAGGTCGTCCACCTCCGTTTCTGGGTGGACCTCCCGTAACTCGGCGGGCGTGGCATATCCCGTCCTGACCGCCACCACCGTGGCGTGTGCCGCCTCCCCCGCAATCACGTCGTGCGGCGTGTCTCCCACGTAGAGAGTTTGCTCGGGCGCCATGCCCGCCTGTGCCATGTACTGGCGCAGGGCGTTGGCCTTGTCGTGTTGCCCGCCAATGATGCGTTTCATGTAGCGGGAGAGACCAAGGTACTGCGCCTGCCGCTTGACGACAGAAGTCTGTGCCGCACTGAACACGTGGCAGTCGATGCCCCGTTCCTGCAGGTAGTTCAGCAACATCTTGGCACAGGGTAGCGGTCGCACGTTGGTGACGCGGTGTTCCAGCCGTAGGTATGCCATGCCGTACAGCTCGTCAACCCGCTCGGGCTTGACGTTCGGGAACTGGGCGGCGTTGAACTTGGTTATGGGTAGGCAGAATGCGTTTATCCACTCCTGCTCGGAATACTCGCGCAAGCCCAGTCGCCGCCGCACCCAGTTGAACACCTCGGTGCTGAACGGAACATCGTTGCAGAGTGTTCCGCTCCAGTCTAATATTGCGTGCTTAATGTTGCTTAACATACTTGTATTACTTCGTTAACGATAATTCCTGCTTTGCCCGCAAACAGAAGTCCTCGGCATCCGATGCCTCCACCACCACATTGCGCCCACGGTGGATGCGGCTGGCAATGCGGATGTCGATGCTGTCGCTAATCTCGTTCACGGACAAGTTGCTCGTGAGGAGAGTCCACTTGCCCAAACGCGCGTTCAGAACTTGGTAGAGCTGGGCGCGGACGAACTCGGACATCTGTTCTGCGCCAAGGTCGTCAATGGCAAGAAAGCGCAGGGTGCACAGGTGGTCGGTCAAGCCATACTCTCCGTCTCGGAGCATGGATGCAATCTTTGACATGCTCCAGCACTGTGCCTCCTTGCCCATGTTGCGCAGTACGTTGACCACCGCCTTGGCGAGATGGGTCTTGCCGCACCCGCTCTGGCCGCATAGAGTGAGCCAGTAGGCTTTCTGGCGGTGGATAATGTCGTTCAGGAGCCATTGTGCCTCCTTGTGCATGCGGCGTGTTTCTGGTGTGAGCCAAGGCGGTTCTTCCCAGCCAAGTGCAAACTCGGTCGGTGTGTAGTTCCTTTCAGGTGCCACCAGTTCGTACAGGGTGGCGTTGATGAGTGTCTGGTCCATGGTGTCAGTATATGTTGCGGTTTAGCTTTGTTGACGTGTTCGGCTTGTTCTTCGTCTTGTCGCGTTCTCGGTTCTCTGCCCAGTACCTCGCCCACTTCCTCGCTGCCGCCCGCCAATCGCGGATGGTGCGTCCGTGGTTATCCTGCCAGTCGGTGGCAAGCAAGTTGTCGAGAAACTGCGAGGCGCATAGTTCGGCGTTGTCGAGCTTCATGCCGAGTCGCGCGAGCGCGGGTTCCATTTCCGCTTGGACTAATGGCAGCGTAATGGGTGGGTGGTTTATTTGGGTTATATTCTCCTTATCTTGTATTGTCTTGTTATTGTTATTGTTATTATTGTTTGCATATGCATTTGCATCACGCGGTTCCATGCTTTTGTTCTGCAATTGCATTGCATCTGCATCTGCATCTGTACTCGGTGCCGTTTCCGTGTTTTCCCCGCCGTTGCAACGTTTTTGCCACCTTTCCTTTGCCGCAAATTGACGCTTTTGGCACACGTTTCTGTAGTGCGAAGCCGTCTCGGAGTTGTAAATGTTCAACACCAAATCGTCTCCGTCCCAGCTCCAAAGTTGAGAGTTTTTGGGAATTTTTTGCACGCCAATCCACCGCATCCACTCCGATTTTTTCCATTTTCTGGCTCCAATCAGGCGTCCGCTGGTGCTGTCCTCGCGAGCGAGATACATGCACATCATGATGGCTTGACCTACCTCCAGCTCCCCCGCTTGCAGGAAGATATTCTGCAGTTCCATGCCCAGTATGTAGTGCTTCATTTCTGGTGGTCTCCTTTCTCGTCCAGCGGTTCAAGGTGCGTGCAGGTTACCATCTCGCCCGTTGCGTGTAGGCAAAGGTGCTCCGCGCCCTGTATGGCGGGCTTGTAGTTCAACACGGCCACAAACACGCGCGGGCGGTTCTCGGCGCGCATCTGCTCGTAGTGCTCCGCGCTGAAGTAAATTATCGGCGGTCGCTTGCGTCTTTTGGTTTTCATGCCGTACCTCCTTTCCAGATGACTGTTTCTTCTTTCCAGATGGCGCGTTTTCCGCGGATGGTTACGGTTAGTTCGCCCGTGCTCCAGATGGTCGGTTCCACTTCGGTGGCCTCGTCTGTAAAGACGAGATTTAGGCTATCCTTGAATTGTATCCATACGGGGCGGTCTAGTTCTTCCTCGTCCAGTTTTTGCAGTTCTGTCAGTAGTTCACGTGCGGTCATGGCTGGTCTCCTTTCGTGTCGAATTGCGGGAACATGGCGATTATATCTGCCGCGTTTGCCCATCCATTCGTGATGGCGGTGACGATGGCGCGGAATGCCACGCCAAGTCGTTTGTCGGTCTGGCATAGCTCGCGTATCTCATGCACGGGCGGGCGGCAGTCGTGCATGATAATGTCGGCATAGTGCATGTGCAGGGCGGCTAGTAGCAATTGCAGTTGCTTGTCGTTGGCATCCCTGCGGCCTGTCTCAATGTCCGTGATATAGGACGGAGACACCCCGCTGCGCTTGGCTAGCTCGCGGACGGAAAAACCCATCTCCCTGCGGCGGCGGTGGAGTAGTATGCAGTACGGTTCAAACAGTGGTTCTTTCATGATTCAGCTCCCTTCTATATTGTGGCCGTATGTGCCGCATTCTTTAATAAGTATGCTGCGCTTTAGTAGTCTGTCATTTTGGAAATGCTTGTAGTAATTCCTCCAAAAATCTTCAGTTCTGGCCGCATCTTCGATAGCTTGAGACAATTTTCTTATCTTGTTTTTCAGCCGTGCCTCGCGGTTCTTGCGCATCCAGCGGGCGCGCTCTTTGTACGGCTCCCATGTATGTCCGCAATGGCTAATTGTCCTGCGGTGGCAATCGCGGCAAATGCTGGTTTCTTCTGTTTCGTGGCTAGGGTCGAGGTGTACGTCTAGCGGTCCTCCGCACCATACGCAACGATGCTCTCTTTTCGGTGTCTTCATTCCTTGTCTCCTTTCTGTTCCGCTGCCAGATAATAGCTGTTCATGCGCTCCAGCATAGGCCGCAAGCGTTCCATTGTTCCCAGCAGCTCCCGCAGGGAGAGCCGTTGGTCGAGGTTCATGTTCGGGTAGCCGTCCACGTTGTCGTCGGCCTCCGTGCCAAGCTGCACCGCGCGCGCCGCACCTATAAGCTCATCCAGTTCATCGTGTGCGTCTGACTGGTCCTCGAAGGGTGCCCACATGGCGGCATGGTGTTTTCTGTACCAGTCTTTCCATTGCGCGGCCGCCTCCTCGCTCACAACGCGGTGGCAGGCCACGCAAATCACAGCGGCTTCAAGACCGCCCGTCTCGCGGTTGTAGCACGGCAAGTTGTACACCTGTCCGCCGCAATGCTCGCACTTGGGGCGTGTGGCATCCTGTTCAGCCTGTGTCAGCTTTTCGTCCTCAGCCCTGTCCATAGCGTCAGCCAGTGCACGGAATGCGCCTGAATCGTACTTGGCGAATTTGCGGGCGTTTTTGCTCATGTCCAACAAGCCGTCTGCGAAGGTGCCCACGCATATTCCCATACCCTTGCCCCGTGGTATGATGCTAAGCCCTCCCCAGCGTACTTGTGCTTTATAGTCCGATGCTTTTCTGCTCATCTGTGTAGTTCCTTTCTCTTAAAATGCTATAATGCAGTACCCCTGCAAAGCCTTGTCCTTTTCCCCGCGGCAACGCCCCGTGTGCATCTCGCGGTCGTCGATGCCCCAGTGCTTGGCCATGGTGTCGCGTACGTGCTTGAGCCTGCCCCACACGTTGTCATCGTCTGGAGCCACGCCTCTGTTGTAGCACCATATCACGTGGTACTCGCTGGGTGGCTCGGTGGAGATTGCGTGGTTCTGTTCTTTGCGGCGGTAGATTGCCGCCATGGTGGCGTACTCGATGGCGTTCCACCAATTGCGGCGCGCCCACATCAGGTTCCTCCCGCTGTTCAGCCCCACGATTGTCGGCGGGTGTGGGATGATAATCCAGCGCATGCCCGCGTAGCCGTGTTTCTCCACCAGCTCGTTGGCGTGGGCAAGTTCCCGTTCTCCCAGTAGGTTGCCCGCGAGTAGGTATACCTGCTGCGCGGTAAGGGCGGTCTTGGCTTTGCGGGCGGGGGCTTTCGCCCCCGCCTTTTGGGTTGATTTTTTCATCTTTAGAACGGAATGTCGTCGTCCTGCTCGTTCGGCAGCGGTACGGGGGTCTGTACCTGCGGGGCTGGTGCCTGTGCAGGTGCGGGTGGTGCCGCCTGTTGCACAGGTGCCGTGCGCTGTGTCTGTTGCTGGCGCGGCGCGGGCGCATCCTCCATGTCGGGTACCTCGTCGGGGCGCACGTAGCGGTCTACCTTGGACTTCACCTTCCACTCGCCCGTCTTTTTGTCTTGGTAGTCCTCCTCCACGGTCTTTACCCAGCACTTGCGCTGTATCAGCTGGGGAGTGTTGACGATGGCTTTCTGCCCCGCTTCCACGTGTTCGCCGATGGCGTGCCTGAACTGGTCTATCTTCCAGAATGCCTTGTCGGTGAATACAAGGTTATCATAGACCGTTTCGATGCCGTTGATGGCATCTCCGACTTGGAGTTTCAGGGCAATCATGTCGTTGCCGCTGGTGCTCCGTTTTTCCTCTGCGTCTTGGACGCGGCAGGGATAGTACCCTGGTTTCAGGTGCGTGTTGCCGCCACCTGTTCCATCACTAGTTGCTGTGTACGTAATCATTTTTTCTTTTTTGGGTTAGGGGTTAATTTACTTCTTGCTGATGCTCAACCGCTGGGCGGTGGGCTTTTCCTCGAACTTGTCCTCGGGGACGGGTTTGCTGTCTCCGTAGTGGAGTTTCCACATCTCCGTGAACGTTTTTGCGGACATGCTGCCGTAGGCGTGCAGGACGCGCATGTGTCCAAAGTCGCCAATGTATTGCCCCACAAGGGTCTCGGGGGCTACCTTGCTGACTCCTGGTTTCGAGAGCTTGAAGCGGCCAATCTTGTCCACTTTTTGCTCTGCCATCTTCGCTCTGATGCCGTTCTTGACCGCATCCGCATAGGAGCTGGCCACCGCCGCCATTTCGACGAACTGTGCCGCCTTGTCGGGGTCTTTCAGCAGCTCGGTGACAAAGGTGATTTTTTCTGGGAGTTCCTTTTCCTTGTCAGTTAGCTTCTTCAAGCCCTCCGTTTCCTTTTTGGCTTGCTCCACCATCTGGAGACGGAGCGGGCAGTCGTCCTTGCGGCCGCACCATGAGCACTTGTCGCATGCGTGTGGTTCGGCGGGCGCGTCGATGATGCCGCGCACCAACCGTTCCGCTTCCGCGCGGGTGAACGTCATGTACGTGGTCTCCTCTTGGTCTATGTAGAGCAGCACCGCCGTCCATTCGTCCACAAAGTAGGCGTTCATGCAAGCCAACGCGTATGCCGCCATCTGCGCGCGGTAGTCGCGGATCTGGCCGCTCTTGTAGTCGATGAGGATGCCGCGCTCTGGAATGAGCGTGTCCATCGTTCCCACCTTTAGGGAGTCGATGCCGTGCTCGGCGCGCAACTCGTCCTCGCGGGTGATGATGACGGTGTCTTCTGCCAGTTGCAGGACGTGTTGCACCGCCCAGCGGCAGGCAACCTCGTCGTTGTCCTTTAGCGTGGCACCCAATGCCCCCGCCGCCTTGGTGACGGACTTGTCGGGGCGGGCGAGAGCCTCGCGGATGATGCTGTCCAGCTTGGTGCCGCGCTGGGCGGCTTCCCCTGCGGGTTCATCGTTGGGGAGCCAGCAGCGGCAGGATTCCAAGCTCGGAAGCTGTGACGGGCGTATCTCGGTCAGGGTCTTCATTGTGTATCTCCTTTCCGTTTTTTTGCACACAGTAGGCATACAAAATCGCTGTCCTCGGTGTCTGCATACAACATGCGTTCCTCGTCTACCTCTTCGATGGTTTCAAAAGGTTCTCCTTTCTTGTATGACTTTGCGAAACGCACTTCTTCATTGCCATATTCGTCGAGAAATTGGACCAATTCCGTGATGAGTTCCTTTACAGTCATCGTACAACTCCTTTCTGGTAGCGTAGCTGCTTGCGGTGGCCCTTGCTGCGCTGGAGTTTCCACGCTGCCGCATGGCGGTTCATGCGCGTTGATTTTGCTGCGTATAACCAGCGTAAGAGCTTTTCCCATCGCCGTTTCTTGGTGTCGGTTGCCGTTTCAATTTCTGGGTTCATTGCTCATCCCCTTTCTCGTAGTCGTCGTTCATCTTTTCGGCAAGTGCAATAGCCGCCTCTTCGGAGTCGCAGTACTTCTCAAGCACTTCACTGTCGTACACAGCCCAAATGCCAGGGGTTACCTCTGCGGCGTAGTATCGCCTGCCGCTGTCGTGTCGCGTTTCCTTTTCCAAGTACACAAGTGGTTCGCCATGCGTGCCATAATCGGGTACTATTGACATGATGGTCCACCCATCTGCGGACAGTTCGTTGATGCGTGTAACGTGGTTCCTGCTGCCCCACGTTTCCACGTCCGCGGGCTTGCTGGTTACGTCTCCGTGGACTACTTCAATGAGCTTGTACCGCTTCATGCCGCCACCTCCTTTCCAGTTGCCGTGATGGTCTCAATAACCTTGTCAACATTGCTGTTCATTCGGTTAATCATGGCCGTCTTGAGGCTAGCCAGCGTTTGCGTGGCCGATATCATTTTCTTTGCCCGCGCATAGGCCAGTAGTTCCACGCGGTACGGCTTGAGCTTGGGGTTCAGGCTGGTTTTCCAAAAGCCCGTCTCGTCGTCCAGTTCGGGTATGTAGTCGGGGTCACCCTCGTTGCGCGTTGTCGCGCCCTGTGCGGCGGGTTGCTCCTGCTCTGGTGCGGGTGTGGGCGTTGGCTCGGGTGCGGCGTTCTGGGTGGATTCTGGGGCTTGCTGGGCGGTATTTGCGGGGCAGCATTCCTCGATGGTCGTAAACAGCGGGGCGAGTACCCCTTCCTCCACGAACAACTGCGGGGCAAGTCCGTGTCTGCTCTTGGCCGTGACATCAGGCGTGCTGGACGTGATGAGTATGCGGTTCTGCCCGCCCTTTGCCACTCCCTTGTCCACCGTTACGTCGGTTGTCAGGAAGTATACCTCGTCGCACCATTCGCGAATCTTCTCGGCGGTCTGGGTGGACTGTTTCTGGGTGCCCGTTATTTTCAGGTTCCACACGCGGTACGGTTCAAGTCCAGGCAGACGGAGCAGTTCGTCTCGGGCGTGTGCCACCAGAAGTATGGCATAGCCCATATTGTTTAGCTCGGTCAGCTTGTCGAGTATCTCGGTCATCTTGCCGCGCATGTACTCATACCCAGCCTTGTACCCGATATCCTCAATGTTCTTGACTCCCTTTTCCTTGCACACGGCCTTTTCGGCCATGTCATTGAGCCAGTCCACCGTGTCAATGACGATGGTCTCAATCTCGGTGCTGCCCGCGCTGATTAGCGCGTCCAATGTACCCGCTAGGGTGTCGTACGTGTCCGCGAACTTGCGGAAACGCAGGTCAAGGCGTAAGCTGCCTTTCTCGGTGTCGATGAAGAACGGAGCGGGGAACGTGGCGGCAAGTGTCGACTTGCCTACGCCGCTGGCTCCGTAAATCAGGATTCGCGGTGCGCGCTTGATTGCGCCCGCGCTGTCGCATATTGCATCTAATGTGCTCATGGTCTTTGTTTTTTTACTTATTCTTGTTTCTTCCTTTGGGGAAGGGGGTTGTTCCGTTTCGTTGGCAAAGCATCCTGTCTCGGTAGGCTAGGGCCTGTTTCAAGACGCGGTTGCGGTTCTGCCACGTGAAGCGGAAAGCTCTCGCGTGTCTCTCCCCGTGCACTTGCACGCGTACGAGGAACGAACGTTTGCGCTCGGTTATGTCTTTCAGGGTTCCCATGTCGGGCAGTCGGGTTGAAATCCCGAGTACGGGTACTCTGGCTGGTTCCACGTGCTAATGGCTCGGTAGGTAGCCACCGCTGCCATTATCACGCAAAGGATGGTTATTGCTGCTGCTTTCATTGTCTTGGTCTTTGGTCTTGGTCTTTGGGTTAGGTTAGCGGACTGCCGCCGCTTCGAAGATAGTCGTCGAACGATGCCGCTTCCACGCGCTGCATGGGCTTCTCGCCACGGGCGCGGAACGTGCGCACCTTGACCACGCCCGCGCGCACCCCGTCATCGATGAGCCGCTGCGCGGTGTTGCGGGAGAGCGTGTACCGCTCCATGAGCGTGTCGCGCTTCACCCACTTGGTGTCGCGTTCCTTGACAGCTGGTGCCGTTAGTTCCAGAACGGCACGCTGGATGCCCCGCACCATCGTGGTCAGGGTCTCCAGTTGTTCTTGCTGTTGCTCAAATACTCCCATGGCTAGGCGTGTGCTTTGGCTTCCCGTTCCTCGCGCATGACGCGCTCGATGGTGGCGTTGACGAGGGCTTCCAGAAAGTCCTGCGGGTCGAGTCCGTAGTGTTTCGCGGCGGCTGTTGCCGCTTTGCCCACAGGGCTGTTTTTATCGATTGTTACAAGGGTTTCTTTCATGTCTACGGTCGGAGTATATATAAAATCTGTGCGCATGGCAAGAGAAAAGTGTTTATTTTATAAAACTTTTTTCCAGGCGTGTAATGCCGCTTGAAAAAAATAATCATTTTTTATAACAAGACCCCTTGACAGAATGTTCATTTTTTGTTAGAGTTCCACCGTCATGATTATCCCCACACTATCCGAAATCGAAGCCCGCCGTGCTGCGTTGAAGGTGTCTAAGCGTGCCCTTGCCAAGGCCGCGGAGATGAACTACAACTACCTCCTTCAAGTCTACTGGCGAGACAAGAACGGCACCCCTCCCACCAAGGCCATCCTCATCCGTCTGGACGCCGCCCTGCCGAAGTATGACGACGCGTTCCGTATCGCCATCAAAGACCACTCCCGTTCCGAGTGGTTGCAAGCCCGTGCCGAAGTCGAGGGCGTGTCTGTTGCCGACCTCGTCTATCAGCTCGTCGGCGAAGTCCTGTCTAGGGGCAGGGGTACCACTAAAGGTACCACCCGCAGGAAGTCAACCACCCCTTAACCCTCATCAGTACGTAATCAACCGCCGCTCTGGCGATGATAGTAGCCCTACTCCCCAAAGGCCGCCCGGTTCTCCCAGAGCCGGGCGGCTTTGCGTTGCGGGCTTCGCTTTGTTGGAAGTTTTTCCTTGCAAAAAAGGAGGAAGCGGGTTAGCATGACTATTGCAAATGGCGTTTGAGCGCGCCACAAGCACAGAACAACATATAGAAAAGGTACACACCATGTCCAGTGAAGCAACGAACATTACCGTGACGGGTCGCCATATCGAGGTGACGGATGCCATCCATGATTTCGCCGTCAAGAAGATCCAGGCCATCCACATTGAATACCCGCGCATCGTGGAAGCGCGCGTGGTGGTGGATGTGCAGAAGGACCGGCAGTTGGCGGAAATCGTGCTATTCTGTGCCGACCACATCACCATCCAGGCCTCTACGGTGAGCAGCGACCTGTACGCCGCCATCGATGAAACAATCACCAAGATCATGCGGCGCATGCGCAAGCACAAGACGCGCCTGCTGAAACATTTCCGCCCCCACCGCTCGGAGAGCATCCGCAAGCTGGACGAAACCGTGTACCAGGAGGACGTGCTGGACCAGGACGTGGATATCGACGCCCCGGAGGACCCCAAGCCCGTGCGCATCACGCGGGAAGGCTACGACCTGCGCACCATGTACAAGGAGGACGCCATCATGGAGCTGGAAATCTCCGGCAAGCCCTTTGTGCTGTACCGCAACGCGCGCCGCAACGTGCTGCAGATTGTCTACCGGCTGTGCCCGGGGGAATACTCCATCATTGAGCTGGGCAACGAGCTCAAGGCCTGAGGCGCCGGCAGCCCCGCAAACATTCAAAGCCCGTCCGGCGTGCTGCCGGGCGGGCTTTTGCGGTGTGCGGCGCGGCGCGGCGCGAAAACCGTGGCGTGCCTCACCTGTCCTTCATGAGCTCCTTGAGCTTGGCCTCGGGGTCGGCGTACTCCCTCTTCACGTCCTCCACATCCTTGGGGGTGCAGGTGGGCTCCAGCTCCGCGAGGCCGAGCATGTACTTCTTGAGCTCCAGCACCTCCTCCACGGTGGTGGCGTTCACGATGAGCATCTGGGCGTGCAGCCCCCAGATGTCCAGGCGGTTCTGGGGCATGGCGATGGGCGCGTACTTCCTGGTGACGCCGTACAGGCCGTCCGAACCCTGCGAGACCTTGCATTCCGCGTAGAATTGGCGCATCTGCTCCTCCGCCTTCAGCTCGTCTTTCATGCCGGTTTGGTGGGCGGTGTCCAGCTTGATGATTTCCTCGCGCATGGCGCGGGAGTGTGCGCGGTACTGCTGGGGCACGTTCACCCAGACCTCGAAAAGGGCCTTGGCGCGCTCCTGCCCGGTGAGCTTGGCGGCCTTGCGCAGCTTCTTGCCGGCCTTCACGGCCTCGTCCAGCGGCTTGGTGACCTGTTCAAAGGTGTTTCTGCCGCCGAAGAAGCCGCCCACGAGCTCGCCGGTGTGGTCTGCCACCAGGATGGTGGGGTAGATGCGCACGCCGTACTCCTCGCAGATGGCGGCGTTGTGCTTGAACTGCTGCTCGCTGAATTTGGGCTTGTGGGGCATGTCCACCTCCAGGCACACGAACTTGTCTTTGGCGTAGGCCTCGAACTCCGGCTTGTCGAAGATGTCTTTCTTCATGGCGATGCAGTGGCCGCACCAGTCGGACCCCGTGAACTCCAGCAGGATGAGCTTGTTCTCCGCCTTGGCCTTCGCCTTCGCGGCCGCAAAGTCAGTCATCCACTCCACGCCGAAGGCCGGGGCCGCCAAAACGGCCACCGCCGCTGCCAATGTAAAGAACTGTTTGAGCATGCGTGCAGTATAGCGCATTGCCGGCCCGCCCCGCAAGGAAAATAAGCCCGCGCGAAGCGCGCGCTATCTCACTCCTAATCCTAATCCAAATTAGTTGCCCCAATGCCCTGCATAATCAAAATGCAACCATCGGGACACCAGTCCCGCAATCACTCCATGCGTTCCAGGATTCGCTTGGCGAGCTGGCAGGCGGCGGCGTAGTCCAGGCGGCCGTTGGGCAGGGCGGGAATTTCCGGCACGGGGAGGATGAGGTGCGGGCACCAGTTTTCGGAATACCCCTCGTTGCGGATGCCGTAGCGCAGCACGGAAATATCCGGCGGCAGCTTTTCCGGGGGCAGCGTGGTGAGCATGATCAGGTGGTCCCGCGCATCGCGGTCTGTGAGGGAGACAATGGCGATGCGGCGCTCCGTGGAGGCGGGATCCGTTTCCCCGAATCCCTCCAGCAGCAGGTTCTCCAGCGCGGCGTGGGGGATGAATTCCCCGTGCACCACGGCGTAGCGCTCGCGGGTGCCCAGGATGTGCAGCTTGCCGTCTGCATCCACCATGCCCAGGTCTCCGGTGCGCAGCCAGCCGTTGCGTATGTTGGCGATGGTGGCCTCCTCGTTGTCCTGGTAGCCGCGGGTGAGTGCGGCGCCGCGCACCCACACCAGGCCGGGCGTGTTGATGGGCAGCAGGTGGGAGGGGCGGCGCGGATCGCTGATGCTCACGGCAATGCCGGGCATGGGCTCGCCTATGCCCTCCTCCTTCAGGTAGGGGGTGGCCTGCCGCGCGGCGGCGGTGGCGGTGCAGGTGTTGTCCTGTGAGAGGGAGACCAGCGAACCGGCCTCCGAGAGCGCGTATGCGCCCAGCAGGGAGGTATGCAAATGTTCCTTCACGGCGCGCGCCAGTGCGGGCGGCACGGGGCCTCCGGCGGCCACCAGGTATTTCAGGGAGAGCAGCGGGCAATCCGCGCCGTCCTCCACCAGGGCGCGCGCGGTGTCCGGCGTGCCGATGGCGGATTGCACGCCGTGGCGCAGGATGAGCTCGCGCAGGCGCGCCCCGGCGTCCTCCGGCGAGGGGTAGGTGACCATGCTGTGGCCGTAGAGCAGCGGCATGAGCAGGCCGGGTATCAGCCCGGCGCTGCAGTAGAGCGGGGCCGCGGCCAGGATGGGCTTGTCCGCCTGCAGCTGCATGCGGCTCTGCAGGGCCGTGAGGTTGGCCCAGGCCATGCGGTGGGTGAGCACAATGGCGCGCGGGGCGCCGGTGGTGCTGCCGCTGAAGATGAGCGCCGCCTCATCGTGCGGCTTGCGGGCGGGCAGGCGCAGCAAGCGCAGCAGCTGGTCCGTGCGCAGGTGGTGCACCAGGAGGCGCCACACGCGCAGGCGGCCGCCGCCCAGCTCCTCCAGCGTTTCGTCTATGTAGACGAGGTCCCGCGTGGGAGGCCAGTCGAACCCGCTTTGCAGGGTCACGAAGCGTGTTTCCGTGATAAAGCGGGTCACGTGGGCCTGAAGCATCATCTCGCGCACAATTTCCGGCGCGGCGGTGTAGTTGATGTTCACCGGGGTGATGCCGGCGAGCAGGCAGGCCAGGTTTGCAATGGCGGCGCGCTTGCCGGGCGGCAGGATGATGCCCAGCCGCTTGTGGGTGATGTTGCGGCGCAGGTGCCGCGCCAGCATCAGGGAGACGGCCAGCAGGTTGGGGTACGGCAGTTCGGAATCGTCTATGCCGTCGATGATTTTCGCCTCCGCGTGCGCCTGCAGGCTGGTGACGAGCATGCGCGCCAGCGAGCAGTCTTCCGGCAGCGGCAGGTCCGCGAACATATCCGCCGCGGCTTCCATCCACGCTTCCAGCACGCGGGCGCTCTGCGCGCCACGCCCGCGGATGGGCTGCATGATGCGCAGCCTGGTTTCACCGCAGGGTAGCTGCGTGGCAACGGCGTTCTCCAGCCCCTCGTTGAACATGCCCACGTACACGGGCACGGTGTCCAGCGTGCTGCCGTCCATGTGGGAGAGCAGGCGGCCGGGAACATCGCTGAGCGTGGCGCCGTCGTCCGTGTCGCGCGGGCCGGTGAGCAGCACCACGTGGCGGCCGCTGCCCAGCATATCGTGCACCTGCTCCGCGAGCATGATGCCGCTCTGCCGCGCCAGGGAACCCATGATTCCGGCGGCGCGGCTCCGGCGCAGGTAATCCATCACCTCGCCGGTGGGCAGGTGCGTTTCCTCCACCAGCCAGGCCACGCGCTGCGGGCCGCCCAGCAGGTTTTCCAATTCCTGCAGAACCTCCAGGCCGGGGATGCGGTTGGGAATGAAGAACGCCGGGCGTGCCGGCACGTTCTCCCTACCCTCTGTGCGGATGGACGGCATGCAAACCCGCGGGGCGCCTATTTACGCAGCGCATCACGGATTTCGCGCAGCAGTTGAATGTCTTCCGGGGTGGGGGCGGGGGCTTCCTCCTTGGGCTCCTCCTTGTCCTTGGCGCGCAGCTTGCAGATGACGCGGATGGCGAAGAAGATGGAGAGCGAGATGATGAGGAAGTCTATGATGGTCTGGCAGAACGTGCCGTACTTGATGCCGTTCCAGGCCAGGTCGTCCAGCTTGCCGGCGGGCGTGATCAGCAGGATGGCCGGCATGATGACATCATTCACCAGGGAGGTGACAATCTTGCCGAACGCACCGCCGATGATGACGCCGACGGCCATGTCCACCACGTTGCCCTTGAGGGCGAACGCCTTGAATTCCTGCACCCATGCGGGTGTGAGTTTGTTGATTTCCATATTGTCGATTGGGTTTGGTTAGATTTGTTTGAAAGCCTTGGTGCCCCACTCGGAGCAGGTCCACGCGGCGCCGTCCGCGCTGGTGAAGATGCACACGCCGCCCGTGGGCACCTTGATGTCGTGCGCGGCGCAGAAACCGTCGTAGTCCCCGGTGATATGCGGGGCAAAGCGTATGGTGCCGTTGCTGGAGACGCAGAGCAGCACCTCTCCCTCCGCCACTTCCGCGGCCAGCTCGCGCCAGTTGGCGATGATGCGCGGCACATCCACCTTCCAGCCGTCCGGCACCACGGCGCGGGCGTTCCACAGGTCAATGGCGGCGGCGCCCAGCCCCTGCAGCTCGTCTGCGGAGAGCGCGGCGGCATCCCGCCCGGCGGCCGCGGCGGCGGCACGGCCCAGGCGGTCCATCACCTGCTCCTCCGTGCGGTTCTCGTCCGGCCCGTAGTCCACCTCGATGAAGCGAGCATCCGCCAGCACGGGGCAGGGGTTGCCCAGCTCCTCCGCGGCCAGTTCCGCGGTGCGCATGGTGCGTTTGAGCGGCGCGGCCAGGATGCGCGTGGGGGTGAGCCCCAGCTTTTTGAGGTACAGGCCGATACCGCGGCCGCGCTGCTCCTCCACCAGCTCCAAATCTGTGCGGGAGCCCACGCGGGTGGGGGTTTCCCCCTGGCGGAAGGTGTTGCCGTGGCGGGCGATGACAAGCGTTTTCATGGTGCGGATGATGCCGTTTCAGGCGCTAGGTATTCTACCCCGCCACCCTTTCCTCATGCAAGCCAAAAATGAGGGCGCGTGCGCAGAGGCACATGTGTGTCCCAATGGTTGCATTTTGATTTTACAAGGCATTGATGGGCAAGAGGTGGGGAATTTCATGAAAAAGGAAGCCCCCCCCTCTTCAAAATTTGGCAGTAATGACGGCCACCCGTCTTCGCTAAAGCTTCGCCGTGGCCTTCGGGAAACATGTGGGAGGGGACAGGTCCAACCACCCCGCCATTCGTCCGCCTTCGCTATGCAACGGCGTGACTAGGCGGGGTTTGCGGCTGGGAGGTTTGGATGGGGGACAATCCCCACGTTGACACGTGGGGCGAATTTTTGGAAGCACCCCCCATTCGGCGGGGTGCAAAGGGAGCGCGCGCGTCGCGCGCGATGCAACCATGCGCTCGCGCGCAACACAGCGCACCGTCATGAAAAGCATGCTGCGATTTGCACGTTGGCTGCGCAAACCTGCGCTTGCGTTTGCCCCGCGCATGCGGAGCATTGTATTGGAAACGCGCCCGAAGGGCACGCTAACTTTGCACCCCGCCGTTCAGGGGGGTGCTTCCTTTCAATTCGCCCCACGTGTCAACGTGGGGATTGACCCCGGCACAAATGTTTCGGCTCCGCACCCCGCCATATGGCGGGGTGACAGGACCTGCACCCGCACGCATGTCCCGGAACCGTCGATACGCGCACTGCGTTCACACCCACCGCAAATTCCCCCACTTTTTCGATTTTCCCATCACTCTCCCCGCAACCATGCGGGTTAGCGCTCCGCTATCGGAGCGCTATGGGACGGCAGTGAATCAAAACTCAACCATTGGGACACATGTCGTGCGCGCCTGGCGCCCGCCGGGAATCACTGCACCATCTGGGCGGTGATTTTGTACTTTGCGCCGCAGCGCGGGCAGTTGGCCTCTATGAAGCCCTGCTCGGAGATTTCATCTGCAAAGTCCTTCTTGAGGCTGCGGATGACGGGCAGGAGCCTCTCCAGGGTGCAGCCGCAGCGGAACTGGAAGCGGCGGGTCTCCAGGCGCTTGGTTTCCTCTGTTTCCGGGATGGCGGCGACCTGCTGCGCGGTCAGCTCGGAGAGCCAGTCGTGGTCGGCATCCGGCTGGGCGGTGAGCAGGGCGTAGCGGTCGTTGCCGAGGTCGAACGCGCGCGCGGCGCGCTGTTCGCTCTGGCGGTAGAAGCACTCCACCCAGTCCTCTGCGCGGGAGCCCTCCAGGGAGATGGCGGAGGTTTGGGGGTCCCTGCCCTGGCGGATGATTTGAGCGTAGAGCATGTCGCGTTCCGGCTCGCGCACGTTTTCGCGGAAGGCGCGGCCGACGACTGATTCATCAGTGGCGGCGCCGGAGACGAAGTAGTTGGCGAGGCGCGGGGAGCGCACGTTGAAGGTCCAGGCGTGGTATTCCTGCCAGGGGCGTGCGGTGAGGTGGAGGGTGAAGAGGGCGAGCAGCTGCTTGAGGGTGAAATCCTCCTGCTGCTCGTTGCGCAGGCCGTGTTTCTGCAGGTGCAGGTAGTAGTCCACGAAGAGCGGGGAAAAATCCGCCTGCAGCAGCAGGCAGTTGCGCCCGCGCACGTACACGGATTCCACGGTGGTGAACTCTGGTATGTCTTCCATGGTGCGCGGGGGTTAGCGGATGCCGCAGCGCTTCAGCAGGGCGGAGCTGTCGGGGTCGCGGTGCATGAAGGAGCGGAAAAGCTCTGCGGCGGGCTGGGCGTTGCCCTGGGAGAGGATGCAGCGGCGGAAATCACGCCCGGTCGCCGGGTTGAAGATGCCCTCTTCCGCAAAGCGGGAGAAGGCGTCCGCCTCCAGCACCTCCGCCCATTTGTAGGAGTAGTATCCGGCCTCGTATCCGCCGTCGAAGATGTGGGAGAAGGCGCGCAGCATGGTGTAGCCCGTTTCCGTGGCGGGCACGCGGTAGTCTGCCAGGATTTCGCGGTCGGATTCCTCCAAATCGGCGCCCAGGAAGCGTTCGGTGTGGGTGTGGAGCTCCAGGTCCAGCTTGCCGAAGCAGAGCTGGCGCATGAAGAAGGAGGCTGCGCCGTAGTTGCGCGCGGCGAGCATTTTCTCCTTGAGCCCGGCGGGCATGAGCTCGCCTGTTTCCCAGTGGCGGGCGTAGCGGTCGATGGCCTCCGGCTGCCAGGTCCAGTTCTCGTTGATTTGGCTGGGCAGCTCCACGAAATCCCAGGCGGTGTTGCAGCCGCCCAGGGAGCGCACCTCCACGTTGCTGAGGATTTGGTGCATCAGGTGGCCGAATTCGTGGAACACGGTTTCCACCTCCATGTGGGTGAGCAGGGCGGGTTTGCCGCCCACGGGCTTGGAGAGATTGCCGCACATGAACGCCAGGTGCGGGATGCGCGCGTGGCCGTCCTGCGGGGGCAGGCCGGTGGAGAGCGCCTCCATCCACGCGCCGGCTCGCTTGGAGTCCCGCGGGTGCCAATCCGTGTAGAACGAGCCCAGGTGCTCGCCGGTGGCCTCGTCGTGCACCTCGAAGAACAGCACCTCCGGGTGCCACACCTCCACCTGGCCCGGCGCGGGGGATTCCCCGTCTTTCAGGCACACGGTGGGCCGCTGGGTGAAGCGTATGCCGTACAGCCCGGCGTAGATGGAGAACATGCCCTCCAGCACGTTCTGCATGGAGTAGTACGGGCGCAGGCTCTCCGTGTCGAAATCGTACAGGGCCTTGCGGCGCTTCTCGCTCCAGTAGGCCACGTCCCACGGGTTCATCACGGGGATTTTCTGCCCGCTCTGCTCTTCCGCGAATTGGCGTATGGCTTCCTGCTCCGCCACAAAGGCTTCCTTCACCTCGTCGTGCAGGTTGTCGATGAACTGCAGGGCGGCCTTGCCGCTGCCGGCCATGCGGCGGCTGGTCACGTAGTCCGCGCAACAGTTGTAGCCGAGCATCTGCGCTTTTTCCGCGCGCAGCTCCAGGATGCTCTGGATGAGCGGCGCGGTGTCGTGCTCCCCGGTGCCGATGGCGTTCTTGGCGCGCCACACGCGCTCGCGCAGCGCCGCGTTGTCCGCAAAGGTGAGCACGGGCTGCACGGAGGTAAACTGCAGGGTGAAGCGCCATTGCGGCGCCTCTTCCGTGCCGTAGCCCTTGGCCAGGGCATCGTGCCGCGCGTTCTCGCGCGCGGATTCCGGCAGGCCCGCCAGCTCCGCCGCATCCGCGGTCACGTACTCCCAGGCGTTGGTGGCGTCCAGCACGCGCTCCCCAAACTGCTGGGATGCCTGCGCCAGCTCCGTGGAAATCTCTGCAAAGCGTTGCTTTTGCTCATCGTCCAGCTCTGCGCCGCTCTCGCGGAAATCTGCCAGCGTTTCACTGATAAACCGTTGTTTCACTGGCGAAACCTCTTCCGCCCAGGGCTGCTCGGAGGCTTTTTTCAGCACGGCGTACAGGCGGGGGTTGAGAGCCACGCTGGTGGAGTGCGCCACCACTTCCGGCATGAGCTCGGTGATGACCTCGCGGATGGCGGGGGAATCCATCACCGAGCGCAGGTGGTTCAGGCGCAGCCAGCCGCGCATGAGCTCCGCGCCGGATTCCTCCAGCGCGGCAAAGGTGTTGCCGTATGTGGGTTCCTCCACCGCGCAGATTGCCTCCACCGCGGCCTTGGCGCGCTCAATGGCCAGGCGGATGTCACTGCGCGCCCTTTCCGGTGTCAGCCTGCTCCACGCCACATTCAGCGTGTCCTCCAAAAACGGGTGTTCTGTCATATCGCCTCCATCTTACCAGCACGCCCCCGCCGCGTCAAGGTGCGTCTGCGGGTGCAGACATGTGCACTGATGGTTGCGTTTTGATTTTGCAGGGCAAGGGGGAGAAATCAATTAGGAATGGGTTAGTGCGCGCTCCGCGCGCGCGGCCAGTGGGGGGAACGCAAAGGTGCAGGTCCAGTCACCCCGCCATGCGGCGGGGCGGCATCGCGCTCTCGCCCATATATCTCTGCCCCTCCCCTACCCATAATTGCCAAAACAGTTTGATTTTCACCTTGCAAGGCAGGGGCGGATGCAATAAGATGCCCTTGGTCGCAATCAGACCGCACAGATACATCACTCCTATTAACTCAAAAGTATGAAAACACACATACCTGCATCATTGAGAAAGGCGCTGCTCGCAGCCCTTTTCGCCACCGTCTCCATTGCCTCCACCACCTACGCTGTGGATGTGGATTACGCGCTGGATGTCATCAACTGGTCCGATGGCTACGGCGAGACGACCTTTGGAAACAACAAGCACTCCACCGGCTACACGGACCTGACCTTTAGCGGCACAGACCCCTCGCTGGGCACCGTGGACCACTGGTGCCACGACTACAACGTCATATCCATCCCGTCCCACTTCACCGACCGCAAAGGCGCTGACACGGGAATCTGGGTGGAGCCGGACTATCGTACGGGCAAGTACATCGTCCATTCCATCACGGCCGACCAGGGCAAAGCCAATAACACCAACTTCAACCTCGATGATTGGCACGACCACGATTCCCACGACGAGTACGGCTACTCCTACTCATGGAGCAACGGCAACATCAACGTGAAAGGTGAGGCCGTGCTAGAGGTGACCACCAACATCAGCGCAGACGGCACCATCACCATCAGCGACAGCAGCCAGGTGACCGTGGGAAACAAGGTTTCGGCAGGCGAAATCAAGGTTACCAGCGGACAATTGACTGCAAAGGACATCTCCGTCTCCGTAAAGAATCTTTGGAATCCCGGCGAGGATGACTACGACAGCACGGGCGAGCTGCTTGTCAGCGGTTCCGGCGCGGAGGTGACGGCAACGGGCACCGTGTCTGCGGCCGGTGGCGTGAATGTGTCCGACGGCGCCCATCTGAACGCCAGCAAGATTACCTCCAATGTGACCGGCAGCAAGGGCTATGTGCACGCGCTGCCGAACCAGAACCTGGTGATTACCGATGCCGTTGCGAGCAAGGGCACCCAGTACATCGTGGACAACGGCTGCACCATCACCCTGAGCGGCATCGGACTGTTGGTGAACGAGGGAACTCCCGAAGAGCCGCAGATGGTGATGCACGGCAACGGCAACTTCTTTGGCTTCGGACCCGATTCCAACAACATCAAGGCCGACGCCGTCTATGTGATGGGCGACATCATCAGCGACGGCAACACTTTAGCCGCGCTCGGCAGCGCTGTGCATAACCAGACGGTGGATCCCTCCTGCAACACCATCCTGGTGAACGGCTCGATTACCGGCAACGGCAACAGTCTCTTTGTCCGCAGCGAGGATGCCGCAGGCATTTGGGTTGACAAAAACATCTCCGGCAACAACAACGACCTGACCATCTACGACGGCGACATTCACGTCGGCGGCGCACTGGGCCGCAGCCAGAACGACGAAAAGGGGATGGCCAAAGGCAACAGCATCACAGCGGGCGACAACATCACCATCGGGAAGCTTTCCGACAACGACGGCCTCAACATCGATGCCTGGAACGGTGAGGTGACTATCGAACAGGCCGCCGACGCCATCCTCGTCAACTCCAACATCTCGGCGGACGACGATATCACCATCGCCCAGGGCGCGACCTCCCCTGCCGTGCTGCAGCTCACCAATTCCCACATCGTGAGCGATAACGGCGACATCACCATCGGCCAGTACGTGGCGGCGGATGCCACCTCGTCCATCGAGGCGGAGGAAGGCGCCGTCAACATCCACGGCCTCACCGCCAACGGCGCCACCGTGAAAGCAGTGTCCCTGGACGGCACGGAATTCATCCGCCTGGACGGCACGGGAACAACCGACACCACCATCTCCGTGGAGGAGGACATGACCAGCTCCAACGGCAGCATCTTCGTCCGCAACTACAACGGTGAAGACCCGCGCATCACCGTGGGCGGCGACATGCGCGCCAACCTCGTCATGGACATTGCCGGCGCCAACATCACCGTCGGCGGCAACCAGGCCACGGAAACCGATTCCATGAGCATCGACGGCACCACCCTCACCGTGGGCGGCAACCAGACTTCCGGCAAGAACCTCACCACATCCTCCTCCAAGGTGGACGTGGCGGGTGACCAGTCCGCCGTCGGCAGGGCGGAAATCCACTCCTCCACCCTGAATGTGGGCGGCAACCAGACCTCCGGCAAGAACCTCGTCATCGACTCCGCCAGCAAGGTCACCGTGGGTCATGTGGACGAGGAGACGGGAGAGCTCGTCGGCGGCACGCAGTCCGCCGGCAAGGACCTCCAGATTGCCAACTCCATTGTGGAGGTGCTGCGCGACCAGGAGGCCACCAACGGCGCCATCACCATCACCGGCGGCAGCAACGTCACCGTGGGCTCCTCCCGGATGACCGTGGTTGCCGACTACCCCGACCCCGTGGGCGAGTACCTCACCTTTAACACCTTCATCGTAAAGGGGTGCGTGGTCGCGAGCCTTGAGGCGCTCAAAGAGGCTGCTTCCACCGCCATATACGGAACCAGGGGTGCCAACGGGGCGATTCTTGTGACCGCGAACGATGCGCAGACCGGCGGCAACCAGACCGCGAAGGGCGACATCACCATCGATGCCTCCACGGTGAACGTGTTGAACAGCCAAACCTCCCTGGAGGGCGCCATCACCATCACCGGCGGCAGCACCGTCACCGTGGGCACCGCCGGCAGCCAAGTTGGCCATGTCATTGACAACCCAAATTACAAAATAGATCCGAAAGAAACAATTTACATTGGAATAATAGAGCCGGGCGACATCTCAAGCGAGGAGCGTCTCCGTCTCGCCCAGGCCCTTCCCAACGAGGCGCAGGCCGGCGGCAACCAGACCGCAAAGGGCGACATCACCATTGCGGATTCCTCTGCCACCATCTATGGTGACCAGACCTCCCTGGAAGGCTCCATCTCCATCACCTCCGCCGCGGATAGCCAGACCCCGAGCGAGGTGCATGTGGGAGGCAACCAGACCGCTGCCAAGGACATCGAGATTGCCAACTCCATTGTGGAGGTGCTGGACACCCAGGAGGCCACCAACGGGAACATCTCCGTCTCCGGTGCCAGCACTGTCACCGTGGGCACCCAAGCAGTGGCAAAGGCACTGGCAGTCGTGGGCACCTCGCAGATGACGGTGAACGTGGCCACGGAGGACCTGCCGGAGGGCGAGACCTCTGTGCTGAAGGTGGAGGAACTGACGGTGGGCCCGGAAGCCACCCTGCACACCGGCGACGTGGAGCTCACCGGTGCCAAGGAGACCATCCACGGTGTCGTGGAGGCGGGCGTGAAGGACGACAGCGACCCGACAAAGGACATTGCAGCCGACTGGAAGGTGACCGGTTCCCATGACATCAGCGGGGCGAACGCCCACCTGATGGCGAACGGCGATATCGAGATTGTCGCAGCCGAGGAAGGCGATACCATCCGCATCGCGGGTGGCGCCACCGTGAGCGCCACGGGCGACGTGACCATCCAGGGCCTGGCCGCCGCGCTGGCCGAGGTGGAAGGAGCCAATGTGCGCGCCGACGGTGACATCATCCTCGACAACGCCGAGCTCAAGCACAACACCGGGACGGATATCACCACCAAGGGCAGCGACATCGTGCTCAAGAACCGCGTGGAAATCTCCGACACCATCCTCAACGTTCTTCCCCCGGAGGAGGGCGATGAGGGCGTCATCAACGTGGCGGAGGGCGCGGATGTGCAGCTGTACCAGGGCACGGTGGACGTGTTCAACGGCAAGCTCGCCGGCACGGGTTCCGTGACCGCCAATGATGAAAACCTGACGCTCTACCACGACGCCACCGCCTTCAACGGCACCATCAACCTGGTGCGCGACAACGAGCAGGCCATCAACATCGCCTGCGAGGGCGTGGGCGAGGATGCCGTCATCAACCTGACGGAAGGCAGCTCCCTGTACACCATAGCGGGTGGCCAGGGCGCGCACCTGGGCAACGTGAACACCACGGACGGCTCCCATATCCAGCTGACCGCCGTGGAGAAGGGCAACACCGCCACCGCCACCAGCCTGAACCTGACCTCCGGCACCACCTACGATGTGCTCGCCGCCACGGATGAGAACGGGGCCATGGTCTCCGATAACATCACCGTGTCCGGCAGCGTGCTCGCCAACGGCGCCAGCGTGAAGGCCCACTCCAATGGTGTGGAGACGCTGAATGACGGTGCCCGCTTCTCCATTGTGACCGGCAACGTGGATAGCGCCTTCAACGAGGACGTGGTCTACGACATGGTGCGGGATGCCCACGGTGCCCTCACCACCCGCAAGCTGCAGACCCGCAACATGCACCTGGAGCACAACGCCAACGGCGTGGACCTGGTGGTGAGCGAGAACTACAAGGCCGTTGATGCCAGCAACGCCAACGTGAACGCTGTGCGTGAGATCATCATGCCGCTGGACGCCGCCGCGGACCACCGCCCCGGCACGCTGGCGGAATCCACCAGCAACCTGGACCACATCCTGGACGCGCTGGACTACACCCGCAGCGGTGCCGATGCCAAGGCCGGCGTGCTGAGCGTGTCTGCCGCGGCCAACCTCATCGTGCCCAACATGATGATGGATGCCTCCCGCCACCACCTGAGCACCCTGCGCGACCACATGGCCGCGCCCGTGTGCCGCAAGGACTACAAGGGCAGGGGCAACGTGTGGGCCGCCTACACCGGGGGCTACGACCACATCGGCGGTGACAACAACATGGGCAAGTACACCCACTCCTACCAGGGTGCCATCATCGGCGGTGACTACGCCGTGAACTGCAAGTGGGCCGTGGGCCTGAGCGCGGGCTACCAGAAGTCCATCGCACGCACCTCCGCCACCCGCGCGGATGCCGATGTCATCAGCGGCGACCTCTACGCCGTGGGCCGCACCGGCAAGTACACCCACCGCTTCAGCATGGGCCTGTCCTCCTACACCACGGATGTGAAGCGAGGCACGCGCATCGCCGCCAAGGGACACACCTATGACGGCTTGAGCACCGGTGATGCCGACGGCATGTCCTGGAACTTCGGTTACCAGATCAGCCGAGACTACGCCATCAACCAGGTGAGCGCCATCACCCCGTACCTGGCCGTGGATGTGGCCCTGCAGCGCATCGACACGCTCACCGAGAAGGGACAGGGCGATGCCAGCGTGAAGACGGACTATGAGGACTTTGTGCAGGCGGATGCCGCGCTCGGCGTGGCGTACTCCCACACCTTCACGTCCTTCAACCGCCAGGCCGGCGTGTTCTCCGTGGATCTCTCCGTGCACGGCGAGTTCAGCGAGCACCGCGCCACCGCCGAGAACCACTTCGTGGATTCCCCGGAGGTCACCTGGAAGACGCGCAGCATGAAGCGCACACCGCTCTACGGTGAGCTCGGCGCAGATGTGCTGGTGCCCTTCACACGGCACTTCTCCGGTACTGCCGGTGTGAACTTCGAGTTCTCCGACGACCGCACCTACGTGGGCGGCCACGCCGGCGTGAACTACAGGTTCTGATAAGCCCAGCCCATCAAGGGTTTTCAAGGCCCGTCCGGCATACGCCGGGCGGGCCTTTTCGCAATGGGAAGGAGAGGAGGATTGGGATTGAGTTAGCGCGCCTGCGGCGCGGGGTGACGCAAGGCGCGGGATGACGGCCAGAGATGGTTGGACGGGAGACGTCATTCACCCGCCCCGTCGGGCGGGTTCCAGTGCCGAGACGTTTGGACGCGGGTGACCCCACGCCCTTTCGGACGTGGCTATATTTGAGTCGCCATTGAAATGGCTAGTCTAGCGCGCCATGCGGCGCGTTCCGGCGGACCCGCTGCCGCGGGGAACGCTATCGCGATACAATGATTTCGCGTATGAAAGGCGCTGCATTGCATAGTTGACGCATCGTTGCCCTTTTGGTAAGATGCGGGCATGGGGCATTCGTACCACATCATTCTCGCGCACGTTGTTTTTCACACGGGTAGACGCACAATCAGGGAATCGGATCTTGCCCGGCTGCATGCCTACATAGCAACCTTGGCCAGGGATTACAGGATACACAGCCCCGTAGTCGGCGGCGTGGCCGACCACATTCATTTCATCGGCAACTTTCCCGTAGACAAGGCGCCATCTGCACTCGTAGGCGCAATCAAGGCCAATTCATCCCGCTGGCTCAAGGGAGTCAACAGGTATTATGCGGATTTTGCATGGCAGGAGGGCTACGGGTATTTTTCCGTGAGCGCTTCCATCCGCACGGATGTTGTGCGCTATATCCAGAATCAGGAGGCGCACCACGCCCGCGAGAGCGCGGCGCGAGAATTCGAAAGAATGGTACGCATACACAAAATGGCGGCCGGCGAAATTGAATTGCAGGAGGCGTATAAAATTTGATTCTCTCCCCGCGCACCGTTCATTCGGAGCCATCCTGATGGCGACTCAAATTTAGCCACGTCCGAAAGGGCGTGGGGTCACCCGTGCCCAAACATCTCGGCACTGGAACCCCGCCTTGTGCGGGGTGGCTACACGCTCCCGCCCAATCATCTCCCTCCGTCCATCCCGCGCCTTGCGCCCACCCCTCTCCGCGCCATAGGCGCGCGAATTTTCAAATCGCAAATCATATCATTATTTTCATTTCTCCCGCGTGTTTCACTGCCACATGCGGCAAATTGCCGCATGTGGCAGTTGGCAAAGAGCGAGCATGCCGCACAAAAAGGGTTGACACGGCGGAGCCGAATCCCTAAAATATGCGCGCAGGTGTATAATGCGCGGGCGTTATGCACCCGCGCCGCCGTGCGCGAACCGCAGCGGGCGCGGCATGCAACGAAGCCCGCGGCAAGCCTTACAAGAAAGATTTTCCATGCTCAGTTTTTTCAAGAACCTAGGCCGGTTGTTCACATACGACATAGGCATAGATCTTGGCACGGCCAACACGCTGGTCTATATCAAGGACCAGGGCATAGTGCTGCGCGAGCCTTCCGTGGTGGCCATGCAGGGCGACCAGGTGAAGGCCGTGGGAGAGGAGGCCAAGCGCATGGTGGGCCGCACGCCGGGGAGCGTGGTGGCCATCCGGCCGCTCAAGGAAGGCGTGATAGCGGACTTTGTGGTGGCGCACCAGATGCTCAACTACTTCATCAAGAAAGCCCGGCAGAGGCGCAGCCTGCGCGGGCCGCGCGTGCTTATAGCCCACCCCTCCGGCATTACGGAGGTGGAGCGCCACGCCATTGAGGTTTCCGCCTACAACGCCGGCGCCAGCCGCGTGCGCCTGGTGGAGGAGCCCATGGCCGCCGCTCTCGGGGTCGGCCTCCCCGTCTCCGAACCCGTGGGCAACATGATTGTCGATATCGGTGGCGGCACCACCGAGGTCGCCATCATCTCCCTTTCCGGCATCGTCTACAGCCAATCTGAAAAGTGCGGCGGCGATGCGCTGGACGATTCCATCACCCGCCACATGCTCTCCGCCCACAACCTGCTTGTGGGGCCGCGCACGGCGGAGGAAATCAAAATCCGGGTCGGCTCTGCACACCCGCTGCAGCAGGAGCTGCAGATGGAGGTGAAGGGACGCGACCGCGGGAGCGGCCTGCCGAAGACCGTGACCGTGCGCTCCGAGGAAATCCGCGAGGCGCTGAAGGATAAGTTCGAGATCATTCTCAATGCCGTGAGGCAGACGCTGGACCACTGCCCGCCGGAGTTGGCGAGCGACTTGTACGACCGAGGCATCGTAGTGGCCGGAGGCGGCGCTCTGATAAGGGGCATTGCGGATTTGCTGCATGAGGAAACGCAGTTGCCGATTCTGATAGCCGAGGACCCGCTGAGCGCGGTGGCGGAAGGAACCGGCAGGTTTCTGCAGGAATCGGAGGCGGTGTTCGACACGTACGATTAGCCGCCCCCGGGCCGCGGAGGGGCAATCCCGCCCGCTGCGCGGTGAAACACCAACCCAAACATATAACCTTGTCTTTTATTTCCAAAATGATTAACACAGTGAAGCACCTCTTCGGGTTCGGCCAATGCAACCCGAAGGAGGGAACCACCATCGTGATCAATGCCGAGAAACTCGAGCGCCGCGCAGCCCTGCTGGAAGACGGCGTGCTGGAGGAATACAGCATTGAGCGCGAGGGTGAGGAAAATATCGTGGGCGGCATCTTCAAGGGCCGTGTCAAGAACATCGAACCCGGCCTCAAGGCCATGTTCGTGGACATCGGCTATGAGAAGAACGCATTCCTCCACTTCTGGGATGCTCTCCCCCTGGCTCTCGATTCCTCTCTGGAGGAAATCCAGAAGGAGGGCCGCCCCCGCAAGCAGCAGAAGAAAATCACCAGCAAGGACATACCGGACATCTACCCCATCGGCTCCGATATCATGGTGCAGGTCACCAAGGGCCCCATCAGCTCCAAGGGCCCGCGCGTAACTACCAACATCTCCCTGGCAGGGCGCTACATTGTGCTCATGCCCTTCACGGACCAGTTCGGCATCTCCCGCAAGATAGACGACCCGAAGGAGCGCCAGCGGCTGCGCCAGATAGTGCAGAAGCTCAACGTGCCGGACGGCATGGGCATCATCATGCGCACGGTGGCGCAGGGGCAGCGCTACCGCCACTTTGTGCGAGACCTGGCCATGCTGCTGGAGCAGTGGCGCGGCGTGGAGGAGAAGTTCAACACCCAGCACACCGCCACCTGCGTGTACCGCGAGCCGGACTTGGTGGAGCGCACCGCACGCGATTTCCTGACGGACAACGTGGACTACATTGTGTGCGACAACAAGGAGACCACCGAGCGCATGCAGGACATAGCCGGCAGGATTTCCCGCCGCGCCAAGCGCCGCATCCAGTACCTGCCCTGCCAGCAACCCATCTTCGAGGAACTGGGCGTGGAGAAGCAGATTAAGGAAGCCTTCCAGCGCCAGGTGCTCCTGCCCTGCGGCGGGTATCTCGTCATCGACGAGACGGAGGCCCTCATCGCCATCGATATCAACACCGGCCGCAACAAGGGCAACAAGGACCTGGACAAGACCATCCTGGAAACCAACCTGGAATCCGCCCGCGAGATTGCCCGCCAGCTGCGCCTGCGCAACATCGGCGGCCTGGTGGTGGTGGACTTCATCGACATGCGCCACCGCAAGGACCAGATGGCCGTGTACAAGACCATGAAGGAAGCGCTGAAGCGAGACAAGGCCAAGACGCAGGTGATGCAGATCACGCCCATCGGGCTCATGGAGATGACGCGCCAGCGCATCAACGAATCCCTGCTGGATTTCGTGAACGACCACTGCCCGTACTGCCACGGCCGCGGCCGCATCAAGAGCGTGATGACCATGAGCGTGGAAATCCAGCGCCAGCTCAAGGCCACCATCACACGCTTCCACGACAAGGTGGGCGACATGGTGGTGGTGGTCAACAGCGATGTGCTCTCACGCTTCAAGAACGAGGACGCCAAGCTGCTCGTGGAGCTGGAGCGCCAGTGCACCGGCCGCCTCATCTTCCGCAGCGATCCCTCCATCCACCGCGAGGCTTTCGCCATTGTGGACCCCCGCACCAACAAGGCCCTCTACCAGGTGAACATGTAAGGCCGCGCACCGCCCCCATTCCCAGAACGTATGAAGCCGCTCAACAAGCTGGGTGAAACGCAGACGGACGATGGAAGCCTGTGGGAGCTCTGGGAGCGCGATGGCGAGCTGAGCCTGCAGCGCGACGGCCTGCCCTGCGCCTCCAGCTTCACCCACGGAAGCGAGGAAAGCATGGCGGAAATCGCCACCTCTCCCATCACCCGCGCCGGCCAGCCACAAATCCTGGTGGTCGGCCTGGGCCTGGGCTACGGCCTGGCGCGCGCCATGCAGTGCCTCCCCAAGGAGAAGGCGCGCTTCATTGTGGCTGAGCCCGTGGAGCAGATTGTGGCCTGGAACCGCGAACACAGCGAAAACAAGGCCGCGCTGGACGACCCGCGCGTATCCGTGGAGACCGCCCACGCGGCAGACCTGTGCCGCAAGCGCACGGGCTCCCTGCACGCCATTCTGCTGCGCCACAGCTTTGCCCGGTGTGAGATGAACCTGGCGGACGCCCAGGCGTATTTCAACGCGCTCAAGGGCGGCAGCCTGCTGGCCATCACCCTCGCCAAGCGCGACAAGCGCCTGGAGGGCACCCTGGGCCGCGCCGGGTTTGAGACAAGCTTCTCCGCCGTGCCGGCCTCCTCCAAGGGCAAGCAGACGCGCATGCACACGCTCCTGCTGGCGCGCCGCGGCCGCTTTGTCCCCTTTGCAGAGCGCTAACCCCCAACCGCCCCCCCCACCACCCATGACCCTGCCCCCCATCCACTCCGCCCGCAGAAGCCTGGACGAGCGGGAGGAGCAGCGCCAAAGCCGCCAGCACGGCATTTCCGGCCTCATTGTGGTGGCCGGTGTCATCCTGCTGGTGCTGGTGGCCTTCCTCACCTCGCTCCTGGTGCTCAACCCCCTGCTGGAGCTCTACCACCTGGAGCAGGAGCGCGACCAGGCACAGGACCAGTTCCGCCGCGCCAAGGCCGCGGAAAACCAGGCCTACAACGAATTCCACTGGATGATGGACCCGGAGTACTTTGAACAGGTGGCGCGCGACCGCGCCAACCAGGCCAAACCCGGCGAAACCGTCATCCACCGCCCCGCGCCGGACCAGCAGCCCCACCCTGCCGCCACGCCTCCCCAGCCCGTCAAGAAATAGCGCCTCCCGAAAAAGTGTGGGGACACACGCCCCGGCGTTTGACATTCCCGCCGCGCGCCTGTATACTGCGCGCGTATGGAAAACCAGACCAACAACGTTGATCTCTCGGCGCTCGACACGGAGGCCATGCGCAGCCGTCTTTCCGAGCTCGGGAGCTATCTTTGACCTGGCCGCCATTGAACGCAAAGTGGCGGAATTGGACGAGCGCATGAGCGCGCCGGACTTTTGGGACAACCAGGAGAGCGCACGCGCGCTCATGAACGAGGTGAACCCGCTCAAGCGCCGCCTGGAGCAGTTCCGCGCCCTGGAGAAGGGCTTGGAAGACGTGGAGGTGGCCGTGGAAATGGCCGCCGAGGAGCCGGAGATGGCCGCCGAGGCCAAGTCCGAGTACGATGCCTGGGTGAAGAGCCTGGAGGAGTTCGAGCTCGTCACCCTGCTCAACGGCCCGCATGATGACGCCGGCTGCTACATCACCATCCACGCCGGGGCCGGCGGCACGGAGGCGTGCGACTGGGCCAGCATGCTCATGCGCATGTACCTGCGCTACTGCGAACGCCACGGCTTCTCCACGGAAATCATGGAAAGCACGGATGGCGACGAGGCCGGCATCCGCTCCGTCACCATCAAGATTGCCGGAGAGTACGCCTACGGCTACCTCAAGAACGAGCGCGGCATCCACCGCCTGGTGCGCATGAGCCCCTTCGATGCCGCCGGAAAGCGCCACACCTCCTTCTGCTCGCTGGACGCCACGCCGGATATCTCCGACGACATCGAGATCGAGGTGAAGGACGCGGACGTGAAGATGGACACCTACCGCTCCGGCGGCAAGGGCGGCCAGAACGTGAACAAGGTGGAAACCGCCGTGCGTCTCACCCACCTTCCCACCGGTATCATCGTGGCCTGCCAGACCCAGCGCTCCCAGCTCCGCAACCGTGAGGAGGCCATGCGCATGCTCAAGGCGCGCCTCATCCAGCTGGAGGAGGACAAGAAGCGCGCAGAGGCCGACCGCCAGTACTCCGAAAAGGGCGATATCGCCTGGGGCAACCAGATCCGCTCATACGTCTTCCAGCCGTACCAGATGGTCAAGGATCTGCGCACGCAGTTCGAGTCCGGCAACATCCAGGACGTGATGGACGGCAACATAGACGGGTATATCGAAGCCATGCTCAGGCATAACGCCAATGCTTGATTTACGATTTACAATTGACAATTGACAATTTGGAAAATTCGGCGCGCTCCGCGCGCGGGCACGGGGAGACGCTCACGCGCCGTATGCGCCGCCAAATAATTGCCAATCCATGGACAAAAGGGAGCTACAGACACGAACAAAACAGTTTGCCCTGCGCGTGATCCGCCTGTGCGGAGAATTGCCGCAGAACACGGTGGGCCGCGTCATTGGCACCCAGTTGTTGCGCTGCGGAACATCGGTGGGCGCCAATTATCGTGCAGCCTGCTTGGGCAAGAGCCATCCGGACTTTATCAACAAACTCAAAATCTGCGAGGAGGAGGCAGATGAAGCCGTATACTGGATAGAGCTGATTTCCGACTCGGGGTTGATGAAAAAGGAGCTGCTGTCCTCCATTTTGCAAGAGGCCCGGGAAATATCTTTCATCATGACCGCATCCATCAAAACCGCACGTTCATCAGATGACGGCAACTCGGGAAAGTAACGCGCCGCAGGCGCGCAAATTTTCAAAATCGTAAATCGTCAATTGTAAATTGTCACTTGTAAATTGTAAATGTTAGAAATTGATGTTCTTACCCTGTTTCCGGAGCTCGTTTCCGTGCCGCTGTCCCAGAGTATCATGGGGCGGGCGGCGGAGAGCGGGCTCATCGCCGTGCGCGCCCACCAGCTGCGGGATTGGACGCACGACAAGTACCGGCGCACGGACGACTACCTGTGCGGCGGCGGGCAGGGCATGCTCATGAAGTGCGAGCCCATCTTCGAGGCGATAGAAGAGCTGCGGCGGGAGAACACCAGGGTCATCCTCATGACCCCGCAGGGGCGCGTGTTCTCGCAGCCCGTGGCGCAGGAGCTGGCCGCCCCCTGCATGGACGGCGGGGACGCCCACTACATCATCCTCTGCGGGCACTACGAGGGCGTGGACCAGCGCGTGATCGACACCCTGGTGGATATGGAGCTCTCCATAGGCGACTACATCCTCACCAACGGTGCCATAGCCGCCGTGGTGGTCATTGATGCGGTGGCGCGGCTGCTGCCGGGCGCGCTGGGGGATGAGCGCAGCAGCATAGAGGAATCCTTCTCCAACGGCCTGCTGGAGGCCCCCGCCTACACCAAGCCGAACGTCTTCCGCGGCATGGAGGTGCCGCCCGTCTTCCTTTCCGGCAACCACCAGGCCATTGAGGAATGGAAGCTGGAGCAATCTGTGGAGCGCACCCGCCGCAACCGCCCGGACCTCTACGAGGCCTGGGCCGCCGCACACCCGGAATTCTTCAACCCCAAGAAGAGGAAAACACGCCCCACCGCCTACAAGCCCCGCAAAAACGCGCAGGAGAATGATTGACGCGCCGCTCCCCTGCGTGTATAGTGGCAGTATGTTCAAACAGTTGATAACATTGGCATGCGCGGCCGCCGTGGTGGCTCCCGCATGGTGCGCGGAGTGGATGGCGGATTTCGAGGCCGCCCAGGCCAAGGCCAAGGAGGCCAAGAAGCCCTTGCTCGTGGATTTCACGGGGTCGGACTGGTGTTCCGCCTGCAAGGCCCTGGAGAGGGATGTGCTCAACAAGCCGGAGTTCCTTTCCTACGCCAAGGACAAATTTGTTTTGGTGAAAGTGGATGTACCTATGAACGCCAAGATGGATCCGGCGCTCAAGAAGAAGAACCAGGACCTGGTGAAGAGGTACAGCATCCCGGGTTTCCCCACCCTTCTGGTGATGACCCCCTCCGGTGCCGTGTCCGGCGGCTTTGTGGGAGCCAAGGCCTCCCCGGATGCCGTGAAACCCATACTGGACAAGGCAGCCGACAACGCGCGCGCGCTGGTGAAGGCCCGCCACCTGAAAGGCAGCAGCGAGGAACAGGCCAAGGCCCTGTACGATGTGTACCAGGCCATGGGCAGGGAGGTGCGCCCCTGCGCCGCCGCCCTGCACGCTGAAATCCGCCAAAAGGACCCGCAGGACACGCTGCACCTGGTGGGCGGCGAGCAGGATGTGGCCGCCCAGGCGCAGGAGCTGGAGGCGCGCACCGGGGAGAAGATGTTCAGCATGACCGGCCAGCAGATACTCGACATCGTGAAGGAGTTTGAGCCCAAAATCTACCCGGAGAACCGCCTTTCCCTGCTGCAGGTGAAGATGACCGGGCTGCTTTTTGCCGCGGAGAGCGTGGATGACATGAACAAGGCGCGCGATATCCTGCTGAAGGATGCGGAATCCCTGCCGGAGATGAAGGACGAGGTGATGGAGCAGATACGCCACCAGTTTGCGGACCCCGCCGGCACGCTCAAGAAGATGCAGGAGTTCAAGGCCCAACAGAAACACTGATACCGCCATGTTTGCCAAAACCCTTTTCCCGGCGGTGCTGGCCGCCATCGTCCTCCCCGCGTTCGGCGCGGAATGGCTCACGGATTTCGAGGCCGCCAAGCAGAAGGCCGCCGCAGAGCACAAGCCCATCATCATGGATTTCACGGGGTCGGACTGGTGCGGCGCCTGCATGCACCTGCACAGCAGCATCTTCGAGAAGCCGGAGTTCGACGCCTTTGTGAAGGACAAGTTCATCCTGCTGGAAATCGACTGTCCGCACGGCGACAAGATGCCTGCGGAGGAGAAGGCCCGCAACGAGGCCCTGGTGGAGAGCTATTCCGTGCACGCCTTCCCCACCGTGCTGGTGCTTTCCCCGAAGGGTGATGTGCTGGGCGGCTTCCTCGGCTCCGGGTTCTCCATGGAGCAGGTGCAAAAGGAGCTGCAGCAGGGCGCGGACAACCTGCCCAGGCTGGAAAAGGCGCAAGCCCTCACAGGGCCGGAGAAATTGCAGGCCCTCGGCGAGCTCTACAAGTCCCTGAACAACGATGCCCGCCCCTGCGCCACCTCTATTGAGGAGCAGATTATCCAAAACGACCCGCAGGACACCCTGGGCTTTGCCCACCGCCGCGCCGTGGAGCGGCAGAGGCGTGATATCAAATCCCGCACCATGCGGCTCATGCAGTGGCGTGATTCCGCGCAAATCCTGGCCGCCGTGGCGGAGCTGCAGCCCACTGTGATGCCGGAGAACCTGCCCTTGGTGCTGGAGCTCAAAATCACGGGAAACGTGCTGGCCGCCCAGTCTGAGGAGGATTTGGCCAAGGCGCGGGACTCCCTGCAGGCAGAGCTGGACTCCATGCCGGAAAGCCCGCAGAAGGCGGAGGTGGCCAACCGCCTGAAGGCCACTTTCTCGGATATCCACCACCTCTTCCTCCAGCTCAAGGCCATGCGCGCACGCCAGGCCGAACTGGATATGATGAGATGATTTCAATTTACAATCTACAATTGACGATTGACAATTTGAAAAGCTAGCGCACCTTACGGCGCGATATAGTGAAGGGCCATCTGGCAACATGCCAGATGGCCCTCCGAAATTCCCGCGCGCGCAGCGCGCGCTAATTCTACAAATTGTCAATCGTCAATTGTAAATTTCTCAGAATCTGAAACCCACGCCGGCGCGCACGCCGTGGTAGTGGAGACGGTTGGCGGTCACTTCCCCGAACTCGCAGTGCGGTTTGCACTTGGCCGTGTTGCCGCAGAACTGGTAGGCGGCAAAGAGGTTCACCGCGGGGGCAACGGCATAGCAGAAGCCCAGCTCTGCGGAGTATGCGAATCCCCAGGCGGAATCATGCGCGCTGAGCAGGTGCTCATGCTCAATGTACATGTTGAGCTTGTTGCTGGCGTTGGCAATGCCTGCATTCACGCCGCCGTACACGGAGAGCTGCGGCGTGAGCGCGTGCGTGCAGCGGTAGCCGGGCATGAAGCTGAACGTGTGCACGCGCGCCCTGGACCAGAAATCCACGCGCTCGTCCATTTCCCCCAAATCCTCCGCAGGTATCATCGCCTCGGTGGTTTGCAGGGCGGTGGGACTGGGGTGGTGGTTCTTCCGCTTGAGGCTTTCGTAGATTTTCATGATTTCCTGCTTGTATTTATCAATCAAGCTTGGGCCGAAAGGCGAGGTGGGCCTGAAGTTTGCCAGCGGGCCGTCCTGCAAGGCGGAAAGTTCCAGGCTGTCTGCCCATTTGTTGCCGCCCCAGGAGTAGCCGAAGCGCAGGGTGAGCGCGCTGTGCTCGCTCACGCGGTACACGGCGGTGATATCCCCGCCGATGCTCTTGACCTCTTGGCAGGATGCCCAGTCACGGTACGTGTCCGGCACGGCCCAGCTGTAGGTGGCACCCAGCTCCATTTCCCAGGGGGATGCTGTCTGGGGAGCCTGCGGTGCGGGCACGGGGGCCGGGGCAATGGCGGCGGGCTGCCCGCCGAAGAGCGGCAGGCTCACCCATGCGGCAAGGATGATTGCATGTTTCATGTCCATTGCCTTTCATCATACCCCGCCCATTTGCCTGTTGCAAGCGTGTTTTGCCGTGCGCGGAAGCAAAAGAGCCGCCCGCGGTTGGCGGGCGGCTCGCGGTTGGGGAAACGGTGTGGCGGAATCAGGCCTTGGGGGCTTCCGGGGCAGGGGCGGGGGCCTTCTGCTCTTCCGTCTTCTGCTGCTCCTGGGCCTTCTTCATCTGCTCCATGCGGTCGCGATGCTGCTTGGCCATCTGGAGAAGGCGCTCCGGCTGGGAGAACACTTGGTTGATGTTCTCCTTGATACGGTCGATGTTCGGCTCGTTCTCCACCTTGCCGAGATCGGTGAAGATGGTGTCCTTGGCCTTCTGCAGGTCCTCTGCGGTCTCTGCCTTCGTGATGAGGGCGTTGAGCTTGATTTGGATGAGGGAGAGCTTGTTTTCCGGGAAGACCTTGCCCTCGAACTCCTGCACCAGTGCCAGCACGGCATCCGGCCCCAGGGGCATGCCGTTGTTCTCCAGCTTCTGAGAGAATTCCTCCATCTGGTTCTCCACGTCCTTGCCGTGGCGCAGCCCGCACTTGTCCTGCGGGTCGTTCTGGATGATTTCATCCACGAGGTGCGTGGCGGAGGCCTGCACGCCCTGCTTCATGCTCTTGTAAATGTTGCCGTAGGCGGCCAGCTTCTCATCGCCGGAGAGCTTGCGGGCCTCGTCCAGGGCCTTCATGTTGGCCAGGCCGGTGTCCAGCGGCTCCTGGATATCCGCCAGGGCGCGGGCGCCGCCCACGAAACCGCCCACAACCTCACCCTTGGGGGTCATGACGAAGACGGAGGGGAACCCGCTGATGCGGTACTGCTCCACGAGGGCGCGGTTCTGCTTCTGCAGTTCCTCCGGCAGCTGCTTGGCGCGGGGAACATCCACCTCCACCAGCACGAACTTGTCTTTGGCGTAGGCCTCGAAATCCGGCTTGTCGAGCACGTTCTGGCGCAGCATGATGCAGTAGCCGCACCAGTCCGACCCCGTGAAGTCCACGAGCAGGGCCTTGTTTTCCGCGGCGGCCTTGGTCTTGGCCGCTTCAAAATCCGTCATCCACTCTGCGCAGAATGCCGGGGACACCAGGGCTGCAAGCCCCACTACGGTAAACGTCTTGGTAAACATGCCGCGAGTATACGCACGCGCGAGCCGCCGCCGCAAGCCAAAAACCCGCAACTGACATACTTTCCCGCGCAGCTGCGTCACAGCACCGCCTCCTGCAGGGATTGCAGGTAATCCGCCACGGGTGCGGCCAGCATGGCGGGCGCGTTCTCTCCCAGGCGGAAACGCCAGCGCATCAGGTTGCGCAGCAGGCCCAGGTGAACCTCCGGCCGTTCCTCCGGCACCAGCAGCAGGATGATGAATTGCGCCTGCCCCAAATCCCAGTTCACGCCCTTGGCGGAGCGCGCCGCGTACACGCCTGCGCGCGCCAGGCCGGGGATGCGGCCGTGCGGCACCGCCAGCCCCTGGGAAACGAAGGTGGGCTCCAGGTGCTCGCGCTCCAGGGCGGCTGCCACGGCGGTCTCCGCGTCCTGCAGGCCCATCATGCCGGAGAGCTCGCGGGTCATGAGGCTCACCACCTCGTCCCGGTTCTGCAGCTCCGGCAGCTCGCCCTCCTTCACAAAGAGGAACGGCGCCGTCTGTGTGTCCTTTGCCATCAAAGCGGGGCGCACCTTACCACAGCCCACCGCCGCGTGCAAGACCTTTGCCCGTGCGTATGACGCAGAGCGCCGCCGGCGCCGCAACGGGGCGTGCACGAATTTCCTTGCCATGCGGAGCGGGGTGGGAGTATGCTGGAACCATGAATAAATGGGTTTTTGGAATGGAAATCTCGGCGTGTTCCGCCATGGTGTGCCTGGCGGCCACGGATTTGGCGGAGCCGGTGAAGAGCGGCGAGCTCTGGAAGCTGGACAAGCAGGAGCTCCAGGCAAAGTACATGCGCGGCGTGCGCTATTCTCCCGTGGATGAGAACACCTTGCGCATCGATGCGGCGAACACCCTCACCATCGGCAAGATTGCGCCCGCGGAGATGGTGTTCAAGCTGGACGGCGACCACCTGGCCAGCATCCAGGTCATCATCTACAACAAGGGAGACGACGGTGCCATCCCGCAGGAGGCCTTCGAGAACAAGGTGAAGGAATCCGTGGCGGCCGTGGAGGAAGTGGTGGGCGCGCCCGGCAAGGCCGGCAAGGGCTCCGAGAAGGAGACGGGTATCAAGACCCGCGCCTGGGACTGGGAGTGGGAGACCGGCGCCATCCACCTGGACAGCGGCTCCACCGGAGGTTCCTCCAAGAACAAGAAGAAGCCCGGAACCCCCTTCACCGCGGAATTCATCCGCCTGAACCTGGGGCCTGACGCCGCCGCCATCGAGACCGGCGGCGCGCGCGATGCCGTGGCCCACAGCGAGCTCAAGAAGAACGTGCGCCACGAGGAGAACGGCGATGTGTGGATCGACAACGTGCCCATGGTGGACCAGGGCCAGAAGGGCTACTGCGTGCCCGCATCCATGTCGCGCGTCTTCGCCTACTACGGCATGGACGGTGTGGACCAGCACGCGCTGGCAGCCGTTTGCGGCAGCTCCGGAGACCAGGGAACCCGCACCGACAACATGGAGGAATCCATGCAGCAGATCTGCAAGAAATTCCCCATCCGCATCGTCAACTTGGAAAACAAGAAGCTCCGGGACTACACCACCTTTATCCTGGATTTGATTGCCAAGTACAACAAGACCGCCAAGACCATGGGCGCCGACCCCATCCCGGTGGACGGCACCGTGACGCCGTTCGACCACGGCGACCCGGAGGTGCTGCTCAAGGCGCGCGCCGGAAAGGCGGCGGACGTGAGCAAGTGGATAGGCGACATCAGCAAGCAGATCAACAGCGGCATACCCGTGCTGTGGTGCGTGACCCTGGGCATCTACAAGGAAGCCGTGCCGCTGCCGCAGGGGCGCGGCGGCCACATGCGCCTCATCATCGGCTACAACAAGGCGGAGAAGACCATCATCTACACCGATTCCTGGGGCGCCGGGCACGAGAAGAAGACCATGCCCGCCGACGAGGCCATGTCCATGACCTCCAGCCGCTACGTGCTGCGGCGATAGCCGCACCCCACGCAAAAAAGGGGGCGTGTGACGTGGATTGGGCTTCACCTGCGGTGAGAAACGCGCTATAAAGGCGGCGTGCCAGTTTGCCCGCAATGTTCCGCCACCATTCACACCGGTGCCTTGCACCGGTGCCCTGCGTGCGGGTATAGCCTGCCACGCGCGGAAAGCGTGTTCGGCACCGGGCAGGTGGAGTTCACGCGCGTGGTGGATGCCGCCGGCGCGCTCAAGCACCACGACCGCGTGGAGCTCATGCGCTTCCTGGAGGATTTGGAGCGCAACCTGCCGCCCGTGGCGCTCTGCGTGTACATCACGGACCACGGGCAGGTGCGCGAGCTGCGCCCCCACGCACACTGGATTTTGAACCACGCGCGCATCCACCACCCCTCGTTCGGCAAGCGTGAGCAGAACAAGGCGATTGAGGACGCCAAGGTGCGCGAGCGGCTGAGCCGGGACGGCGAGCCGCAGCCGGAGCGGCGCCGGGAAACGGGTGTGGCGCACGCGCTGCGTGAATTCTGGAGCGGCGTGAAAAGCCGCGTGCGCGATATCTTCCATCCCTACTCCTTCCCGGTGAAAATGGAGTGGTCCCTTATCCTGGTGATGGATGTGCAGCTGGAGATGGCGTGCTTCTCCTGGGGGTACAGGCTGGATCCCTACATCAACCCGGAGAAAATCAACAAGGCCATTCTTTCCGCCCGCCTGCAATTCCGCGAGCGCGCCACCGTGCAGGGTATCAAGAAGGTCATGAAGACCGCCGTGCGGCTCATTGCCACGGACGCCCGCGCAGAGATGCGCCGCATCCGCCGCGAGGGGCGCGTGGGCAAACCCGTGGGCGTGGAAACTATGCCCGCGCTGCGCAAGGGGGCCAACATGCTGCTGTGCGCCGCGGCGCTCTGCCTGTTGGCCGCCGCGCCCTCATCCGCCGCCCCGGCTGCGGGCACCACCCGCAAGCCCGCGGCAACCGCTCGCGCCCGCACGGCAACCGCCAAGCCCGCAGCCAAGCCTGCAACAACCAAAAAGCCCACCGCCACCAAGGCGCGCACCACGGCAAAACCCGCTGCCGGGAAACCGGCCGGCACCGTCAAGAAGGCTGCGAATGCCCGCAAGCCCGCCGCGGCAACCGCCAGGAAACCCGCCACCGCCCAAAAAACCGCGCGGCGCGAGGTGAAGAAGACGGCCGCAGAGAAGAGAACGGACACCATAGCCGCACCGGAAAAGGTGCGGGATGAAGGCGCTCCCCTTATTGTGCCGGCCAAGCTGCCGGCGGAAAAGCCCGCCGCCCCGCGCCTGCCGGACGCCCCGCTGGCTTCCCAGCTGGTGGACGACGACATAGCGGAGGAGGTGGAGGACGATGTGCCGGAGGTGGATGTGGAGGACACCCCGCCGCCCGATGCGGCGCGGGAGACGGATGCCGCCTCTTTCGACTCTGCGCCGCGCTGGAAACCGGAGGATTACGCGCTGCTCATGAAAGGCAGCCTGCAAACCGGCTACACCGCGCTCTTCCCCGCCAAGGGGGAAGCGGCGCCCAGCCCGTACCGCAGCGCCGGCGGCACCCGCAACGCACCCGCGGAGGAAAGCGATTCCATGGTGCTCGCCAAGTATTGCGGGGAGTACGCCAAGCCCTCTCCCCACGGCCTCATCGACCCGCAGGGGCTGCTCTCCACCGTGGAGCGGGACGATGCGGAGCATGTGCTGCGTGAAATCAACGCCAACGGCCGCTTCCGCATCTACGCCGCCGTTATCAAGGCCGGGCAGGAAATGCCGCGCGACCTGGCCGTGGGCACCCTGGCCACCGCCGCGGCCCAGCCCTGCGAGTACGCGGTGTTCATGCTCTACCACATCGGCAGCCCCGGCAGCCTGGAGCTCGGATACCAGGAAATCAAGGCGGATGACAACCAGCGCCACGAGTGGCTCAACAAGGTGCGCGCCGCCGCTGCGGCCCAGGGCTCCGGCGTGGAGGGCCTGCTGGCCGCCATGCGCCAGGTTGGCGCCAACATGGCTCCCATTGCCGCCTCCTTTGTGCCCATCACCGCAGAGAACACCGCCAAGGCCCCCAAGCTGGATATCCAGTACAAGCAGGTGGAGGAGAAGAAGGAGCCCGGGCTCAAGGAAAAAATCGCGGAAACGCTCAAGGACCCGGAAAACGCCTCCTTCCTGCCCTACTTTGGCGGGGTGTGCCTGCTGCTGCTGCTTTGGGCCTTCGTGGCCTTCTACCGCCGCCGCCACGCGCCGGAGCTGCTGCCCACCACCCCGGACTGGCGCTTGAGCGCCCCCTACGGCGCCGGGGTCAGCCGCCTGGTCAAATACCTGGAAGGCAAGGAGAGCGAAAGGGAGAAAACCCTTTTCTGACGCCCCCGCGCACCCGCGCACGGCACCTGCGCGGGCGATTGTTCTTGCGGTGGGGTGGAGAATAGGGTAGAATGCGCGCGTGAGCTACCAGGTGTTTGCAAGGAAGTACCGCCCCCAGACGTTCAAGGACGTGCTGGGGCAGGACCATGTGGTGCGCACGCTCTGCAACGCGATTGAGCAGAAGCGTCTGGCGCACGCGTACCTTTTTGTGGGCCCGCGCGGCACCGGCAAAACCTCCACCGCCCGCATCTTCGCCAAGGCGCTCAACTGCTCCGGGGGGCCCAAGGTGGATTTCGACCCGAACGAGGACGTGTGCCTGGAGATTGCGGAGGGCCGCAGCCTGGACGTGCTGGAGATTGACGGTGCCTCCAACCGCGGAATCGACAACATACGCGACCTGCGCGACAACGTGCGTTTCGCCCCCACGCGCGGGCAGTACCGCATCATCTACATAGACGAGGTGCACATGCTCACCAAGGAATCCTTCAACGCGCTGCTCAAGACGCTGGAGGAGCCGCCGGCGCACGTGATGTTCATCTTCGCCACCACGGAGCCGCACAAAATCCTGCCCACCATCCTCTCCCGCTGCCAGCGCTTCGACCTGCGCCCCATCCCCACGGACATCATCGCCAAGCACCTGGTGCACATTGCCTCCAACGAGGGGGTGGCCCTCTCCGAACCCGCCGCATACGCCATTGCCCGCGTGGCGGACGGCGGCATGCGGGATGCCCAATCCATGCTGGACCAGCTGGTGTCCTTCTGCGGCAACAGCATAGACGAGCAGAACGTGAACGACATCTTCGGCGTCACCAGCCGCGAAACCGTGGCACGCGCGCTCGCCTACATACTGGACCGCCAGCTGCCGAGCCTGCTCCACCTGGTGCACGAGCTCTCCGAGGCCGGGCGGGATATGGGCCAGCTGCTTTCCGAAATCATGGGCGCCGTGCGTGAGCTGCTCATCTTGAAGGTGGCACCGCAGGAGGCCAGCCTGGCCGTGCCGGAACAGTGGCGAGACACCCTGGTGCAGCTGCTGGAGCGCACGCCGAGCGACAAGATTGTGCGGCTCATGGAAGTGCTCTCCGGCGCAGAGGAGCACATGCGCTGGAGCACCAACAAGCGCCTGCACCTGGAGATGGGGCTCATCCAGGCCGTGCACTCCCTGGCGGAGGCCAACATCAGCGATATCATCCGCGCCCTCAACGGCGCACCCCTGCCGGAAACCCCCATTGCCACCACCACCCTGCCGGCCGTGGCGCTCCCCGCCGCCGCTCCTGCGGAGCTTCGGCGTGGCAAGCCCGCTTCCGCAGAGCAGCCCGCTTCCGCTGCAGGGCAGGCCAAGCCCGCCGCGGCGGTAGAAACGCCCGCGCCTGTTGCAGAGGAGCCGCCCGCGCCCGCTTCCGCCCCTGCGGAGCTTCAGCGTGGCAAGCCTGCCGGGTTGGAACCCATAGACGATGAGCCCCCCATCTTCAGCTCGTCGCCGTCGCCCGCCAATGCCGCGGGGCTTCAGGGCGCCGAGTCCGCACCGGCCGTGCGTGCGCTCACCCCGGAGCTCTGGGAGCAGCTGCTGGAACAACTGCGCGAGAAACTGCCCATCCAGGGAGGCCTCATCGGCAACACCCTCTTCATCAGCGATGACGACGGCCGCGTGAGCATTGCCTGCCATCCGCAGGATATCGAGACGCGCGACACGCTGTACAGCGAGGAGACGGGCGCGGCCCTGCGCGAGCTCTCCACCGCGCTGTGCGGGCGCGCCATCAAGCTGCAGCTGGAGATGGACGACAGCCTGGAACCGCCCGCACCGCCGGAGACCCCGCCCGTGCCCGTGGCCGCGCCGGAACCCGCCCCGGCCGCTCCCAAGAAGCCAGAACCCGCGCCGGAACCCGTGCCGGATCCCCGCCCCAGCGATGACGAGTTCTACCAAGACCCCCTCATCCTCCAGGCCCTGGAAACCTTCCACGCAACTCTTGTCAAACAGAATCCCACCGTATGAACCTGCAAAAACTCATGAAACAGGCCCAGGCCATGCAAGCCAACATGGCCAATGCCCAGTCCCGCCTCGCAGAGATGAAATTCACCGCAGAGGAAGCCGGCGGCAAGGTGAAGGCCACCGCCACCGGTGACGGCATGATAACCGAACTGAGCATCGACCCCTCCGTGGTGGACCCCGATGATGCCGAATTCCTGCAATCCCTGGTGCTCAAGGCCGTGCAGGGCGCGCTGAACGGCGCCAAGGAGCTGGCCGAGCGCGAAATGCGCAAGGTGACCGGCGGAATGGGCTTCCCCATGTAACCACCATGAATCTCCGTACCGCCAGCCTGGCCGCCGTGTTCCTGCTGCCCCTGCAGGCGGGGGCGCAGCCTGTACCCGTGGGCTCCTTCCCCGCCAAGATTGTGCCGGAGCAGGCCACCACCCTTCCCCTGGAGCGCGGCACCGTTTCCGATTTGGCGGATGCCTCCCGGCGCCTGAAGCGCGGGGATGTCGTTGCCCGCGTCAATGTGGAGAAAACCGAGCGCGAGCGCGAGGAGATGGAGCTGCAGATTTCCAAGGAGAAACTCGCCAAGCGGGATGAGCTGCGCAAGCTGGAGTCCCAGCGCAGCAAGCTGCACTTCTATCTCAACTCCCTTTCCGACGAGGAGCGCAAGTTCGCCAAGGACATGGGCGGTGAGGACATGCAGCCCAGCAAGGAGGCCCTGGCGGATATAGAGGAGCGCATCTCCCTGCTGCAGCGGGAAATGGACCGCATGCCGCAGCGCAAGCGGGAGGAGTTCGAGCGCGCCCACGAGTCCATGACCGTCAAGATGCCCTACGATGGCCGCCTGCAGTACAACATCACCCTGCCGGAAGACAGGGAGAAACCTTTCGAGTACACCGCCTCCGGCTCCCAGCCTTTCGCCACCGTGTGTGACGACTCCGCCTTCTACATCACCATCAACCTCAACCAGACGGAGCTCACCCAGCTGCCGCCGGAGCAGTTCTCCGCAGAGGTGGCCCTGCCGGACGGCAAGAAGCTTTGCGGCACCTTCCACCACCGCCGCGTGGAGCACAACGGCAGCACAGACATGCTGGTGTACTTCTTCCGCCTGCAGCCGCAGGACCATGAAACCGCCTACACCATGCTGGGCGGCAACGCCAAGGCAGCCATCACCTTCGAGACCGGGGAGGACGTGCGCATAGAGAGCAAGGCCAAGCTGCTCAACCGCCCGGAGGCCGCAGAGAGCGAGAACTGGGAGGAGCTGGTGCAGCGCATGTTCCCGGATTACAACATTGTGCTGATTGCCGAGCGCGATATCGTGCTGCGCGCCAAGAACGCCAAGTGACCCACCCCGCGGGAAATGAACCTGATTTGCGAGCACCTTGCCTACGCCTACACCGCGGATGCCGCCGTGTTCAGTGATTTCAGCCATGAATTCCGCCGCGGCATCACCGTGCTCAAGGGCTACTCCGGCTCCGGCAAGACCACCCTGCTCAAGCTGCTGGCGGGCTACCTGCATGCGCAGCGCGGCCGCATTTCCACCCCCACCGGGGTGAAGGTCACCAGCCGCACCTACCGCCGGCGGGATGTGGCCTACATGTTCCAGGGCATCAACCTGCTGCCGCTCATGAGCGTGGAGCGCAACCTGCGCCTGGCCGCGGAAATGGCCATGCTCCCCGGCAGGGAATGGAAGCCCCGCTGCGAGCAGCTCATACGCGACCTGGGGCTCACCGAGCTGCGCCACCGCCGCGCAGACAAGCTCTCCGGCGGCCAGGCCCAGCGCGCAGCCCTGGCCAGAACCCTCATGAAGGGCGCCCCCACCATCCTGCTGGATGAACCCACCTCCGGGTTGGACGACGCCAACACCAACATCATCAAGAAACTCGTGCTGCAAGATGCGGCGGACCGCATCTGCATCATCAGCACGCACGATGGACGCCTGCTGGACCTAGCCGATGAAATCATTGATTTTGACAGTAATCTACCTGGCTAAGGACACGCTCAACAGGTGGGTATCACGCATCTCCAGCCCGCTTGCGCGCGTGCTGGTGGTGTTCTTCCTCTCCCTCTGCGCGCTCTGCTTCCTGGGCAGCTACGTCATCACCGCCAAGGCCCTGCGCGACAAGATACGCACGCAGGGCGGCGACCTGGTGCAGCTGATGGTGTTCTCCGACCAGCGCGGCGGCGTCTCCCTGCCCACGGAAGAGGAGATGAGCGAGCTGCTGGACGTGGACACCCTGGCCGTGCGCAGCGTGGGCTCCGCCTATGTGTACGACAACAGCGTATCCATCCTCACGTATGATTTCCAGCGCTCCGCGCAGTTCCTGCCGCTGCTCTCCCCCAGCGCCGGAGCAGTCTTGCTCTGCCCGCGCGACAAGCCGCGCTACCGCCCCGGCCCCGTGGACATAACCCTGGTGGGGGAGGGAACCAAGCGAACCATCATGGCGCGCTACCTGACGCCGGACCACATGCTCATGCGCATGATGCCGGACGGCTGCATCCTGGTGCCGCCGGACCTTGCGGAACGCCTGGGCACGGGGCGCAGGCTCTCCTCCATGCAGCGCATGATGGCCCGCGTGCGCCATTTGGAAGGTGCCTCATCCCTCACCCGCGTGGAAACCTACTTCAACAACCTGCTGCGCCTGGAGCACGCGCAGGGGCATGTCATCTCCGCCTCCCGCATGCTGCGTGAAATGGATGTGGTGCTCAGCAACCAAACCCAGTGCCGCGCCGCCTTCTGTATCGGCATCGTTGGCATTGTGGGCATCCTGCTCACCGCGCTGGCCGGCATGGAGTACAGGCAGAACGAATACATCTACACGCTCATGAAGAGTTTCGGCATCCACCCGTTCATGCTGGTGGGGGCCTTCCTGGTGGAGAACCTGCTGCTGGTGGGGGCCTCCTTTGCGGCGGCGGTGGCCACCTTCATGCAGTGCCAGGCCATCATTGCCGGGCAGTTTTTCAAGATGGGGCGCTACTCCCTGCAGATGGAGGAAATCATGCCGGAAATCAAGCTCATCGCCGCCATGCTCCTCATCTGCATCGCCTTTTCCGCCATTCCCGTCACCGCCGCCGCCAACAGGGAAATCGGCAGGGTGCTCAAGTGACGCCGCCACCTTTTTTTGGCATAATTGTTTTTTGGGCTTGCATTGTGCGCTCCTTGTGATACAAATAAGCCGTTATCGCCCCTCACCAGGGGTTCATATCACCTAACCAAAATCGATTTAATACCATGGATATCCAAGTTGCCGTCCTTTGTGACTACGCCGCCGATTATCAGGGCAAGCTCTGCGTGCAGGGCGCCTTTGATACGCTCTTCGCCCGCCAGTTCCCGGTGGTTCATCCCGCCTGCGCTCTTGCCCTCCGCATGTGCCTCACTCCCGAGGACGCCGGTGAGCACAAGCTCGGCATCGCCATCGTGGACGAGGACGGAACCCCGCTCGACAAGGAGCGCATGCCCATCGTGGGCGACCTGAAGGTGGCCCTCCCGGAGGGTGCCACGTTCCTCACCCGCAACCTGATCATGAACTTCCAGGGCCTCCGTTTCGAGAAGTCCGGCAACTACAGCGTTGACGTGACCCTCGACGGCGAGCTGATGGCTCGCACGCCGCTGCGCCTTGTGCTTGTTCAGCAGCCCGCTCAGCCCCAGGCCTAAGCGATTAACTTTCCAACGATAACTGGAAGAAGCCTTTCCGCCTGCGCGGAAAGGCTTTTTTCATGCCCCCGCGTGTTGAATACGCGCCGCGCGTACGTTCCCCCAACTGTACAAATGTATTGGTAACGCCATGAAGACCCCCACTGTTCTGTCGGCAGCCTTCGCGCTCTTTTGTTTTTGCCCGCCCGCCGGTGCGGAGGATGCCCAGGGGCTCGACAAGGAGGAAATGACCAAGCTCTACGGGGAGGATTTTGCCAAGGAGGCCATGGACGCCCGCAGTTTGATGGACGAGGAGTGGGATGAGGACACCATAGACGAGGATGCGGTGGAGGAGGGGGATGCCCCCGCGCCCGCGGAGCAGGCGGAGCCCGCCGCCGCAGGGCCGCAGCCCGTGGCGCAGAAGGTGCAGGACGCCGTGGCACCCCAGGCTGCCCGCGCGGCGGAGGAAACCGCCGCCAGGGAGGCGGCCAGGGAGGCAGCCAAGGCCAGGGCCCTGCGCAAGAAGCTTCTGGAATCCACCGTGGCCCTGGTGAAATCAAAGCGCTCCGTGGATGCCAAGATCAGGAGCTCGCGCAACAGCATTGACCAGCAGCGCGCCAAGATTGCCGCCGTGCAGGAAAAGCTGGAGAAGAAGCGCGATAAGGCTTTCGCCAAGAACGACCCCGCCGGCTGGGGGCGCATGGCAAACGATTTCATGGAGCAGCACCCCGAATGGAGGGACCGCATGCCCGGCGGGCAGGGCGGTGGTGACGGCAAGGGAAACCCCGGGCACGGTGGCAGGGGCGCCTGGGGTATGCCGGGCGGTGCGGGTGGCCGCGGCGGCCGCGGCAGATGGGGTGCCCCGGCCCTCCCCCAACCATCCACCCAAGACCGCCAGACGGTCAAGAACGCCCAGAAATCCATCAAGGAGCTCAAAAAGGCCGTTCCCCAGCTGGTGGTGCTCAGCTACCAGATGAGCGAGCGCATTGAATCCCAGTTGGCCACCCTGGGAGATGTGCAGAACGCCGTGCTGCGCTCCTACGATCCGGCATCCAACCCGGAAAAGGAGGGCTGCGAAACGGAACAGGCCCCGGAGGACTCCTACAAGCCCAGGTGAACCCCGCATGTGTCCCAATGGTTTTCCGAGGAGGATGAATTTAAACGATGTGGACGTGGATGCGCAAAACGCCCGACAAAGCCCCCGAAGGCTTGGAGGGGGATTAGCCAG
>JAUNHW010000014.1 GCA_030523775.1 Akkermansia sp.
TCTTAGCAAACAACAAACCAAGAAATCAAACCCAGATAACCGTTATGAAACTCCGCTTACCGCACAAGTTCCAGACAGCGCTCATGGCCGCGCTGGCATCGGTTTCCATCACCACCCTCAGCACGGGCACCGCGGCCTACGCCGCCACGTCCTCCCTGGAGGACGCCGAGCTCCAACTGGTGGATTTCACCACGCAGACGATGACAGACGCCGCCACGGCGGGCTGGACGTTCAGCGACGGCTTCGCCGGCAATGATACCGGCGTGTACACCTCCACCGGCACCGTCACACGCATCGACAGCGACCACGATTGGACGAGCGTAATCAAGGATGGCAATTTCAACCGCACGCTCTGGGCCGGCATTATCACCATCAACGTGAACAATCTGCCCGGCGTGTCCGGCATGATTATCCAGTCGGGGACCGGCACCAACGGCGGCAGCGCGAGTGCGGCAGGCGACCGCGTCGAGGGTCTCGGCTACGGCACGGAGAGCGGTGCCAAGCATGTGTACGGGGCGTGGCAGAACAATGCCGTATGGGGCAATAACAAGTGCGAAATCAACGCATCCCTGGCCAACTATGCGGATGCCAACGGCAACGTGACGCTCGGCATCTTCTACTACGGAACCGGCACTCGGATTTTCTTGGCCAACATGAACGACGACGACGGCGGTTTGAAGTCTGCGCATGACCATAAAAACCTCTCCATCTTCCTTTCCACCTCAGCAGGTGTGCAGTACACCAACCTGTTCCTCTTCGGCGCTGAAAGCTCCTCGGAAATCAGCAACACCGACATGGCGAGCATGATGAAGGAGGCCGGCGCCTACCACTGGACGGGCAGCACTGACGGCAACTGGAATGCCGCCACCACGAACTGGACGCACTACGGCAGCGATTTGGCAGTGGCCATCGGCACCAACGGCGGCAATGCCAACACGAACGTGGTGTTCGGCAAGGAGGCCACCAACAAGAACGTGACCCTGGCGGGTGCCACCACCGTGGGCGCCCTGACGGTATCCGGCGGCGACTACACCTTCAACCAGAACGGCAACCTGACCACCAGCGGCATCACCATTGCGGAGGGAGCCTCCCTCGCACGCACGGGCAGCGGCAGTATCACCGGCACCCTCTCGGGCGCGGGTAAGTTTATCCTGCCTAACGGTTCGACCACGCTGGGCGTGACCCTGGGCAGCGATTGGACGGGCACCGTTCAGTTGACCGGGGTCACCCTGGCCGGCCAAAACCTCAATACCTACGGCATTGCCGGGTCCACGGTTGAAATAAACGGCACTACCGGATACATCGTGATGTCCAACACCACGTTCAATCCCATGATCAAGCTCAGCGGTAACGGCTTGACAATCACCCAGGGCTCTTCCAGCAAGCAATACACGTTCCAGGGCGGCATGTCCGGCACGGGCGACTTCAATGTCAAGTTTAACAACCAGACATATATCTTCACTGGTGACGTGAGCCAATGGACCGGCGCCATGAATGTCTCGGTAAACAACACGAACGTTAAATTCTACGGCAGCGCCAATACCGTGAATGCAGCCTTCACGCGCACCGCCGGCGCGCTGAACATGGAAGTGGGCGACGGCACGAACTCCTTCACCACCACGTTCAACAAGGCGGTGACCGCCACCAAGCTGGCCGTCAACAACAAAGCCAGCGCCACCCTGAAGGAGACCCTGACCCTGACCAACGACCTGACGCTGGACGGCAGCGCGACGCTGGAGAAGGGCGGCAGCGTTGGCACCATCGACCTTTCCCACAGCGGCGCCGCCCACGGCACGCTGACGCTGGCCGCGGGGCAAAACCTGACCTACAGCAGCTTCTGGGGAGCCAACAACAACAAGCTTCTCCTGGGCGAGGGCGCGACCGTCAAGCAGGCGAACAACGCTCCGATTGAAATCGAGGGCCTGGCCGGAGAGAGCTACGTCTCCAGCAGCGCCAACGCGCAGTTCGGGCTCACCGCGTCCGCCTACACCCTGCACAACGTGAAGGCCACCATCAACACGGCCAGCGACAACGTGCAGCTGCACTTCGACAACAGCAAGCTGGTGACGAGCCAGGACATCACGCTCAAGAACCTGCAGAGCGTGTTCAGCGGCATGGAAATCGGCGGCGGCACCACCACGGTGGGCGCTTCCGGCGCCACGGGCACGGTGACGCTGGGCGCGGTCACGCTTTCCGGCGGCACCCTGGCCCTGGCGGACCTTGTCACCGGCAACGCGAGCAGCATTGACGTGACGGGCACCAGCGCCATTTCCGGCGGCACGCTCACCCTGGGCGGCACCATCACCACGGAGGCAAACACCACGCTCACCCTGGGCGGCACGGTGCTCTTCGCAGATGGGGGAATCACCACCAGCGGCGCCGGCTCGCTCGCCTTCGGGGAGAGTGTCAAGTTCGACATCCACCAGCTCACCGAGGGAGAGAACCACACGTACACCCTCTTCAACGGCGCGGTGGACCTCACCAGCCTCAACGCCACCGCTGCGGACCATATCACCGGCGTAATCACCACCGGCCGCAAATGGACCTTCGACACCAACGGCCATGTGAGCTATGAAATCCTTTCCCAAGACCTCGTATGGGCCGGCGGAGCGGGGACGTGGACCACGGCAGACAGCGAAAAGCCCTGGCTCCTGAAGGGTGAGACGGATCCCGTCCAATTCAACGATGGCGACGAGGTAACCTTCACGAGCGATGGAGGTGCAGCCGTGGCCACGCTGGGTTCCAATATCACGGCGGCAACCATGACCGTGGAGGCATCCGCCGACGCCACGGTGAACAACGCGACCGAAAACCCCTACACCCTGAGCGTGGATGTGCTGAATATCAGCGGCAGCCTCACCACCAACACGGCAATGACGGCGAAATACGTCACTGTCAGCGGCAGCCTCACCACCAACGCGGAGATGACGGTGAATGCGGTCACCATTGAGGCTGGCGGCGTGTGGAACATGGGCGGCCACCTGGACCTGACCGCCATCACGTACTCCAACGCAGGCACGCTCAACGTGATGAGCGGGGCTGCCGTGACGATATCCAAGGCCACGGACACCAGCGCCGTCACGGGCGAGGGCACCCTGAACCTGTCGGTCGGCACGGAGGTTATCCAGGGCTACGCGCCCACCTTCAAGGCGGGCACCCCCTTCACGGGCACGCTCGTGTACAATGAGGGCGATATCGGCAACCACGACTCCTATGTGACGCTGGACAACACCTTCCGGGGCACGCTGGAGCTGCACGGCCGCATGAACGGCCACTCCATGAACCTGGGCGGTGCCACCACCCTGCGCCTGGTGGGCGACCGTTCCAGCAACGTTACCGGCATTTGGGACGGCGGCAACAACATGACCATTGCCCAGCCCTTGGAGGTGATTGGCGGCAACCAGGTGGAAATCTATGCCAATGCCACCACGACCATCAGCGGCACCGTGAACAGCGGCACCAACAAGGTGGGTCGCCTCACCAAGGTGAGAAACGGCACTATGACCTTCAACGGCGCCGTGGCGCTTGCGGAGTTCACAACCCCCGGCGGAACCGTCAACTTCAACAGCAGCGCCTCCCTTGACCGCATCAACATCGACGGCGGAACCGTCAATTTGGGCGGCGGCGCGACTGCCGACTACAGCCTGGGGCAGGCGTGGCTCTCCGGCGGCTCCATCGCCATCGGTGCAAACGGCGTGAAGTCCCTCACCGCCGAAGATTTGGTGGTGCGCTCCACCAACACGCTGAACAGCGCGGCCGCGGAACCCACGGTGTTCAACGTGACGCGGTTCGATGTCTCCAACTTCAACACGAACTTCACCCTGCAGAACGTGACGCTGAACGTGTCCGGCGAGGCCACGGCTGCCGTGCTCAACACGGCGCAGAACGAGGACCAGGCGACCGTGACCGTGGGTGACAAGGCCACCCTGAACCTCAACGGCAGCGTGGTGTGGAACAAGCAGGACACCGAGCATTCCAAGCTCGACTACGTGAACCTGACCATCAACAACGGCGGTACGGCCAACGTGAACGCGGGTGCCGGGAACATCCTCAACAACGCGACCGTGAACGCGGGCGGCAAGCTGAACTTCGACTCCGACACCAGCACAACCGTGCTGGGCACGCTGACCGTGGGCGGCATTGTGGACAACTCCGGCACCGTGACCTTCTCCACCGGCACGGTGGCCACGGGCAACGTGGGCACGCTCACCGGCACCGGCACCTACAACCTCTCCGGCACCCTTGCCACAGAGGGCACCGGCACCCTCAAGATTGCGGATGCCATAATCCACGGTGCCGAGGGAGCCGCCATCACCGGCAACGTTGAGATTGCCGGCGGCACCTTCGCCTCCCCGCTCACCCTCGGCGGCGAAGGCTCCGTCATCACCGTCACCAAGGTGTTCAATGTGGACACGACCTCCGGTGCGGATTTGACCTTCGCCGGCACCATGGTGCTGGACGCCCTGGAATCCTCCGGCGCCACCTACTCCGGCGGCCAGCAAAGCGAGGACAACGGCTTCCTCACCGGCGCCGGCACCGTCAAGGTCTTCAACGTGCTTGACGAGGGCGGCATCACCCAGAGCTTCGTGCAGGCCGCCACAGTCACCTACCGCGGGGTTGGAGGCCGCCTTGGCGAGAACGGCGAGTTCACTGCCGAAGGCTCCGGCGGCGACGACACCATTTTCCACGTGAGGACCGTCACCGACACGGCGGAAACCTACTCCTACGCCCAGGGTGAGCATCCCGCCACGTTCAACGCGGTTTCCCTGGATGCCGAGGGCGTGGCGTTCAACATCGACAGCCCCGCCGCCGCGCTGGCCAAGGTGACGGTGCTGGAGGCTGCCTCCGGCACGGTGACCATCGGCGATTCCGCCACCATCGGCTCCGTGGAGACCGGCAACGGCCTCACCTTTGACGGCAGCGGCACGCTGACGCTCGGTACGGACGGCTCCGCCACCGCCGCCATCTCCGGCACCGGCGCCCTGACCTTCAACGGGCCCGCCGTGACCCTCTACGGCGACAACAGCACCTTCACGGGCGACCTCACCATCAGCGGCGGCACGGTGACCGTGGGCGACGACCTGGCCCTGGGCAGCATGGTTGCGGGCACCCGCACCGTCAAGCTGGCCGGCGGCACGCTGGACGTGAACGGCCATGAGGGCACCGGCACCGGCTACACCGTGGAGTTCGCGGGCGGCAAGCTCACCAACACCGGCCTCTCGCGCGGCAACGGCAGCCGCCAGCTCGTGGCCTTCGCCACCATCACCGCAAATTCCGAGATCAGCAACGCCACCGGGCACGAAATGGGCTTCGGCACCGCCGGTTTCGCACCCATCACCGTGACATTCGCGAACGACGCCATGCTGAACAAGACCGGCACCGGCACCTTCTGGGTGTCCAACGCCACCGTCTCCGGCGATGGCGGGTTCAAGGTGTCGGAAGGCACGGTGAACTTCCAGCAGGGCGGCACCTATGCCGCCACCGACCTGGAGATGGCGGGCGGCACCGTGGCCGGCACGCTCAACCTGGCCGGGAATATCACCATTGACACCACGAAGGATTCCACCCTCTCCGCGGCCATCACCGGCACCAACCGCACCATCACCATGGAGGGCACCGGCACGCTGACCCTGAGCGGCGGCAGCAGCTTCACCGGCTCCGTGCTCGTGAACGAGGGCACCGTGAAACTGGGCAACGGCAACGCCCTGGGCGCCGAGAACAACACCGTTACCATCGAGCAGGGCGCCACCGTGGATATGAACGGCAAGGACAACCGCATGTACAGCTACACGCTGCACGGCGGCAGCCTGGTGAACAACGGTGCCGACACCGTGTTCAACCACACCCAGAACAACAGCATCACGCTCACCGATGATTCCACCGTGGGCGGCTCCGGCAAGCTGTGGATGATTGCCGGCGGCTGGGCTGACACCACCGCCAACCTGAACGACCATATCCTCACCAAGGAGGGCACCGGCACCTTCAGTTTCGTGAACACGAACATCTCCGCCGGCACCATCGCGGTGAAGGGAGGCACGGTCGAGTTCTACGACCGCGGTGGAGACGGCAGCAACAACTCCAACGTGCAGGCCAATATCGAGCTGAACGGCGGCACCATCACCGGCGCATACAATTACACGGACAGCGTAGACGCCGTCATACGCACCCTGACCGCCAAACAGGATGTGACCGCCAGCGCTGCCATCACGATTGGCAGCAACGTGACCCTGGCCACCAACGTGGACAACGGCAAGACCCTGACCATGAGCGGCGCCATCTCCGGCGACGGCGGCCTCACCAAGACCGGTGACGGCACGCTGGCCCTCACCGCGGCCGCCAGCTACAACGGCGCCACCGCCGTGGACCAGGGCATCCTGGCCCTGGGCAGCAGCATCACCACCACCGGTGACGTGACCGTGGCCGCCGGCGCGGGCATCACCTTCGGCAACGGCGCCACCATCTCCGCCAACAGCATGACGCTCACCAACGGTGCCAAGCTGGACTTCAGCGACTACCAGGGAGCCATAGGCTCCGAAATCCACGTGGTGACCACCACCAACGGCGTGAACGGGTACGAGGGTGCCATCATCACCGGCCCCACCGCCCCGCGCGGCATGCAGGCCAGAGTGGACCAGAAGGACAACGACATTGTGCTGACCTTCCAGGCCAAGAGCGATGCCACCATGCACCTGTACATCCTCACCGGCCAGTCCAACTCCCTGGGCGCGGTGAAGGATTCCCCGCTCAACGCCACCATGCTGGCCGCCTATCAGTCCGAAGGGCTGCTCTTCAACGGCAACATGAACAAGGATAGCGGCGTGCGCTTCGAGACTGACCCGACCTGGCAGATTGTGGCCCCGCAGAAGCCGGACGGCAGCGGCTACAACAACAACCCCTGCATGGGCCCGGAATACGGCTTCTCCTATATCATGGAGAACAAGGACTGGGGTGCCCAGTTGCTGGGCGAGGACGGCACGCTGGCCGTGGTCAAGGGCTCCCTGGACGGCGGCGGCAACGGCTACTGGCTGCAGGACGCCAACGCCTACCAGTCCCTGCTCGGCAGCGTGAAGGAGTCCATACAGGATGCCGTGGCGCTGGGCTACAGCAACATCAGCCTGGACGGCCTGATGTACCTGCAGGGCGAATCCAACAACGCAAACGAGGCCAGCCAGGCCGCTACCCGCTTCACGAACTTCATCGGCTACCTGAAGAGCGACCTGCAGTCCTGGCTGACAGAGAACCCGGAGCTGACGGGCATCACCCTGTCCTTTGACAGCAACACCGTGACGGGCGAACCCCGCCTGGGCTCCGATGCCAGGCAGACGACCGAAGGCCAGTTCTTGGAGCTGGCCACGAGCAATGACATGCTCAATGCCGACAAGAACGGCAAGGGCCATGTGCTGACCAACGACCTGGCAGTCACCAACTGCGATGGTTTGAACGTGCACTACACGGGCAACGCCCAGCTGACCATCGGCGCGCGCTACGCATACGCCTTCGCCGTGCAGAACGACATTGACGTGGGTGCCGTGCGCGGGCAGGACCGCAGCAAGACCCTGAACGAGGCGGGCGCCTGGTGGATGGAGAAGCTGCCCGGCGAAAACGAGGTGGCCACGTGGGACATCTCCTCCGTGAGCACCGTGAACGACATCGCGGATGGACAGACCCTCACCGTGGGCGGCATCAAGATTGACGAGGTGTACAGCGCCACAGCCACCGCCCAGGGCCAGGGCAGCATTGCCATCAACGGCGGTGCCATCTCCCTGGGTGCAGGCGGCATCAACCTGGTGGGCGGCGACCTCGCCATCACCTCCGCCGTGAGCGCCCGCGCCACCCAGACCTGGCAGGCCGCGGAAGGCCACAAGCTGGCCGTGAACGGCACCACCACGATTGGTGACGGCGCCACGCTCACGCTGGAAGACGGCCTGTACCTCACCTTCGGGGCCATCACCGGCACCGGCAACCTGGAAATCGGCCATGTCACGTTCGACATGGACCTGGACTACATGATGGCCAACGGCCTGGGCAAGTACCGCACCTCCACCGAGGATGTTGCCGAAAACGGCTTCTTCACGGGCAAGCTGGACCTGGTGAAACTCACGGGTGAAACCAGCGCCATCACCTTCACCGGCGATGGCAGTGTGGAGAAGAACATCACCAAGGCCGGCGATCTGGTCAACTACAACCTGCAGCTCTCCGACGACAGCAAGGCCCTGCAGCTGATGGGCCTCGACTCGGATGAGGACACCTACTTCACCCGCAAGGGCGAGGTGACCTACACCAGCGACGATACTGCGGAATACGGCATCTACACCGCCAAGCAGGTGATGCTCTCCGGCTCCGTTGACCAGCCTGCCACCCTGAAGCTCGCCAGCGCCCTCAAGGAAGGCGTCACCATCGTGGCCTCCGGCCTGGGCGGCACCGTGGACATCGTTGACGGCGTGACCCTGGCCGCCGCCTCCGTGAATGCTGCGGGCGGCCCCGTGGTGCTCGCTGGCAAGGGCACCTTCGCCCTGGGCGGCACCGTGGCCCTTCCGACCAACGTGTCGATGGGCGACCAAGACAAATGGACCGGCACGGTGAGGATTGCCAATGTTTCCGGAACGGCCGCCTACAACATCAAGCTCAACGACCTGGGCAACGCGAGTTCCATTGTGGAGTTCGAGGGCGTAACCGGTTACCTGAACACGGACTCCACAACCTACACGCCGAATATCAAGCTCACGGGCGAGGGCCTCAACATCGATGCCGGTGCAACCGATGGCACCTATTACTTCAACGGTGACGTGACGGGCAGTGGCAAGCTGAATCTCAGCCTCTCCCGCGGTTCCAACAACCACACCTACGTCTTCGCGGGTGATGTGGCAGGCTGGGAGGGCCAACTCCTGGCTCCGAGCAACAAGACGCTCACGGTGAAGTTCTCCGACAAGGCCGACACCGTGAACGCCTCCATCACGCGGACAGGCGGCACGCTGAACCTGTACGCCCTCACGGACACCACGTTCAACGGCGCCATCACCGGGCTCACCAGCTTTGTGGTTGAAGACACCGTGGACGCGACTATTGCCGGCGGCGCGGGTGCCACCAACACCCTGGGTGCAATCACCATGAAAGGCACCTCCACCCTCACGCTGCAAAGCGCTGCCTCCGGCGGTGCCATGACCAAGTCCGGTGCCGGAACGGCCACCATCTCCGGCCAAATCGTGAGCCTCACCAGCATCACGGCCTCCGAGGGCAAGGTGGTGGTGAACGGCATCGATGCCGAGCACAGCGCCGTGGGCACCGTCAAGGCTACCGCGGCGGGTGCCGGAATTGTCCTCACCAACGTGGCTGCCGACTTCACCAACGGCTACAAGGGCGACCTTGAAGTGGGAGCCGGGGCCCGCGTGACGGTGAAAGACAATAATGACGGATGGGACTACGGCACAAAGCACGCCCTCACCGTGAAGGACGGCGGCTATCTGGATCTCGGTGCCCACCGCTGGTCCATCAACGCCGGAACCACCATCACACTTGCCGGCGGCACCATTGCCGGCACCGGCGAGGGTAGTTACGGCGCACTGGATTTCTTCGACAACAACACGATGTACGTGACGGAGGATTCCACGGTTGCGGCCAAGGTGCGCCTGCGCGCAGGCCAGACAACCTTCCAGGTGGCCGATAGCAAGAACCTGGCCTTGACGGGCGCCTTCAGCGACAAGAACGGCGAACTCATCAAGACCGGCACCGGCACCATGACGATGAGCGGCGCCAATTCCCACTACTCCGGCAACATCACGTTGAGCGCCGGCACCATCAAGGTGACCGGGGCATCTGCCCTGGGTACCGGCACGGTGACGCTCAACAACGGCACCACGCTCGCCATCGGCGGTTCCGAGGCGGCTACGGCCGGCAATGTGAAGCTGGCCGACAACTGCGCCGCCACCATCACCCTGGGCAACGACCTCGCCATGAGTCAGCTGGACACCATCGGTGCCAACCATACGCTCTCCATCGGCTCTGCGGAGGGCGTGACCAAGACGCTCACCACGGGCAAGCTTGGCTTCGACAATGTCGGCACCGTCATTTCCCTGCAGAACGCGCACATGGTTGTGACCGGGGCCGCCACCGCAGGCGTGCTTGAGGCCCACAGCAACAACAGGGGCACCATGACCGTGGGCGAGAACGCCACCCTGGACCTCCAGGGTACCACCCAGTGGAACACCAACGACTCCAAGTATGTGGACCTGGTGGTCAAGGACGGCGGCTCGGTGAGCGTGTCCGGCGGCACGGAGAACAAGATCCGCAACGTGAACATGGGTGAGAACGGCACGAACGCCTCGCTCTCCTTCGGCGCGGAAACCCACACCGCCATTGCCAACACCAACGTGGCGGCCAGCGCGCACGCCTCCGTGAGCGGCGCAGGCAATGCCGTTGACTTCGGCAACGTGAACGTGGGCGAGAATGCCGAGCTGAGCGTCATGAACCTGGGCAGCGCCGCATCCGTGAGCGTCTCCGATGTCACCATCGGCGCCGGCGCCACCATGGGCGCGTACACGGGTTCCGATGTGAGTTCCCTCGATGAGGCCGCCCTGGTGATTGCCAGCGGCAAGACCCTCACCGCTGACGCGGGCGCCACCCTGAACGCCAACCTGGAGATGGCTTCCGGCTCCCACCTGGATGTCTCCGGCGCCCAGAGCACCATGGGCCTGCTCATGGGCTCCAATGTCACGCTGAACAGCAACAGCTACCTGGATATCACCAAGGATCCTGTGACCGGCGAGTCTATCATGGTGGATGACGTGAACGGCTTCCTCCGCAACTACCTCGCCTCCGGCGAGCATGACCTGTACTACCTGTACATCGGCAAGGACGGCGATCCGATCGAGCTCACCATCAACGGCGTGCCGCAGCAGGCGGATCTGGACAAGAGGAGCTGGAACGACTACGACATGGATGCCAACACCATCTACGCCAACCTGCAGGCGCAGACGTTCTACGTGAGGTACGACGGCTCCAATGTGGGCATGGTGGCCATCGGCCTCATCCCGGAACCCACCACAAGCACCCTGAGCTTGCTGGCGCTCTGCGCGCTGGCAGCGCGCAGGCGCCGCAAGTGAAGGTACTATGTACCCGTCTCCGCCAAGGCTTCGCCGAGGCAGGCTAGGTACTAGGTACTATTTAGAAAGTTAGGCGGCGTTGCCGCAGGAGAACAGATTAACAGGCCCCGCGCGGTGCACGCTGCGCGGGGCCTATTGCAAATAATATCCAATTGACGGTTTTTTAGGTTACGCGGCTGCACCACAGCGAATTTCCCAAATCCCAAATTCTAAATTCTTAATTCTCAATCCAAAATCAACGCATCTCAATCCAGCTCATCCGTGCGCGCGTATCTCTGCGCGTTCCGCCCTGCCGGGGAGTCCGGCAGGACGCAGGCGAAGCGTAGGCAGATATATGCCGCGTTCCTGGAGCACCTGGGGGCAGCGGCGGATCAGGCGCTGTCTGCGCTGGGCGGAGAGGCGTGCCGCTCGTTCTTTGAGGAGCGTGCGCAGAGCATGGCGCCCACCACGCTGCGCGCATACCGCGCGTACCTGAACAAGGCGTTCAATGCCGCTGTGGAGCGCGGCCTGCTGCGCGTTTCTCCCATGCAGGGGGTGCCGCAGCCATCGCGCCTGCCGGTGTGTGCGGGGGAGGGCGCAGAAGCGGAAAAAAACTTCACGGAGCAGGAGGTGGCGCGCATGCTCAAGGAGTTTCCGCCCGCATACCGTGCGCTGGTGGCCCTGCGCGTGCATGCGGGCCTGGGTATCACAGAGTGCCAGAACCTGCGCCGCAGCCAGCTGAACACGGCGGCGGGTCTGCTGCTTATCAAGAACCACGATTACCGCGGCGGTTTCATTGCCCACGCGCTGCCGCCGTTCCTGGTGGGGCTGCTGGAGGATATGGCGAGCCCGGAAGACGAGTTCCTGCTGCAGGAGCTGCACGGTATCCACACCTGCCACGTTTCCCGCAAGTTCACCGCCCTCTGCCGCCAATACGGCCTCATCCCCCCCAACCCCACCCGCCGGATGCCCGGCGGCGGCCGCCGGAACGAGAGGAGCTTTCTCTCACTCCGCGTGGCGGAGTGAGGATTTGGGATTTAGGATTTAAGTTTTTAGATTTAGCATTTAGGAATTAGGATTAGGATTACCCGTCTTCGCGCATCGGGCCCGGCTTCTCTGCGATACGCCGAGGGAGGCAAGCCGATGCCGCTTCGCCGAGGCTCCGGGCCTCCGAAGCTCCGGCCCTACGGGAATGGGTTAGGCGCGCTCCGCGCGCGGAATTCTCAAGCCCCGCCCGGCGGAACGCCGGGCGGGGCTTCAATTTGTACATTGCTTGCCTCGGCGTAGCCCGCAGGGCGTAGACGGGTACATTGTACTTTGTACATTTCTCTAACTGTTATCGTCATGGGCGGTTGACCGGGAGGTGCGGGTGTGGTATCATGGCGCGCGTTTGGCGGGGGGCGTATGCCCGCGCCGGATGAGAGAGAAAACGCCATGTTGGAGAATCCCACGTTCGTATTGTTTGCGGTGCTGGCATTGGGCATCGCCTTGGGCAACATTGAGGTGAAGGGCATTTCGCTGGGCAGCTCCGGCGTGCTATTCGTGGCCCTGCTGGCAGGGCATTTGGGGCTGCGGGTGCCGGAGGGCATCATGGGTATCGGCACGGCCCTGTTCGTGTACTGCGTGGGGCTGGGCGTGGGCAACCGCTTCTTCTCATCCCTGCGCAGCAAGGGCAACAAGCTGGTGCTGCTCTCCGTGCTGGTGGTGGGGCTGGCCTGGCTGGTGGCGTGGCTGCTTTCCGCCGTGCTGGGGATTGATGCAGGGATTGCCGCGGGCCTGTTCGCGGGTGCGTGCACCAGCACGCCCGCCCTGGCCGCCGCCACGGAAGCCGTGCAGGAGGGCGGCGCGGACTCCGCGCTCGTCAACATCGGCTACGGCGTGGCGTACCCCTTCGGCGTGATTGGCGTGGTGCTTTTCGTGCAGCTGCTGCCGCGCCTGCTCAAGCAGCGGCTGGATGCACCCGCCGCCGAGGAGGCGGGGCACGACCCCTGCAAGATCATCCGCCGCGTGGTGGTGGTGACCCACCCCGACATCCTGGGCCGCAACATCAACGAGTATCTGGGCGAGGGCTTGCTGCACTGCAGCATCACCCGTAAGGTGCAGGACGACCTGCTGCTGCCGCTGGACGAGCAGGACACCTTCACCAGGGGCATGGAGCTGCTGATGCTCGGCGAGCGCCGCCACCTGCAGCGCGACGCCGCGCTCATCGGCCACGTGGATGCCAACCGCCACCCGCGCGCATTCGGCGACGAGAAGGCGGAGGTCATCATGCTCAACCGCAAGCTCTGCAACAAGACCCTGCAGGAGCTCAACCTCCTGCACGCTTTCGGCATCACCGTCTCGCGCGTCTCCCGCCTCGGCAACACCTTCGTCCCCTCGCGCGACACGGAAATCATCCCGAACGACGTGCTCACCATCGTGGGCGCGCCGGAGGCCATCCGCCGCTTCTCTGCGGCGTGCGGGCACCGCAGCTCTGCGCTCAACGCCACGGATATCCTGTCCCTGGCGCTGGGCGTGGCGCTGGGCATCCTGCTGGGCAGCGTCACGTTCAGCCTGTGCGGCGGCAAGGGATTTTCGCTGGGCATGGCGGGCGGTCCGCTGGTGGTGGCGCTCATCCTGGGGCATTTCGGCAAGGTGGGCCCGGTGGTGGGCTACATGCCGCGCCCCGCGCGCGTGCTGCTCATGGAGCTCGCGCTCATGCTCTTCCTGGCGGGTGCTGGCGTGGCCGGCGGCGCCAGGCTGGTGGAGACGCTGGCGGGGCAGGGGCTCTCCATGTTCCTGGCGGGCGTGGCCGTCACCCTCATCCCCATGCTGGTGGCGTACGTGCTGGCGCGCAAGGTCTTCCACCTCTCCCTGCCGGAGGCCCTCGGCGGCGTCTGCGGCGCCATGACCTCCACACCCGCACTCGGCGCCATCACCGCCAAGACCGACCGCCAGGAACCCGTCATCGCCTACGCCACCGCCTATCCCGCCGCCCTCATCATGATGACCGTGCTGGCCAAGCTCCTGCTGGAGGTGCTGGCCTGAACCGCCCGCCTTGCCCCGCTTTCGTTCTAAAAATGTGTGATTTTGCCACTTTTTCCCATGGAAAAGTGTGGGATTCTGCCATTTTTTCGAAGGAAAGCTTGACAACCCAGGCTGTGGGGGGTAGGATGCCCCTACGGATAGGACACCATGAAACGCTATGCATTAGAGCAACTTGTCGCGTGGAGCCGCAAGGAGAACGGGCGGCGGAAGCCGCTCATCCTCACCGGAGCCAGGCAGGTGGGCAAGACCTGGCTGATGCGCGAGCTGGCGCGCGCCGCCGGAATGAAGGAGGCGTACGTGAACCTCATGGACACCCCCGTTGCCATCCGTGCGTTCGAGGGAACGCTGAACGTGCAGGATATCCTGGTGGCGCTTTCCGCCGCATGCGGAACGGAAATCACACCGGGGGACACCCTGATTATCCTGGATGAAATCCAAGAGAGCGAGCGAGTGCTCAATGCACTGAAGTTTTTGCGGGAGAATGCGCCGCAATACCACATCGTTGCCGCGGGGAGCCTGCTCGGTGTTGCCATCCGCAAGCGCCGGATGTCCTTCCCCGTAGGCCAGGTGGAGTTTTTCAAGCTGCACCCCCTGGGCTTCTGCGAGTTCCTGGAGGCCATCGGGCAGGAAAGGCTTGCCCGCGTCCTGTCGGAACGCAACATGCCGCTCATCGACACCCTGTCGGAGGTATACGAGCGCTATCTGCGGCAATACCTGTGCGTGGGCGGCATGCCGGAAGCCGTGGCGGTCTACGCCCCCAGCGGAGACTTCTCCGCCGCGCGCGCCGCGCACCGCAACATCCTGGACAGCTACGAGGCGGATTTCTCCAAATACACGGAAGCCTCCAACATCCTGCGTATCCGTGCGGTCTGGCAATCCCTGCCGCGCCAGCTCGCCGCGGAAAACCAGAAGTTCACATACAACCGCGTAGCGAAGGGCGCGCGCGGGCGCGAGTACGATGCCGCCATCGATTGGCTGCACACGTGCGGGTTGGTGCACAAGGTGCGCCGCATCAGCAAGCCGTCCCTGCCGCTCAAGGCGTATCTGGATGAATCCGCTTTCAAGCTCTACATGCTGGACTGCGGGTTGATGTGCACCATGGCCGGACTGGACCCCGCCACCGTGCTGGAGGGGGATGGCCTTTTCAGCGAGTTCAAGGGAGCTCTCACCGAACAGTATGTGCTGCAAACGCTGAAACTCCGGGATGATTTGCCGCTGGGGTACTGGGCCAATACCACCGGTGCCGCAGAGGTGGATTTCGTTGTGCAGCATGCCGGGCAGAACATCCCGTTGGAGGTGAAGTCCGGCACCAACCTGAAATCCAAGAGCCTGGCCGCGTACCGGGCCAAATTCAATCAGCGCCTCGCTGTGCGCACCTCCCTGGCGCACTTTGGAGAGGTGGATGGCCTGCGGAGCATCCCCCTTTACGCCATGGAGCAAATCTGCACCTATCTGGCCGCCCGCCCCTAGCGGGCACATTCCCGTCAATCCGTTTTGTCTTTACACTGCGGAGGAAAAGGGGTAGTGTGGCAGGCAAGATGAAATGGCATGCAATCGTGATGATGTGCCTGGCGGCGGGGCTTTCGCTGCCGGGGTTCGGCAAGGCGGGGCAGAAGGCAACCAAGGCGCCGCAGCAGCCCAAGCTGGGGCAGGTGATGTACGTGGGGGATTCCATTACCCACGGCGTGAACTCCGCCTCCTACCGCTGGGCCTTCCACAAGATCCTGGCGGATAACGGCATTGATTCCACCGCCGTGGGATACAGGACGGGCAACCACTCCGGCGGTGTGCAGCCCGGCACGGCGTACAACGGAAAACTATTCACCAACATCCACAGCGCCCAGGCCAGCGCGCGCGCCTGGGAGCTCGCCGGTAGGAGGGCCGGAGGGCGGTACGACAACACCAACCTCGCCAACTGGCTCGGCCTCTCCACCACCAAGACAGACGGCACCCCCTACCCCGGCGAGACGTACCGGGCGGACACCTTCGTGCTGCTCATCGGCACCAACGACCTGCTGTCGGACGACACGGCGGCAGGCATCACCCCCGCCAAGGTGGAGGGCCTGCTGGGGCGCAAGGGCACCATGCAGGACATCGTGGACACCATCTACAAGGCCAACCCGCACGCCACGCTCTGCATCATGACCGTCCCGTGCTGGACCCGCCACTCCAACAGCAACGGCGCGGACGTGCACGCCGCCGCCCAGAAGTACAACGAGAGCCTGGCCGCCTGGGTGGCCAGGGCCGCCGGGAAGCGGGATATCCGCCTGGTGGAGCTGAACGCGGGCATGGTGGACGTGGCGGAGAAGACGCCGTTCTTCGGCTGCGATTCCATGTTCAACAAGCCCGGCTCCGACGGCCTGCACCCCAACGCGCAGGGAGATTTGCTGATGGCGGGGCACCTGGCGCAGGCCATGGGCATTTCCGGCCGCACCGCAGGGCTGCCCCGCAAGGCCATGGCCGCTGCGGAAAAGAAGCCCCTGCAGCTCGCCAAGGGGGATTCCGTTCCCCTGGCGTGGAAGGAGAAGCCCGCTGCCGACGGCTTCTCCGTGGAGTTCACCCCCAGGGTGGGCGACGGCGCCAAGGGCGGCTGGAAAACCGGGGCGGACAACGCCCTTTCCGTCACCGCCGGCAATGATTCCCTCTCCGGCACCCTCACTATCGACGAGGCTCACATCTCCTGGGACGGTAAGGCGCTGTACTCCGCCGACATGTCCGCCAACACCAAGCCCGTGCGCCTGGTGTACACCGCGGGCGCGCCGGACCGGGGCATCCCCGGCGGCTTCTACATGTGGCTGGGCGACATGCTGATAGGCGAGGCCCTGCCGCCCGCCGCCGCCAAGGCGGACAGCGGCATCACCGCGGGCATCAAGGCCACCGTGGGCGGCGTTGCCACCCTCCCGGAGCCCGCCGCACCCAGCGCCAAGTGATTTTCCACCCGCCCCGCGCTTTTTCCTTGCATGCGCGGGGCGAGGGGTGTAGTATGGTAGAATAATTTTCAACATCATCGAATTCAGCTTTATGAAACTCCGCTTATCCCGTTATCTCGCAGCCGCCCTGCTGGCTTCCCTCGCCACCGCCCACGCCGATGACCCCGTCACCTTCGGAGCCGACCTCGGCAATGTCATGTACGTGGGAGATTCCATCACCCACGGCGTGAACGCCGCCTCCTGGCGCTGGTCCATGCACAAGATTTTCGTGGACAACGGCATCTCCTACGATGAGAACGGCTTCAAAGCCGGCAACAGCTCCGGCGGCGTGGGCCTTGATGCCTCCTACGGCGGCAGGGCTTTCGAGAACGTGCACAGCGCCGAAGCCAGCGGCGACGCCTTCGAAATCATCGGCCGCGCCAAGCGTGGCAGCGGTCACTACGGCAATTCCAACATCTACAACTGGCTGGGTGTGGATAAGGAGCTGACCGTTCGCGGCTCCAGCACCGGCTCATACACAGGCACCGTCACGGACCATGTGGACACCTTCCTGATGCTCATCGGCACGAACGACCTGCTTTCCGCCCATACGAATGATGCAACCGCCATAGCCGGCTACGCGAGCGATGATTTGGTGAAAGACATCAGCGACATCTACGGCGTGATGCAGCAGGCCGATCCCGGTTCCAAACTGGTTCTCCTCTCCATCCCCTGCTGGACGGACCACGCGAACAACACTTCCGATGCCGTTCACCAGGCCGTGGTCACCGCAAACAACAAGATCAAGACCTGGGCGGATTCCCAGACCGGGGTTACCTATGTGGACGTCAACACCGGTTTGATCGACGTATCCAGCTCCAAACCCTTCTGGGGTCCCCGCGCCTTCTTCAACAACCCCACCAGCGACGGCTTGCACCCCAACGCGCAGGGTGAAATCATCATTGCCGGCAACGTGGCGCGCGCCATGGGCTACGCCGGGCGCACCGTGGGCCTGGACCGCGCGGACGCCACCACACCCAAAACGGACTGGGGCGGCATTGAGGCCCCGCTCACCGTCACCTCCTCCGCCTACACCGTGGAGGGCGCCTCCTTCAACATCGCTGATGGCTGCACCGTTGACTTCAACGCCGTGTACGGCAACGGCGACACCGGCGGTTGGGACTCCACCAACGCCTTCTCCATCACCGTGGGCGACGGCGCCCACACCGGCACGCTCAGCCTCACGGAGGCCTACGTGAAATGGGGCGACAAGCTGCTCTACTGCCGGGACAACTCCGTGGTATCGGCGGACAACCTGCGCATTGCCTACGTGAACCCCAGCGTGAACGCAACGGACAACGTGTCCGCCGGCTACTACGTGTGGCTGGGCGACCAGCTCATCGGCGAGGGCCTGATGGCCACCACCGGGGACTTCAACGGCATCCGCATGCAGTCCACGGGCGTGAACACCACCGTCTCCTCCCTCACCTGGTCCGACACCGCCTACGCGCCCACCACCACCGCCTACTGGAACGAGGCGGGCGCGTTCAAGCTGGAGCAGTCCAACCCCATGCCTTCCCACGACAACACGCCGATGCCCAGCGGGGTGGACTACTCGCACGCCACGCCGTTGAGCGGGCAGACCGCCATCACGTCCCAAAACGCCGGGCAATTCTCCGGCACGGCCGTGGTTGAGCTCACCCGCAACGGCGGCTGGTTCGCCGTGTGCAACGCCACAACCACGCTCGACATCAAGGCGGAGTTCAACGGAAGGACCTCCGTGAACAACCTGTTCGCCGTGCAGGGCGGCACCACCACCGGCAACATCCTGGTGGATGTGAAGAACGCCACCCTCAACCAAGGCACGTACAGCAACGTGTCCGCCGCGCTGGCGGGCACCTACGGCGGGGGCAATGTCACCGGCTGCTTCTCCGCCTACATTGAGAACTCCACCCTCAACGGCGACATGGTGGGCGGCGCCATCAACGGCAGCGGCAAAATCGGCTCCGTCAACTTCATCGTCAACAGCGGTACCGTCAACGGCAGCATCTACGGCGGCTCCAAGACCAGCGGCACCGTCGGCAACGTGGCCATCACCATCAACGGCGGCACCATCACCGGAAGCGTGAACGGCGGCGGCACCGGCGGTACCGTCACCGGCAACGCGGACATCCTCATCCGCGGCGGCGTCATCAAGGGAGATGTGAACGGCGGATCCGTCGGCGGCACCTCCACCGTCACCGTGGAAGGGAACCTGGCCTCCATCGGCGGCGCCATCACCGCCAACAAGGTGGTGCTCAAGGATGTATCCGCCACGCCATACCCGGACGGGTTCGACAAGTACGCCGGAACCGTGACCGCCACCGATACGGTGACGCTGGACAACTACCGGGTGGAAAGCGCGCCGGTGAGCGTTGTCGCAAAGAACCTGGCGCTCGTCAACGGCAGCAAGGCCTCCCTCAACAGCGCCACGCTCACGGGCAACGGCTCCATCAACCTGGCGGCGGGAACGGAGCTTTCTGCCCAGAGCATCACCTGCTCCGGCGCCACCAGGCTCACCGGCGCCGGCACGCTCGCGGTGACCGGCGTCCCCGCCAACCTCTCCGTGGATTCCGCGTGGAGCGGCACAGTGCGCGTGTCGGACACCTACGTCGAGAACCTGGAGTTCGACAAGCTGGCCCAGGGTGATTCCATCCTGGAGCTCAACGGCTTCTCCGGCTGGAACAAGAACTGGAACGGGAGCAACACGCAAAACATCAGGTTGACCGACAGCGGTAGCAAGGTTGCGTGGGAGAACGGCGCCTATTCACGAGATCCGTACGAGGGCGTATACTCCGGCGATTGGAGCGGCGAGGGCACCCTGGTCATGTACGCCAACAACAGCGGCACCCGCCACACCAGCGCCACCTTCACCGGCGACATCTCCGAGTGGTCCGGCAAGCTCCTCTTCCGCACCAACTACGACGCAAGCGACCTCGCCCTCAAGTTCGGCGGCAAGGTGGATGAGGTGAACGCGGAAATCGGCTTCTACGGCACCGGCGGTATCATCAACATGACCGTGGAGTCCGATGTCACCTTCACCAAGGATGTGAACGTCACCAGCCTGACGGTGGCGCAGGGCAAGACCGTCAAGTTCGAGGCCGGGTTCACCTCCAAGGATGAATTCAAGCTCAACCCGGACACCTCCATTGCGCAGCCCGACGTGATCACGCAGGAGGTGGAGTTCGCCGCGGATGAAGGCGGCGTAAAGGTCACCAATAAGGGCAGCCAGGCCGCCGCCTATTCCACAGGGAACGCCGACATGCTGGTGCATGCGGACACGCTTTCCAAGACGGGCACGGGTGATGTCACGGTCAACAACCAGCTTGAAATCCTGGATGTGGTCAACACCACGGGCGGCAAGCTCACCCTCTCTGCGGACGAGGTGCTGGAGCTGCGCGACATGACCATCACCGGGCAAACCGCAGCGGTGGAGGTGCTGGACAGGGAGAAGGAGGGCCAGGAAGCCAAGGTGAGCATCGGCGGCACGTTGACGGCCGGTGGCGGCACGCTCCTGGCCAACCTGGAGCTGCAGGACGGCGCCACGCTGGATGTGGACGGCCAGATCATGACCCTGGGCAGCGAGCTCACGCTGGGCAACAACCTCTACCTGGACGCCGCCACCATGCGGGCGATGGATGCCCTGGAAGTGGGGCAGACCCACTACATCATCCGCAACGCCAATGGCACGGACATCACCTATACGGAAGATTACAACGGTGCCTGGTACGGCTCCCTCTTCAACCGCGTGTCCGATGAGACGGACAACGCATACCGCCTGATGGGCGACTACACGATTGTGACCACGCCCAACCAGGTGGGCTTCTACAAGGTGAGCGACACCCCGGAACCCACCACGGGAACCCTGAGCCTGCTGGCGCTTTGCGCGCTTGCAGCAAGGCGCCGCAGGTGCAACTACTTGACGATTTACAATTTACAATTTACAATTTAGTAAGTTAGGTTCCGCCTTCGCTAAAGCTTCGGCGTGACAAGGCGCCGCGAAGATTATCAAGGCCCGTCCGGCATGCTGCCGGACGGGCCTTCCTTTGGGCGCAAAGCGCGTGACAACGCATTGGAGACGTCTCCATGCTCCCCACATGTGCCGTGTGCCATGATTCCCGTTTCCCATCTTTACATGCGCGGCGCATGGGAGTATGCTGGGCGGCATGAAGAAGCTGATACTGGCGATGCTGCTGGCGGCGGCGCAGGTGCTGCAGGCGTGGCAGCAGGTGAACGAGAACGCGCCGGAACCGGTGCGGGAGTTCCGCGCGGCCTGGGTATCCACGGTGTTCAACCTGGATTGGCCCTCGCGCGCGGGCCTGGCCGCCTCTGCGCAGCAGGCGGAGCTCGTGCGCATCATCCAGACCGCGCAGAAGCTGCACCTCAACGCCATCATCCTGCAGGTGCGCCCCACGGCGGATGCCCTGTACAACTCCTCCATAGAGCCGTGGAGCGGCTGGCTGAGCGGCCCCGGCGCAAACCCGGGGTATGATCCGCTGGCACTCGCCTGTGCAGAGGCCCACAAGCGCGGTATCGAGGTGCATGCGTGGTTCAACCCGTTCCGCGCCACGGTGAGCGGCAAGCCCGTGGGCCGCGGCCATGTTTCCCAGCGCTATCCCAACCTGCTGCTGCGCGCCGGCGGCACCACCATGCTCAACCCCAGCGCCTCCGCCGCGCAGAGCCACGTGCAGAAGGTTATCCTGGATGTGGTGCGCCGCTACAACATTGATGGCGTGCACCTGGACGACTATTTCTACCCCTACCCGCCCAACCACAACGTGGCGGACGGCCGCACGCCCGCCCAGCGCCGCGCCGCCATAGATTCCTTCGTCTACTCCCTCTACCGCAAGATTAAATCGGAAAAGCCCTATGTGCGCTTCGGCATCAGCCCCTTCGGCATCTGGCAGCCGGGCTACCCCGCGGGCGTGCAGGCCGGTGTGAACGCATACGAGCACCTGGCGTGCGATGCCCGCAAGTGGCTCGCCAACGGCTGGGTGGACTACCTGGCCCCGCAGCTCTACTGGCCCTGCCAGGGCCCGCAGAGCTTCCCCGCCCTCATGCAGTGGTGGAGCGCGCAGAACCCCGCACGCCCCGTCTGGCCCGGCATTGCCACCGTGCGCATCGGCGGCAGGGAGTTCGGCGGCCGCGGGGCAGGGGAGATTGTGCAGCAAATCGGCTACTCCCGCAAATTCGCCCGCCAGGGCAGCGGCCAGCTCTTCTGGAGCTGGAAATCCATTGGCTCCAACAAGGGCGGCATCCAGGCGGAGCTGCTCAAGCTCTACCCCACGCTCGCCCTGCCGCCCGCCATGCCCTGGTGCGGTTCCGCCGCACCCGCACGCCCAGCCGTGCAGGGCGCTGATACCCCGCAGGGCTGCGCCCTGGCCTGGTCCCCCGCCTCCAATGTGCGCAAGTGGGTCATCCAGGTGGGTTCCCGCGGCCGCTGGTGGACCATGTACATCCTGCCCGGCAACTGCACCCGCATCACCCTGCCCGCCAAGGTGGCCCGCAGCTGCGACCGCATTGCCGTGCGCCCCGTTTCCGCCACCGGCGTGAGCGGTGTCCCGGGGGTCATCCGCCGCTGATGCGGCGGGCGGATATCCGAATTTTGGTGTTGCCACGGCGGCTGGGAGTGGTATAATGCACGCGTTATGAGTACAGACTCTCCCAAGGCGGAATTGCCCGCCTCTGTGAAACGTTATGCCTGGTACCTGATGTTCATGGCAGGGCTGGGCGGCCTCCTGTACGGTATCGACGTAGGCGTGATTGCCGCCGCGCTGCCGTACATAGAAAAGACCTCCACGTACACGCTGGGCCAGCTTTCCAGCGTGGTGGCCGCCGTGCTGCTCGGCTCGGTGATATCCTCGCTCTTCGCCGGAATGCTGGCGGAGTGGCTGGGGCGCCGCAAGGTCATCATCATTTCCGCCTTGCTCTTCACGCTGAGCATCCCGGTCATCTGCTTCTCCAACAACGTGTACTGGATGCTCATGCTGGGCCGTATCCTGCAGGGCGCCTCCGCCGGCCTGGTTGGCGTGGTGGTGCCCATGTACCTGGCGGAATGCCTGGATGCGCAGTCCCGCGGCAAGGGCACGGGCATGTTCCAGTTCCTGCTGACGGTGGGCTTGGTGTTTGCGGCCGTGGTGGGCATTGCCACCACGGCGTGGGTGGGCGCCGCCACGGACGTGACGGTTTCGCTTGCAGACAAGTCCATGGCGTGGAAGACGATCTTCTGGTGCTCCGCGCTGCCGGGTCTCATCCTGTTCATCGGCGCGTTCAAGCTGAAGGAATCCCCGCGCTGGCTGTACCGCCGCGGTCGCGAGGACGAGGCTCTCATCTCGCTTGCCGCCAACAACGGCGAGGAGGCCGCCAAGGAAATTTTGGCGGAGATGAAGGCTGCCGACAAGGCCGAGGAAGAGCAGAAGGCCCAGATGAAGGAGGCAGCCAAGGGAGATTCCCTCTTCCAGCGCAAGTATGTGATACCCTTTATCCTGGCCGTGGTGGTGCTCGCCTGCACCCAGGCCACCGGCATCAACTCCGTGCTGAACTACTCCGTCAAGATTTTCCAGCAGGCCGGCCTTGAGGGCGAGACCGCCAACATCGCAGACCTTGCCATCAAGGTGGTCAACATGCTCATGACCATTGTGGCCGTGACCCTGGTGGACAAGAAGGGCCGCACCTTCCTGCTCAAGATGGGCACGCTGGGCATCATTGTGGGCCTGGCCGGCGTGGGTGCCATGTTCCTCTCCCTTGAAAGCGGCCGCACGGACGTGACCGAGTACGTGCAGCAGCAGGTGAAGGACGACGCCTACCTCAAGGTCTCCGTGGAGGATGCCGTGCGCTCCGCCAATACGGCGGTCGCTCCCGGCCTGCAGCTTATTGTCACCTACCAGCAGGGAGAGGACACCAACCAGATTGTCAACGAGCACTTTGACCGCGCCGCCGCCGTGGCGCAGGTGAAGGAGGCTTCCGCCCTGGACTACGAGGACACCGCCATGGGCGCCGTGGATGTGGAGGCCGCCCGCAAGGCGTACGAGGAGAGCATGAAGGCCGAGCAGGCCGACACCGTGGCCGAGGCCAAGGCCGAGACCCTCTCCGACAAGATCCGCATGGGCGAGATTCAGGTGCAGTGGAAGGATGACGCCCAGCAGGCCACCACCATCAAGACTATCCAGCAGCTGGAGAGCAATGGCGACCGCGCCATCATCGCCCCCGCCTTCGCCATGAACGACCAAGGCGTGGCAGAGGTGCAGAAGCTGGAAATCAAGCGCGCTGAAATCGGCATGAAGCCCACGCAGATGGTGGGCTGGTTCGTGACCGGGTTCTTCGTGGTGTTCATCGCGTTCTACGCGGCGGGCCCCGGCGTGTGCGTGTGGCTGGCGCTCTCCGAGCTGATGCCCACGCGCATCCGCGCCAACGGCATGGCCATTGCCCTGCTCATCAACCAGCTCGTCTCCACCACCATTGCAGGCACCTTCCTGCCGTGGGTGGGCGCGTACGGCTACTCCAGCGTGTTCTTCACCCTGGCAGGCTTCACGGTGATCTACTTCATCACCGCCGCCTTCTTCATGCCGGAGACCAAGGGCCGCACCCTGGAGGAAATCGAAAAGTACTTCACCACCGGCAAGATGCCAGAGTGATTGAAGCCTGACAATTGATTTATCCAGCCCGCGCGGTCCCGCCGCGCGGGCTGCTTGTTTCATCCGCTCACCGTACATCTGGCTTTACACTGCGGGAGCAATTCTGTACAATAGCCGCGTGAAGCTCCGTACCCAATTCATCGCTCTTTTGGCGGCTGCGGCATTGCTTGCCCCGGCCCAGGCGGCCCCGCGTGTTCCGCTGGTGAACGACGACACCGCCGAGGAGGTGGGCGAGGACGAGTTGGAGGAGACCGTGGAGACGGTGCAGCTGGGCGGTGAGGACCGCATGCCCGCCATTCAGGAGGGCGTGGGAGAGGCGGATGCCTATGAGCGCACGGCAGACCCCAACGCGCCCACCCGCGTGCGCGTGCAGGAGGGCGCGGACGAGAGCTCCCAGCAGGGCATGCCCTTGAAGGACACCGCTGCCGTGCTGGATGTCTCCACGCCGGACCCCTCGCGCGTGGCGTACGCGGGCACGCGGCGTAACGCGCGCACCATGTCGCTGACCGTTCCGGGGCCGCGCGGGATGATAACGGACCGCAACGGCGAGGTGATGGCCACCTCCGAGGTGGCGTACCAGCCGTCCATCCTGTTCAACCAGCTGGAGGACGAGAGCGATGCCGCCATTGTGGCGGTGGGGCGGCGCGTGATGGCGGATTTTTCCAAGCTGGGCATCAAGGTGTTGGAGAAGACGGATGAGCAGCTTATCGACCACTACCGGCACCGCCGCTGGCTGCGCCTGCCCATAGGCCCCATCCTGCGGGAATCCCAGGTGGCCGCCCTGCGCAGCAAGATAGACAAGATCAAGCACGGCCAGCTCACGGCCCTCTACATCCGCAACTATCCCGCCAAGGAATCCGCCTGCCATATCCTGGGCTACACCGGGGCCAGCGCCAAGCTGCCCACGGGTCCCATCAACCACAACGACCCCATCTTTGCACGCCAGGAGGGCCGCTCCGGCCTGGAGCAGCAGTTCGACAAGCAGCTCACGGGCCAGCCCGGCATCTGGCGGCTCATGTTTGACGAGCAGGGCAACAAAATCCTGGATGAACTGCAGGTGAAGCCCAAGCCCGGCGGCACGGTGGTGACCACGCTCAACCTGGAATGGCAGCGCGCCGCAGAGGAGGCCCTGCGCAAGAACACGCGCGGCCGCGGCGCCTTTGTGCTGGTGGATGTGAACACGGGAGAGGTGCTGGTGCTCGCTTCCGTGCCCAATTTCGACCCCAACGCCTTCATCCCCGCCATCTCACAGGAGGACTACGACAAGCTGCGCAACGACAAGAACACCCCGCTGGTGTCCCGCGCCTTTGCGGGCGTCTACCCGCCGGCCTCCACCTTCAAGACCATCACGGTGGCCGCCGCCCTGCGCTACGGCGTTATCAAGGAGAACACGCGCATCTACTGCCCCTGGTCCATCCGCATCGGCAACCACGAGTTCCACAACGCCAGCAAGTTTGTGGGAGATCTGGACTGCGTGGGCGCCATCCAGCTTTCCAACAACCCCTTCATGTACCAGGTGGCCGCCACGCGCACCCCGCGCCTGGGTTCCCGCCTGTGCGAGGCCGCACGCCGCTTCGGCTACGGGCGCGTCACCGGGCTCCCGCTGCCGGACAAGGCGGGCAACGTGCCGGATGAATCCTGGATGCACCGCAACTACGGCCGCGGCTACGCCCCGGGAGATTTCGCCAACATGGCCATAGGCCAGGGTGCCATCCTGGCCACGCCGCTGCAGGTGGCGCACGCCATCTCCGGCATTGCGAACGGCAGCTACCTGCCGCGCCTGCAGATGGTGCGTCAGGTGCTGGATTCCCGCGGCAACGTGGTGTACCAGTTCCAACCCGGCGCGGACAATTCCCTGAAGGAGTACGCCGCCGCGCTGGAGGTGGTGCGCAAGGGTATGCGCGCCGTGGTGGAGGGGGGCACGGGCCACCGCGCCGCACTCAGCTATGTTTCCAACGCCGGCAAGACCGGCACCGCCCAGTGGGGCAAGAAATCCGACGACTGCCGCCTGGCGTGGTTCGCGGGTTTCATCCCTGCGGACAACCCGCGCTTCGCCTATGCCGCCCTGTACGAGGGGCTGCCGCACCAGCGCATCTCCGGCGGCCACATGGCTGCAGCCATTGTGCGCGCCTTCTTTGAAAAGGTGCGCCCCAGCATGAAGAAGGCGCTCGCGGAGCAGACCGGCAAGCTCACCGGCAAGGCCGCCGGCGAGGACGAGGTGGTGCAGGATATCGAGGTTATCGATGAGGAGGCCGCTGCCGCCCTGGAGGCCGAGGAGAAGGCCCGCCAGGAGACGGAGGCCGAGGAGAAGGCCAAGGTGGAGCAGCAGCAGCGCCGCCAGCAGCGCTCCGGCTGGGACGACGGACGCTCCCGCGATTAAAACTGCATTTCCCCATGAAACGAACGCACCTGACCAGCAGTCTGCTGTCCGCCTGCCTGTGCGCGGGCGCGCTGCACGCGGACGATTCTCTCATCAACCCCTGCTACGGACCGGACAAGCACGAGTTCTTCTCTGAAACCAACATCACCCGCGCCTTTCTCAGGTACCGGAACTACAAGGTGGACTACAACGCGGTCTGGCAAGGCTTCTACTACGGTTTGGGGGAAGAGTGGACCCTCTGCGTGGGTGGAGCGGAGTATTGGTACAAGCACCGCCTCTATTTCGACGGCGACAGCCTGCGCTTCCACCTGCGCGACCAGGGTCTTTTCACCGGTGTGTGGTACTACCACACCTTCGGGGACAATGATGCGTACGGGCTGGAGGGTTACTACAACACCATACGCTCCATCGGCATCTCCACGGAAGCGTCGTATACCCTCAACACATACTACTGCCACCGCTTCGAGTCCGTGGGAATCACCACCCAGCTGCGCTTCATGATGGACGCCCCCGTATCCCGGGGGCGCTACAACGACCCCGTATACCACTATGAGCTGGCCGCCTACGCCAAGCTGGGGGAGAGCATGGGACTGCAGTGGCAGCTTTACGCCGAGCACGAAACTTCCACGGGCCAGGTGTGCGCCGCCTATTCCTGCGTGAGCATCGGCTACCAGTTCAACGACCACTTGGGGGTGATCTTCGGTGTCACCAACATGCTGCACGACTGGGGCAAGACGTGGCGCGGCATTCCGTACCTGCCCATGGACCGCGGCACGGCGTTTAACACAAGCATCCGAATCCTTTTCTGACCAGCCCCACCATGCCCTGCCTCCTGGACAGATGGCGACACCTGCTCGCGGAATATCCGGAATTCCGCATCCTGGAGGATGGGGAAACGCCGCGGGGCTACACCGTGGCGGAGGTGGACGACCTCTCTGCGCGCGTGCTCGCCTGGCTGAAGGCGCGCGGCATCGGGCGGGAGGACATCGTGCTCATCCGCCTGCCGCACGGCGCGCGCCCCTGCATCGCCATGCTCGGCGTGTGGAAGGCAGGCGCCGCCTGCACCGCGGTGGACGAGGACATGCCGCCGGAGCGCGTGGGGGTCATTGCCGCGGACTGCGCGTGCCGCGCCGTGGTGGACGAGGCCGCGTGGGCGGAAATCACCGCCTGCACCCCCGCGCCGGGGTACGCCGTGCCGGACCCGCATGATGCCGCGTACGCGGTGTACACCTCCGGCTCCACGGGGCGTCCCAAGGGTGTGCTGCAGGAGTACGGCAACCTGGAGCCGTGCGGGCTTTCCCTGTGCCTGGACGGCGAGTCCATCCTGCAGGCGGGGGACCGCTACGCGGCGGTGCCTCCGGTGCATTTCGTGGCGTTCGTGATGATATGGCTCTTTGCGGTGGTGCGGCGCGTGACCATGTGCGTGATGCCGCTGGCGGTGGCGCGGGACCCGCGGCGCATCGGCGCGTACATCCGCGAGCGGTGCATCACGCACATCTCCCTGCCGCCCTCGCTGGGCAGCATGCTCACAGACATCCCGGACTGCCTGCGCTATCTCATCGTCTCCGGCGAGGCCGCGCACGGCTTCTACAAGCCCGGCCCGAGCAACGTGAACGTCTACGCCTCCAGCGAGAGCTTCTTCATGATTGCCACCTTCCGCATCGACCGCCCGTACGCCAAAACACCCATCGGCAGACCGGAGTTCGGCGGTGAAATCCACCTGCTGGCGGAGGACGGCGCACCCGCGGCGGAATGTGCGGCGGGCGAGCTCTGCTTCCCATGTCCGTTCTTCCGCGGCTACATCAACCTGCCGCGGGAAACCGCGCGCGCCAAGCGAGGCGGGCTTTTCCACACCGGGGACCTGGCACGCAGGAACCCTGACGGCGTGTACGAGGTGGTCGGCCGCATGGACGACATGGTGAAAATCGGCGGCAACCGCATCGAGCCCGCAGAGGTGGAGGCCGCCCTGCGCCGCGAACTCAACCCGGATTGGGTCGCCGTTCGCGCCAAGGGCAGCCCGCCGCGCCTCTGCGCCTACTTCACCGGAAACATTACCGTGGACGACCCTGCCGCCTTGCGCGCACGCCTGCTGCGCTCCCTGCCGGAGTACATGGTGCCCGCCTTCTACATCCACCTGGATGAAATACCGCTCAACGCCAACGGCAAGCTGGACACCGCCCGCCTGCCGCAACCGAACGATGCCGTCCATGCGCCGTACACCGCTCCGCAGACCGACACCGAGCGCCTGCTCTGCAACGCCATGGCGCGCGCGCTGGAAATAGAGCGTGTGGGGATGGACGATGATTTCTACGCGCTGGGCGGGGATTCCCTGCGCACGCTGGAGGTGGTGTGCACGCCGGGGCTGGAGGCGCTGGATGCCTCCGCCGTGTTCCGTGGGCGCGCCCCGCGCCGCATCTTGGAAAGCATGCCCGCAGCGGTGCAGGAAACGCCCGCCGACACGCGCGGCGTGCCGCTCAACGACATGCAGCTGTTCATGCTGGAGCGCGAGCGCATCACCCCCGGCACCACCATGTACAACCTCCCGTGCATGGTGCAGATGAACGCGGAGGCGGAACGCCTGGCGCGCGCCGTGGACGCCGCCGTGCGCCACCATCCCGCGCTTCTTTCCGTCTTTGAGAAGGAGCAGGGCGGCACGCCGCTGCAGGTATACCACCCGGAGACGTTCACACCCACGGAGGTGGTGGACACCACGGAGGCGGAGCTGCCCAATCTGTGCCGCACGCTCGCGCAGCCGTTCACGCTGTTTGACGCGCCGCTGTTCCGCAGCCGCGTCTTCCGCACGGAAAAAGGAGTGTATCTTTTCATGGATTTCCATCACGCCATGGTGGACGGCACCTCCATCAAGATTATCTCCGTCACCATCGACCGCGCATACTACGGGCTGCCCCTGCAGCCGGACCCCGGCCCCGCCACCATGCGCCGCCGACAAGCGGAACCGGATACCCCCGCCGCGCAGGACGACCTCCGCTACTTCGAGCAGCGCTACGGATGTCTCCCACGGCCGCAGCTCCGCCCGCTGACCGATTGCGATGCCACGCAGGCGCACCAGGGCCTGCTGCAACAACCGCTGCCTTTCACCGCCGCCGCGCTGGATGCTCATTGCCGCGCGCACGGCATCTCCCGCAACGTGTTTTTCGACACCGCCGCGTTGCTGGCCACCGCCGCCTACAACCGCAACCCGCGTGTGATGTTCACCTGGACCTACCATGGGCGCGGCAGCGCCGCGGATTGCGCCACCGTGGGATGCCTGCTGCAGGACTGCCCGCTGGCCGCGGATTTCTCGCATCCCATGACGCTGGACGAGCTGTACCGCGACGTGCGCGGGCAGGTGGAGCAGGGCATCGCCCACCGCGCGTATCCCTACACCCTGCGCCGCTTCCTGCCCCCGCAAGATGATTTGGCATGCGTGTTCTACCAGGACGACCTGCGGCAGATCGGCGGCGATTGGTCGGAGCTCTACGAGCGCGTGCTGGACATTTCCCCGGCGGACGGGCGCGTGCAGAACGTGCTGGACATCGAGTTCATCGTGGATGACAACGGCGAGCTGAGCGTGCTGCTGGACTACGATGCGGACCGCTATTCCGCGACAAGCATGGAGCGCTTCCATTCCAGGCTGCGCTGCACGCTGGAGGGAATGTTGAAGGACACGTCGGAGAGCGTGCAGGCCATCATCATGGAGGAGGGAGCGTGACATGTGGTTGATTCTTGCCATAGCGGCCACCCTGGCCTGGGGATGGGAGGAAACCTTTCTGAAAGCCGGAACGGATGCCTCTCCCCGGTACGCGCCGCTGCGCATCGCCGTGTGCCTGGGAACGGCCATGGCCGTGCTGGCGGGCGTCTGCATGCCTTTTTCGGAGAGCGGTCTGCCGCTGACGCTGCTCGTGCGGCAGAACAGCCTTTTCTTTATCATCCCGCTGGTGTACGGGCTCGCCATGCTCATCAGCAACATCGGCTACCGATACCTGGACGCCTCCGTCTTCGCGCCGCTGGAGAACGCAGCGGGTGCTTTCACGCCCCTCATCTTCATCGTCTGGTTCGCATGCATGGGCAAGCTCGGCCCCATGTGGGGGGAAATCTCGCCGCTTGACGCCGTGGCCGCCGCCGCCGTGGTTGTCGGCGTCGTCTGGCTCGCGCTCATGCAGCACCGCCACGCCAGGGAGGCTGCCGGAGGTGCCAAACGTGCGGGTGCGCTGGCCTTTCTATTCCCGCTGGTGTTCTGCCTGGTGGATGCGTTCGACACTTTCCTGTGCGGCGCCATCCTGGGCGGGGAGATAGGAAAGGGCATGGGCAGGGTAGACTATCTCATCCTCTACTCGCTCACCTTTGCCGCCATCGGCCTGGTGTGCTGGGGCATCCTGTACGGGAAGACGGGGCGGCCGTACAACCCGCTGCGGCGCGTGTCCGCGCCTTTCCGCAAGGCGGCTGTGCTGGAATGCGGCGCGTTGACCTCGTACGTCTTCGCCATGGCGGAAAACCCGCTCTACACCTCCCCCATCGTGGCGGGCTTCGGCATCGTCACCGTTGTCATTTCCCCGCGCTGCCTGGGGGAGCGCCTCTCCCTCATGCAGTACATCGCCATTGCCCTGGTGATGGCGGGCGTGATTGCCCTCGGTGTTTCTGAGGGCCTGGAATACCTGGAACCCTGAACTTTCCATACGTGCCATGCAGTCATCTCTCAGCATCAACGCCACCCAGCAGGGAAATTCCCTGGAATACGCCCTTTCCGGGCGCATCGACACCCTGACCGCTCCCCAGCTCGCCGCCAATATCCACCTGGCCGGCATCCTGCACGTCACCTTCAACCTGGCGGATGTGGATTACGTCTCCTCCGCGGGTCTCCGCGTCTTCCTGCAGACCCAGACCGCCGTGAACAAGGCCGGCGGAACCATGCGCATCGTCAACTGCCGTTCCCACATACGCGACCTCTTCGACGCCGTGGGCTTCACCTCCATTATGGAGGTCTCCTGAACGCGTCCCGCGCACGGTGTAAAAAGTTCTTGACATTTCCGCGGTGCAGGCGTACACCCACGGCGTCTTTCCAGAACCATGAACGGCCTTTTATTCTTCATCCTGTGTGTATTGCTGTTGGTGGGCGGCTATGCCGTGTACGGGCGCATTGCGGAGCGTGTGTTCGGCGGGCGTGCGGATTTGGAGATGCCCTGCAAGCAGCATGCGGACGGCGTGGACTTTGTGCCGCTGCCCACGTGGAAGGTGTTCATGATTCAGCTGCTGAACATAGCGGGGCTTGGCCCGGTGCTGGGTGCGGTGTCCGGCTGCCTGTTCGGCCCGGTGGCGCTTTTGTGGATTGTGCTGGGCTGCATTTTTGCCGGCGCCGTGCATGATTTCCTTTCCGCCATGCTGAGCGCGCATTCCGGTGGCAAGAACCTGCCGGAGCTCATAGGGCACTGGATGGGACCCGTTGCGCGCCACGTCCTGCGCATCACCTGCGTGGTGATGCTGGTGATGATAGGCGTGATATTCACGCGCACGCCCGCGGAGATGCTTGCGGACGCCACCCCGCTGAGCGCCACCACGTTCTGCATCATTATCCTGGTGTACTATTTCCTGGCCACGCTCCTGCCCATCCAGACGCTTATCGGGCGCCTGTACCCGTTCTTTGCGGCCCTGTTCCTCTTCATGGCGCTGGCGCTGCTGGTGATGCTGCCGTTCTGCGGGCATGAGGTGTTGCCCAACTTGGATTTCTTCACCAACGTGCATCCCAAGGAGCTGCCCGTGTGGCCCTTGATTTTCGTCACCATCTCCTGCGGTGCCATTTCCGGCTTCCACGGTACGCAGAGCCCCTTGATGGTGCGCTGCCTGCAGGAGCGGCACCTGATTCGCCCGGTGTTCTACGGGGCCATGATCACGGAGGGCCTGGTGGCGCTTGTGTGGGCCACGGTGGGGCTCACCCTGCGCAGTGAGCTGGCCGGGCTTGCGCCCGGGTCCGCCATTTCCACTGCCAGCGAGCTTATGCTCGGCCCGGTTGGCGGCATGATTGCCGTGTTCGGCGTGGTGGTGCTGGCTGTCACCAGCGGCGACACCGCGCTGCGCGTGGGACGCCTCATCCTGGCGGAAAGCCTGCACATGGAGCAGGTGTGCATCAAGAACCGCCTGATTCTCGTGGTGCCGATGTTTGCGGTGGTCATCCTCCTCTTCAATATCGACATAAGCATCCTGTGGCGCTACTTCGGCTGGGCCAACCAGGGGCTCGCCTGCCTGTCGTTGTGGATGCTCACCATCATGCTGCGCCAGCGCGAGCGCTGCTACTGGCTCACGCTCGTTCCCGCCATGTTCATGACCGTGGTGTGCGTTGCCTACCTTCTCTGCGCGCCGGAATGCGGCATCCATCTGGATGTCCTCACGTCCTCGCTTATCGGTTTGGGCTTCCTGGTCCTGGTCTTGGTCCTCTTCTGGTGCAATCCGCGCCGCACCTTCCCCAGCATCCCGAAGGACCTGCAGTAGGGTTCACGCCCTGCATACACCCATTTTGCTTGAACGCGGGAGGGGGAGCCCCTATAATGCGGGGGTATGGCAAGCCGATTCCGCATTAGCCCCATGAGAAAGGTGTTCCTGCTGCTGTTGCTGGTGGGTGCGCTGGGTTTGACCGTGCTGCTGGTGATAGGCAAGCTGGCGCGCAAGGAATTCGGCCAGAAGGTGGACAGCACGCCCATCTACGGCAAGGACGTGGCCCCGGAGGGTATGCCGGAGGTGCTGCACCCCGGCTACATCCTGCTCACCGCGGAGCAGATGGCCAAGGCCCCCGTGGTGGACGGCTTCCAATCCCCCATTTGCACCCCCAACGGCGCGTTCGCGTATGATGCTCAGCCCTTCGGCTCCCCCAATCCCAAGCGCGGCGGCAACCACACCGGGCAGGACCTCAACGGCATTGGCGGCAACAACACGGACGAGGGCGAACCCGTGTGCGCCGCGGCGCGCGGCCTGGTGGTGTACAGCGGTGTGCCGGCGGACGACTGGGGGAACGTGGTGATCCTGCTGCACCGCCTGCCGGACGGCACCCGCGTGCAGACCTTCTACGCGCATTTGAAGGAGCGTTCCGCGCGCGTGGGCGAGATGGTGGGGCGCGGGGAGCCCATCGGCAGCATTGGCACGGCGGGCGGGCACTACCTGGCGCACCTGCACTTCGAGGCCATTCCCTCCCGCTGCGTGGAGGCCGGCATGCCCGCCTACGCCCCGCAGGGAACCATGAACCGCATCAACCCGCAGGAGCTCATGGACAAGTATCCCGCGCCCGCATTCCCGGATCCCTTCGGTGCCGTGCGCATGCTGCGCAAGCGCGAGGCCGCCCCCGCCACCGCGCCCGCAGAACCCCTTCCGGAGGGCGTGGCCCCCGTCAATCCCACCCAATTCCTGTAACCCGCCATGAACCGCAATTCCATCGTTTTCACCATCAGCTTCATCGTTGCCGCCATTGTTTGCGGCGTTGTGTTCTTCTTCCTCAAGGAGGAGGAAACCGCCCGCCAGCAGCAGGAGGCCCAACGCGCCGCCGAGCAGCAGGCCAAGGTTGAGCAGCCCCAAACCGCGGAGCAGCCCGCAACAACGCCCGAACCCGAACCCGCGGTGCAGGATACACCCCCGCCCCCGCCGGAACCGCAGCCGCAGCCCGAACCCGCGGCCGACACCGCGCCCGCCTCCCAGGCGGTGGTGCAGGCGTTTGTGGATGCCGTGCAGCGCGGCGACATGGCGGCCGCCCGCGGCCTGATTGACGGCGCGGAGGTGACGGATGCCACCATAGCGGGCCTGTGCATGGTGTTTGAGGACGGTGCCTACCGCCTGCGTGAGAAGAACCCCATCCGCAACACCTTTGAGAATGATGCCCACTCCGGCTACCTGGTGTACGTGACCCCGCAGCAGGCGGGCGCCGCCAAGCCCGGCAACATTGGCGTGGAGCTCGCGAAGGCGGGGGAGGAATGGCGCATCACCCACGTTTCCCTAGATTCCCTGCTGAGCAGCTACGAGACCCGCGGCAGCGAGGAATCCGGCCACTATTTCCCGCTGGTGAAGAACCCCAGGGGCGGGGATTCCCTGGCGCTCTTCTTCGCGTTCGATGATGCCACGCTCACGCCGCGCTCCCTGCGCCAGCTGGAGATTGTGGCCTCCCTGCTCAAGCAGAGCCGCCGCCGGCTGGATATCTCCGGCCACACGGATGACGTGGGCACGGAGCAGTACAACCAGAAGCTGTCCGAGAAGCGCGCCGCCGCCGTGCGTGACGCCCTGGTGTCCTTCGGCGTGGACGCCGCGCAAATCTCCACCCGCGGCATGGGCATGAGCCAGCCCCGCCGCACATACTCCCAGGGCGATTCCGAGGAGCAGATAGACACCGCCCGCGGTGAGAACCGCCGCGCGGAAATCTACCTGGATTTCGAGTAGGCATGCAATTCCCGCCACAGGCCCCGGCGCACGATTATGCCGCCGAGCTCAACGAGGAGCAGTTCCGCGCCGTCACCACCACCGCCCGCCGCGCCCTGGTGATAGCGGGCGCGGGCAGCGGCAAGACCCGCACGCTCACCTACCGCGTGGCGTACCTGCTGGAGCAGGGCGTGGCCCCGTGGCGTATCCTGCTGCTCACCTTCACCAACAAGGCCGCACGGGAGATGCTCACGCGCGTGGCCGAGCTCACCGGCACGGATGCCCGCATGCTCTGGGGCGGCACCTTCCATTCCATCGCCTTCCGCATCCTCCGCCGCCATGCGGAGAAACTCGGCTACTCCCAGGGTTTCACCATCTTCGATTCCGACGACCAGAAGGCTCTCATGAAAAACCTGGTCAAGCAGCACGCCGCCAACATGAAGAAGAGCGACCGCTTCCCCAAGGCGGAAATCCTGCTCGGCATGCACAGCCTGGCCGTCAACACCGCGGACGGCTGGCGCCACGTGCTCCACACGCGCTACCAGGGATACGACCGCTTCGAGGATACCTTCGCCGCCATTTTCGGGGACTACGCGCGCCGCAAGCAGGCACTCAACGCCATGGATTTCGATGACCTGCTCACCAACCTGCTGCGCCTGCTGCAGGAGCACGCGGACGTGCGCGAGGAGCTGCAGGGCCGATTCCTGCACGTGCTGGTGGACGAGTACCAGGACACCAACACCATCCAGGACCAGATTGTGGCGCTGCTCTCCGCGGGGGAGGGCAGCTCGCTCATGGCCGTGGGGGATGATGCCCAGAGCATCTACTCCTGGCGCGGCGCGGACGTGAAGCACATCCTGCGCTTCGAGCAAACCTTCCCGGATGCGGAGGTGTACCGCATCACCACCAACTACCGCAGCGTGCCCGCCATCCTGGATATCTCCAACGTGGCAATCGCGCTCAACGAGAACCAAATCCCCAAGGAGCTGCAGGCCGCGCGCCCCGCAGGTTCCATGCTGCCCGCCGTCGTTATGGCGCCGGACAACCGCACGGAGGCCCAGTTCGTGGCGCGCCGCATCGATGAGCTCACCGGCGGCGGCATCCGCGGCCGGGATATCGCCGTGCTCTACCGCGCCCACTTCCACTCGCTGGATGTGCAGATGGAGCTGGGGCGCAACCACATCCCCTTCCGCATCACCAGCGGCCTGCGCTTCTTCGAGCAGGCCCACATCAAGGACGTGGTGGCCTTCCTGCGCCTCCTCACCAACCCGCGTGACGAGATTGCCTTCCGCCGCATCGCCGCCACCTTCCCCGGCGTGGGCGAGGTGACCGCCGGCAAGCTCTGGGCCGCCTGGAGCACCTGCGCGGAGACGTGGCTCGCCGCGCACCCGGACGCCACGCGCATTGCCGCCCCCCACTCCAAGGTGATGGAGAAGGCAGCCGTGCCCAACAAGGTGCGCCCTTACTGGCAGGGCTTCCTCACCCTCATGGATTCCCTGCACCCGCACGACCGCGAGCTGCTGCCGCCGGAGCTGGTGCACGCGGTGCAGGAATACCTTTCCCCACACCTCCACGCCGCCTATGAGAACCATGAGGAGCGCGAGGAGGACATCGCGCAGCTCGCGCGCACCGTGGGCGAGGAGGAGGATTTGGAGGCCTTCCTCTCCCAAATCGCACTGCTCAGCGAGGTGGACAAAGACGCCCCCGCAGACGATGACGACTGCGTGACGCTCAGCACCATCCACCAGGCCAAGGGGCTGGAGTGGAAGGTGGTGTTCATCATCTTCCTGGCGGATGGCATGTTCCCCCACAGCCGCGTGCTGGAAAGCGGGGATGCGGATGCCATCGAGGAGGAGACCCGCCTCTTCTACGTGGCCGTCACACGCGCCCAGGACCAGCTCTACATGAGCTTCCCCCGCTTCAACGGCCGCAGCTACGACTCCATGCACTGCCCCCCCTCCCGCTTCCTCACCGCGCTCCCACAGGAGCTCGTGGAGCTCTGGGACTGCTAAACCCCGCTTCATACCATACACAAGACAATGAGTGATATCCAATGGAACAGCGTTCCCGTGAACGATGACGAGAAACCCACCGTCAGCCGTGCCGACCTGCGCGAGATGGCTCGCGACCTGGACCCCGACGAGTTCGATGACGATGTGCGCGCCTTTCTGGACGGCCTGATGGGCGATGCCGCCGACGACGAGCTGCGCAAGGCCGCCACCCTGCTGCTGCAGGACGAGGTGGACCTGCCGCCGGATCTGGCCGCGCAGGGGGTGGAGCCGGATATGCCGCTCATTGAGCTGCTGCTTTCCGCCGGGGCAGATGTGAACGCCCGCAACGCCTATGGCCAGCCGCCCCTGCACCTGGCCGCCCACTACGCGTACGAGGATATTGTGGACCGCCTGCTCGCCGCCGGGGCGGATTTGCGCACCAAAAACGCGCAGGGCCGCTTTGCCGCCCAGGTGGCCGCCACGCCATCCCTGGCCGCCAGGCTGGAACCGCCCCACCGCGAGGAGGACGATGCCCCCCTGCCGCCGGAAATCGAGGATGCCGACAACGAACCGGACGATGCCGACGGTCACCACCACTGTGATTGCGGCCATCACCACTGCGATTGCGGCGGCCACGGCGCGCACTAAGGGCACCGCCCCACACGTTCAGCCCGGCCTTGCGGTACGCTTCGCCCAGCAGCTTGGCGTTGGTGAGGTAGTGGCCGATGAGCGCGCGTATCCAGCATGCCACACGCCGGGCTTGCCAATTCAGGGTGGGGGTGGTACCATGCGCACATACCCTAAAAGGCGGGAGTGCTTTCCTGACTGTAACCAACCCAACACCTTAACGATTATGAGCTCTATGAAAACAAACAAGAAGGCGGATTCTCGCTTGGCGGAAGCCGTTGAAAACGGCGATTTGGAGGCCGCCGCCGCCGCGCTGGATGCCGGGGCGAACCCGGATGGCCGCCGCAACCGCAGGGGGGACAACCTTCCCCCTCTGTTTGTGGCGGTGCTGCGCCGCCGCCCGGATATGGTGCGCCTGCTGCTGGACCGCGGCGCCAACCCGAATGTCCTCGGCGATTTGGCGATTTCCCCAAACTGCACGCCGCTCTTTGCAGCGGACTGCGCCTGCATCCGCATCCTGCTGGAACACGGCGCGGATCCCGCCGCCAGGGACTCCGTCGGGCAGACCGCCCTGTTTTACGACACCTTCCTGAGGAGCGGGGAGGAAGCTGAGGAGGTGGAGCGCGTGAAGCTCCTGCTCCAGGCCGGAACCCCCGGCGACGCCGTGAGTGGGAACGGCTCCACCGCCCTGTTCTACGTGAAAGAACCGGAATCCGTGCGCCTGCTGCTGCAGGCCGGCGCCCCCGCGGATGCCCGCGCGGGGGAGTATGAGATGCTCAACGCCCTCTGCCAACACCACAGGAACCCGCAGAGCACCAAGCTCCTGCTGGAAGCCGGCGCGGATCCCAACGTCACGGACGCCGAGTGGGGCTGCGGCGTCTGCGGCTGGGGCACCCCCGTGGAGTCCGTGCGCCTGCTGCTGGAACATGGCTTCAACCCCAACCTGGTGCGCGAGGACGATTACTACACCACCCCGCCCATCGCCCGCGGCGTAAGCCAAGAGGTGGCACGGCTCCTGCAGCAGGCCGGCGCGGATGTCAACCTGCGTTACCTCGCCTGCGAATTCCTCGACAACTGCCATTGCCTGGACCGCAAGATGGCCATCACACCCGTCGGCCACAACCTGTATGCAGACGACCTGGCGGCGGCTGAAATCCTCCTGCAGCTCCCCGGCGTGAAGGTGGGCATGCTGGAGCTCTACTGGGCCCTCCGCGCAGGCGAGGACGCACGCCTCGGCTACCGCAGCAGCTACCGCCCCGTGCCGGATACGGACGCCGCCATCGCCCTGCTCAAAAAATACGGCAACCTGGAGATAGACGACGCCACCCTCGCCGCCTACCGCGCCGACCCCGATTCCATGCTCACCCCGGATTTCTTCCTGGACGGCATCCTCAAACCCCGCCCGGTATACAAGCGGAAATAACCCCGCCTACCCCTGCGGCGGCGCATCGATTCCCAGCTCGGTGAGCAGGCCGCGGGAGGGCTTGGAGGCCTGCTTGAACGCGTTGCGGATGGTGGAGGCCTCCCGCTCGCCAGCCTCGGAAAGGCGGCGCAGCAGGTCCTGCGTGTCCAGCTCCCTGCCGGTGGGGATGGAGATGCGCAGCACCGTACCGTGGAAATCCGTGGCGCCGCGCTCGAACGTGCCGTCCTTGCGCAGCGAGATGTAGTTGCCGTAGCTGGCCAGCAGGAACTTGCCGCCAAGCTCCCGGCAGATGCTGCTCACCATGTACAGCCCGTAGCCGGAGTTCTCCCACTGGCTGCGCTTGTTCGGCTTGTACGAGGGCTGGAAGGATTGCGAGATGCCCGGCTTCACCGCCCACTGCAGCGCCTGTGCGTTGTCCGTGATGTACTCGCGGTGCTTGGGGTTGCTCGCCAGGCTGTTGAAGATGCCTATGCCCTCGTCCAGGATGGTGAGCTCCGCAAAGCTGCTCTTCCACCTCTGCGCGCATATCCACATCTCGTCCGCGTTCCCGTGCTCCGGGATGTTCCGCAGGATCTCGCGGATGAGGAAGCCCATCAGCGGCGCAAGCTCCGGCGTGTGCGCCGTGATCACCCGCGCCAGCCGCTGCGCCTGCTCCTCTATCAAATCGCCCGCCTCCAGGAACCGCCGCTGCTCGAACGCCGCCTTGAACAAATCCTTCATGGACAGGCGGGTGATGGGCAAATGAGTGCCCTCGTCCTGCTCCGTCTCCTTCAGCCCCTCCACCGGAAGTGCATCATCCAGCAGGTGCTTCATCCCCATGTACCCCGCATAGTTCTCCACCGCATCGCGCTGAAACCCCGTGAACCGCAGTCGGCAACCCTTCCCCGCCATCACCCGCCGCAACGCCGTCCCCAGCGCCAGCATGTAGAACGATGTCAACACGCTCACCCGCCCAAAGTCCAACTCCACTTCCTCCCCCGCCGCAATCTCCGGCAATGCGGCAATATACTCCAGCACCTCCCGCGACACCGTCCTCGGCAGCTCCAGTCTCATGCAACCACTATACCCGCTGGTGCCGTGCCTTGTCAATGACTGTATGCACCCAACGCTGCCTCAAACTTCCAGAAAAAACTTGACATTACGGCAGAAAAAGCCTAGAATGACACCCTAGCAACACGTAACCTCTATGTCAAACGCAATACATGATTTCAAGAATGTTTGGTATGACCAGTATGATGGTTTAGGCAACATCCCTGTTACTGACAATCACAAAAAAATATGGAAAGAATTATGTGGAATTTTTGAGGGCTGGATCAATAACGGAAAATATCTTTTAAATAAAGCACATCTAGGTATGAGGATTATGCAACAACCTAGAAAAGGAGAAAGTTACAGAAGACTACGCCAAGAGCCTTGGCTGTTTGTTAGTCGTGTCGGACCTAAACAGAATGCAATATATGTGAAAATCGTAATGTGCAGCGCGGGGATCCGTATTGGTGTTGATTTCTATGTAAATGAAGCAGAAAAAGACTCAGATATCTATACTAAAGCTTTTGAAAAATGTTTTACAAAGGTAAATGACGGATGGCAAATAGAGAATGAGAGATTCTCTATTTATAAGTTAATAGAATATAAGGAGAATGGCTCTGACGAAAAATACAAGAACGAATTTATAGAATTGTTGGCCAGATCGATAGAACAATATGAAATAGTCACCGATAAGTTCATTGAAATTAAGAGGGAGGAGCGGCAAAACAGTGGCAAAATAGAGAAAAAACATTCAGAGGCTGATTTGTTTTTCTTTACTCTTGACAAAATAGATAAAAGAAACATTACAAATGGCATCAATGGAACAATTAGTCTTTGTGGAGTCGAGTACAAGGAAAAGCAATTATTTTGTCGTCCGTGCAACTGTGAAGATAAATACTTTTGCGATGCATTAAAATGGATAAGGGCGGGCATAGTTACAGCTTTTAGCGAACGCCATGACTTTAAAAGCATCAAACAATACTTTGGGATTGGAACTGACAATGCTCGCCATTACAAAGAGGAATTTCAGTTCAATGAAGAGAATATCACCATTGCCACCAATGCAGATGCGAATACAGTCATCAGCGATGCAATAGATGCTTTTGATTACTTCAAAGAAAACAAGAGCCAATTTAAAGTGATTTTCAAGTACCCGAATAAGGATACAAATTTGAAGAGGAGATATTTGGAGGAGCTCGTGGGAAAAGAAAACATTTTCCCCTATAACGGAAAATTGGAAAAAAATAAAAAAACGGTACCCCCCAACAAAACGGTAAATAATTCATACGCACACAACCGCATCATCTTCGGAGCGCCGGGAACGGGTAAGAGCCATAAGGCCAATCTGGATGCTAACAAATTGCTGCTTGGGGAACGAAAGGAAGACAAGGTCTTGACCATAGCTGAGAAGAAAGCTAAGTCTGCTCTCATGGAGCGCGTGACTTTCCACCCGGAGTACAGTTACTATGATTTCGTGGGAAGCTACAAGCCAGTGATGAGAGATGTACCCGTTACGCATGTAAAAAATGGCAAATTGAAAAACGTGCAAGATGAACAAGGGAAACCGGCAACCGAGAAAAAGATTGCGTATGAGTTCGTCCCAGGTCCATTTACGCGAATCCTTGTAAAAGCATTGGAGGATCAAGCTCAAGACGAGAAGGGAACTCACCCGCATCTCCTACTCGTCGAGGAAATCAACCGCGCGCGCGTGGCAGCCGTGTTTGGCGACATCTTCCAATTGCTGGATAGGACCAAGGAGGGCGAAAGCGAATATTCTATTTGCATCTCTGAGGACTTGAAAAACTACCTAGAGAAAAAAGGGCTTGGACGCGATGAACTTAAGTTGCCGCCGAACCTGTATATCTGGGCGACAATGAACAGCGCGGATCAGGGCGTGTACCCGCTTGACACGGCTTTCAAGCGCCGTTGGAGCATGGAGTACTTGGACATTGACACAGGGGAAAAAGGCGACGATTGGAATACGCTACGCAAGAAAATCAACGAGTTGCTGCTTAAGAAAGGCAATGTCAACGAGGACAAGCTCATGGGATACTATTTCCTCAAGCCGGAAGAAAGGGCCAATGCCCACTTGGAGGACTCACTGAAAGGCAAGGTGCTCATGTATCTGTTCGATGATGCGGCCAAGCCCTGCCGAAAGTATGTTTTCAAGGAAACCAAAGGATCGAGAACATATTCGAGCTTGCGCGAGGCAATGTCATTAAGTAAGCCCAACCTCGGCATTTTTGAGGGCGATCCATTCTGGCCGGTTCAACCGCCCCAAAATGACCAGGATAATGGTCAAGCTGGGGTAGGGGAAGCGGGGCCGGGTGGTAATTTGCAATGAGCGCGGTGGATTCCAGTTTCCTGGCTGAACGCCTCCCGGCCCACTGGGTCCGGGAGATGCAAAGGTATAGTGCCAAAGAGCTTCAAAATCTTCTCAGCATTGAGGATGCCGCAGGCCTCCGTGATGTCATCGACGACCTTTGCGATGCGAAAATACTGCGAACCATACGCGCGGACGCAACAAAGGAGGAGATCGACGACGAGGAACACGATGACCCCAGAAACAGGCAGCATTTGGAAAGCTACACCTACCGCTTCCACTATGTGGGCATCCTGCAATACCACCAATCTCTGCTCTATGTGTTGCCCAAGTATTGCAACGAGATTGCCCCTGACCCGGAGAAAGCGGCAGTCATAGAATACAAAGAGGGCGATGAGGATCCGCGCATGAAGCCTTTCCAACAGGTGATGCAAGTGATTGCGCGGTATGATGACACCAAGCGCGAGCTGGGGGAGGAGGAGGACGAGCAGCTGTGGGAGGATTCCCTGCATGTGATGGTGGAGCTGGTGTCGGACTATGTGGAGAACGGTGTGTACCGCGACGACGAGCATGTGGACGAAATCAACGGCAAGGGCCGCATCCTGTGGCAACGCACCATCCAAAAGACATTGCCGTTCATTCAGGACGGTGAGCCCATCTACATGGAGCTGCACACGCGGCGCAAGCGGGAGGACGATCAGAATTTCTTCACGCGCATGCACCACTATCTGGCGCACCAGGCGTGGAGCGCGCTGCATACGGTGCGGTTGGATTCCCTGCTGTCCCTGCCGGACATTCCCGCGCCAGAGGATTCCGACAGCGATTTCTCGGAGAAGGAATACATGCTGGACAGCATCCATGCGGGGCTTTCCCAACAGTTCGACAGCCGGCGGCGCTACCTACTGCAACTGATGGAGCGCTTCCTTGACCGCAAAGAGGAAACCTTCAGCAACGGCTTCCACACCTTCGGCAAAACGGAGTTCCACACGGTGTGGGAGGAAGCCTGCCGCGCGGCGTTCGGCATGGAAAAATCCACTACGAGTATGATGGAAGCATCCAAGCCGCATTGGCAATTTGTTGGCGCCCCAAACGTATTCCACGGCTCTGCATTGGAAGCCGACATGGTGAAAGTTGACGGGCGCAAGCTTACCATTCTTGATGCGAAATACTACGTGCCCGATTCCTCCAAGACAGCAAAGGAAATAGTCGCCGCCATGCCGGGCATTGGCGACATCATCAAGCAGCAGTTGTACGAGCTGGCTTTGCGAAAGACCCTCACAGAGGATGAAACAAAGGTCAAAGTGGCCAATGCGTTCATTCTTCCTCTACGAGACGATGAAAAGGCGGTGGGGGAAGTTTCGCTCGGCAAAGTGGAAATCCCCATGTTGGCAGGCTTGGGGCTTGCGCCGGTGGAGCTTGTCAAGTACCCGCCCCAAACCATCTGGGGGGCGTATTTGGATCACGTCCCCATCAACATTCCCGGAATGTGATTTTATTCCGACGGGCGTTGCATGGTGTTGGCGCGCCCCTCCTCACTCCGCGGCTCCGGCGGCTTGGAGGAGGCGGATGCATTCCGCGTGGGTGGGGGTGCAGTTGTTTTCGCGGGCGGCTTGGAGGGCGGTCATACCGTGGAAGCGGCCGCCGTGGACCTTGGCGTTCACGTTGGCACCGGACTCAATGAGCAGGCGGGTGCAGTCTGCATAGCCGTAGTGGCAGGCCATCGTCAACGCGGTGATGCCCTCCTTGGTCTCGGCATTCACATCCGCACCCGCCGCGATGAGCTTGCGGGCGAGATCCCCGAAGCCGCGGAAGGCGGCATATATCAGGGGGGTGTAGCCCCATTTGTCCTGCACGGCGACATCCGCGCCGGCGGCCAGGAGAAGGTGCGCGCACTCATCGTACCCCCACTTGCATGCTTCCAGCAGAGGTGTCATTCCATCCATGGTCTTGGCGTTCGCGTCCGCGCCCGCATCGAGCAGCGCGCCGACGCAGTCCGGATGGCCGGCAAAGGCAGCGCAGGCGAGGGGCGTTTCGCCATCGTCGGTGGCGGCGTTGACATCCGCGCCCGCTTCCATGAGCATGCGCGCGAATTCCACGTTGCCCCCTGGGCAGACATGCATCAGGGGCGTGCGGCCGCCCGCGCCCGTGACAACCCAGCCGCGCGTCTCCGCCGCGTTCACGTCCGCGCCCGCGGCAATAAGCATGCGTGCGAGCTCCATATTGTTCATCATGCAGGCATACGCCAGGGGAGTGGTGCCGCGCTCGTCCGCGGCGTTCACGTTGGCTCCGGATTCCAGCAGCAAGCGGGCGAGCTCCGCATTGCCCCTGTGGCAGACGCGCAACAGGGCGGTATTGCCGAACACGTCCACGGCGTTCACGTCCGCGCCCGCTTCAAGGAGCGGCAGCACAAACTCCGTGGCCCCTTTCCCGCAGGCATACATCAAGGGAGTTTGCCCTTCCCAGTCCCTAGCGTTCACGTCCGCGCCCGCTTGCAGCAGGATGCGGGTGCATTCCTCATGGCCCTTTCTCAGGGTGGCATGCAAGGCGGTTGCGCTGCCGAGCCCCCTGAACTCCTTTTTGTAGTGAATGTTCACATCTGCCCCGGCGGCAATCAACACGCGCAGGCTGTCCGCGCGCCCCTTCACAGCGGCAAGCGTCAGCGGCGTGTGGCCGTCAAAAACCTTGTGATTCAGCTTTGCGTTCACATCCGCGCCGGCGGCTATGAGCGCCCGCAGTTCGTCGAGCTCGCCCATTGCCGCGGCGGCGAAGATGGCTCCGTTTGGTGGATTGGTTGATTTCATATCGGTGTATGGGGTTGGGGGTTACTCGGCAAAGCCGATGGGTTTGCGGTGGTTGTTTCGGGCTTCCTGATGTTGGAGCAAATGGTCAATGGCGAGGGAAAGGTCCGCCTCCTCCACGCGCTTACGGCGGGCGCGTGCCGCACCCATGGCGGCCTCGTCCACCGCGTGGGTCACATCGGAAAGAGGGTGATTCAGCAGACGTTCCGCGTGTGGGTTCAGGTCGAACGGCGTGTGCGGGCGCTTCTCCAGCGCGTGCGCCAGCACATCCTGCACCTCCTCCAGGGAGGGCATGCCCACCCTGATGTGCGTGCCCAGGCGCCCGGTGCGCAGGATAGCGGGGTCGACAGTCTCGATGTGGTTGGTCATACCGACCACCAGGATGCGCCTTTCCTCGGCACGCTGCAGGCATTGCAGGAAGCTGTCCACCTCCTCAGCCCTGTGGTTGTCGTGCTCGGAGAGATTGCCGCGGTTGCAGGTGAAGGCCTCCATTTCGTCAATGATGACGATAGAGGGAGCCTTCTCTGCGGCTTCCTCGAACTTCTCCTGAATTTTCTTGGCGGTACCGTGGATGAAGGTGCTGCCAATGCTGCCGGAATCGATGCGGACGATATTCCACTTGAGATGTTCTGCCAGACGCTCCACGGCGAAGGTCTTACCGCAGCCGGGCGGCCCCTCCAGGATGAACCCCTTGGGGAAGTGGATACCAAGCAAGGCGTAGTGTTCACTGTTGTTGACGATGTCCACCACCGTCTCGTTGATGAACTTCTCCAGCTGTTCGCGGCCGCGCAGCCTGAAGGGGCCATCTGTGGGCTTCAGGCGCTTGCGCTCCTCCTCTCGGGAGGCTGCGTCCGCGCGCAGCTGCTCCACCTCCGCCTTCATCTCGTCCGTCAGGTCCAGGACCTTTTCCTTCGCGCAGTCATTGAAGTAGTGCACCATGGCGTTGTACACGCGCATGTTCATTTTGCGGCTGGCGTAGGCATCCGCCAGCTCGCGGTTGAAATGGTGGCGGATAAGCACGGTATAGGTGGCATCATCCATCTCATCAAGGTCGTCGAAGAAGTTTCCTTTCAGGAAATCCTCGATTCGCGGGACATCCACAACGGTGGTTTTGCTCTTGAGGAGATCCAGCACCATGTTCTTGCGGGCTTCCAGAATCTCCATATCCGGTTTGTGCGGCTCCTGCCGGCTCCGTTTTCGCCTGCGGGGCGGGCGGCTCAGCCACTCTTGCTCCTCCTTGAGCTTTTCAATGGTGTCGACAAGGACTTTGATTTCGCGCTCATGCGCGTGGTTCAGGGCGGTTATCTGCTCAGCCTGATGCTTGAGCAGTTCTTCCATTTCGATTTTTTTCATGATGGTATTTAAGGGGTAACATGGGTTGATAAGGTTGTGAAACGAGACGCATGGGCTTCCTCCCCAGCGCGGGGGGACAGCATCATGCAAAACGGGGCGGAAACAAAATGCCGCCGTTACGGGAAGGGTATCCAGGAGTCCAAAAGGCAGACTCCAAAACAGGCCGCAATGAGAGCGGGGTAGCGGTGCGTATCGTGCATCATAGGGCTGCACGCAGCATACCCCGGCAGAATGCCTTTGTCAAGCAAAATCGTCTTGCTGGCGGTGCCGCCGCAAAAGGCATGTTCCTGTCGAAAATGTACAAAAAACGCCTAAAGTTCCTGCCGATGTGTTCAGGGGGCGTGCATGTATTCTCCTTCCCTACCACATGAAAATGAAGTAGAAGAGGAGCATGATGATGGCGACGGCGGAGCGGGAGAGGGCGCCGGCAATGTAGCCGAGGGTGGCACCCGCGCCGGAGACGGCGGACTTGCCGAGCTCCCTGCGCATGATGAGCACTTCCGCCAGGAAGGCGCCCAGGAAGGGCCCCAGCAGCAGGCCGAAGGGGAAGGGGATGAAGATGGCCCCCAGGATGACGCCGGGTATCACGCCCCACATGGCGGCCTTGGATCCGCCGAACTTCCGCGCGCCCGCCATGGAGCACAGCGTGTCAACCGTCATCCCCAGCGCCACCAGCACCACCAGGATGCCCCACATCCACCACGCGGGGTAGGGCTCGCCGTGGGCCAGGCTGGCGCACACGCACGCCCCCAGCACAAAGAGGTGGCCGGGGAAGGGCAGCACGCAGCCCACCAGGCCCACGGCGCACAGGATGCACGCCAGCGTGTACAGCAGGCCGTCTGCCCCGATATTGATGATGCTGTCCCACATGGCGGTTGGTGGTGATTATCCGAGCTGCTGCTCCGCGAAGGCGGCGCGCTTGCGCGCGGTGGCGTCCAGGATGCGCTTGCGCATGCGGATGAAGTGCGGGGTGGCCTCCACCAATTCGTCCGGCTCGATGTACTCGATGGCGCGCTCCAGGGAGAAGATGCGTGGGGGGGTGAGCTGGATGGAGATGTTCTTGTTGGCGGAGCGGTGGTTGGTGAGGTGCTTCTCGCGCGTGGGGTTCACGGGGATATCGATGGGCTTGGGGTTCTCACCCACGATCATGCCCTCGTACACCTCGTCGCCGGGGCCGATGAAGAGCGGGCCGCGCTCCTCCATGGCCTGCAGGGAGTATGGGCTGGCGATGCCGTTCTCCATGGAGACGAGTGTGCTGCTCTGGCGGGTGGTGATTTCCCCGGCGTAGGGGGCGTACTCCTTGAAGAGGTGGGAGAAGATGCCGTGGCCGCTGGTGAGGTTCACCAGCTCGAACTCGAAACCGATGATGCCGCGGGTGGGCATGGTGGCCTGGATGAAGGTGCGGCCGCTGCCGTTGGCCTCCATGTTCTCCAGGATGCCGCGGCGGTTGCCCATGATGCGCACCGCCCCGTTCACGTGCTCGTCCGGCACCTCTATGTACACCGTCTCGAACGGCTCGTGCTTCACCCCGTCCACATCACGCAGGATGACCTTGGGGCGGGAGACGAGCACCTCGTAGTTCTCGCGGCGCATCTGCTCCACCAGGATGGCAATCTGCATGGTGCCGCGGGCGGATACCATGAACACGCCCGCCAGGTCCGTGTCCTCCACCTTGATGGAGATGTTGGTGCGCATTTCGCGCATCAGGCGTTCGCGGATGATGCGGCTGGTGACGTTCTTGCCGTCCTTGCCGCCGAGCGGGCCGTCGTTGATGCTGAATTCCATCTGCACGGTGGGCGGCTCAATCTCCACGAAGGGCAGGGCCTCGCCCTCGGGGTCGGCCGTGAGCGTCTCGCCGATGTCCACGTCCTCGAACCCGGAGAGGCCGATGATGTTGCCGGCCTCGCCCACGGCGGATTCCGTGTTCTGCAGCCCGCTGTACTCAAAGAGCTTGGTCACCTTGCCCTGCACGCGGGAACCGTCCGGCCTCAGCAGGTAGAGCGTGTCTCCCTTCTGCACGCGGCCGCTGCTGATGCGGCCCACGGCCACGCGGCCCACGTAGTCGTCCCAGTCGATGTTGGAGATGAGCATGCGGAACGGCTTGTCGGGGTCGGCGTCCTGCGGTGCGGGGATGTGCTGCACAATCTGGTGGAGCAGGGGGGAGCAGTCCACGGGCGGCTCTCCCTCCATGCTGTTCATGAAATAGCCGTCGCGCGCGGAGCCGTACACGAACGGCGCCTCGAACTGCTCCTCTGTGGCGTCCAGCTCCAGCAGAAGCTCCAGCACCTGGTCGTGCACCTTTGCGGGGTCTGCGTGCGGGCGGTCTATCTTGTTCACCACCACAATGGGCAGCAGGCCCTCCTGCAGCGCCTTGCGCAGCACAAAGCGCGTCTGCGCCTGCGGGCCCTCGTACGCGTCCACCACCAGGATCACGCCGTCCACCATCTTCATCACGCGCTCCACCTCCGCGCCGAAATCGGCGTGCCCGGGGGTGTCCACGATGTTGATGGTGTACCCGTTCCAATGGATGGACGTGTTCTTGGCCTTGATGGTGATTCCCTTTTCGCGCTCCAGGTCCATGGAGTCCATGGCGCGGTCCTGCACCTCCTGGTTTTCGCGGTAGGTGCCGCCAGCCTTCAGCAGCTGGTCCACCAGGGTGGTTTTCCCGTGGTCCACGTGGGCTATGATGGCTAGGTTGCGGTACTTTGTGGGGTCGCTCATGTTCGTGCGCGGCATTCTACCACGCTTCCCCCATTATGGAAAGACTTTTGAGGTTGGCGATTCACATTCCACCGCCGCGGCCAACCGGCTCCGCTACAATTCCCATTCCACCTCCACCTTCACGGGCTCGCCGTTCTTGTCCTCGTAGAGCACGTAGCCGTTGGCGGCGCCGAACTTGTACACCTCCATGGTGACCTTCACATCGTAGCAGCAGTATTTGGCTATATCCAGCAGGTGCTGCGGGTCTTGGTCCTTCTCGTACTCCGCCCACCACTTGAGGGCATCCGTGCCCTCCGCGGTCTTGGAGTTGCCGCCCAGGGTGGGCTTGGCCACGGAATCCAGCTTCAGGCGGTGGCCGATTTTCTCCGTGAGGTAGGTGCAGATATCACAGTTGCGCGTGTGGTCCGCAATGGTCCAGAAGGAATGGGGCTGCAGCACGCCGTAGTCGAACCCTATGTGGTTGTACCCCACCACCAGGTCCGCCTGGCAGAGCTCCTCTATCAGCTGCGCGGCCTGGCCCTCCGTGTAGATGTGGTAGGCGTTGTCCCGCGTGGAGAAGGTGACCGCCACGGAGATGCCCATTTTCTCCGTCTCGTGCCAGCCACCCACCTGCGCGGCGGAGCGGCGTGTTTCCAAGTCAAAGTATACGATGTTTTTCATGGCGTGCCTTGGGGAAGGTTGCGGCGAAGGCCCTCATAGAGCATGATGGCCACGGAGGTGGAGAGGTTGAGGGAGCGGGCGTGTTCTCCGGGCATGGGGATGCGCAGGGCGGTGTCCGGGTGCCCGGTAATCCAGCGTTCCGGCAGCCCCTTGGATTCCGGGCCGAACACCAGGTAGTCTCCCGCGTGCAGCGGCAGCTCCACATCCCAGATGCTGCGGGTGGCCTTGGTGGAGAGGTACCAGAAGTGCGCTTCCGGCGCGGCGGCGTGCTCCAGTTCCTCCAGGCTGTCCCAGAGTTTCAGGTCCACGTGCTGCCAGTAGTCCAGCCCGCAGCGGCGCAGGTGCTTTTCATCCAGGCTGAAGCCGAGGGGCTTGATGAGGTGCAGCGTGGATTCCGTGGCCACGGCCAGACGCCCGGCGGCTCCGGTGTTGTGCGGGATTTCCGGGTGGAAGAGGACAATGTTGAACATGGCGCGGTGGCTGGTGCGCCTAATTGGCGCCCTTGCTCATGAGCACGGCGGGAATGGTGCGCAGGATGAGTTTGATGTCCACCCACAGGCTCCAGTTGTCGATGTACTTGAGGTCCTTGGTGATCATGTTGCGGTAGCTTTCCTCGCTGTCGCTGCGGTCCTCGATCTGCCAGTAGCAGGTGAGCCCCGGCTTCACGCTCAGGCGGCGGCGGTGCGCCAGGTCCGGGAATTCGTCCGTCTCGTAGGTGGGCAGCGGGCGCGGGCCTACCACGCTCATATCCCCGCACAGGATGTTGATGAGCTGCGGCAGCTCGTCTATGGATGTCTTGCGGATGAAATGGCCGAAGCGGAAGATGCGCGGGTCGTTGGTGAGCTTGAAGATGGGACCGTCCATCTCGTTGCCGTACTTGGCCTTGATTTCCGCCAGCATTTCGTCCGCATTGCTGTACATGGAGCGGAATTTCCACATGCCGAAGGGTTTGCCGTACAGGCCGGAGCGCTGCTGGCGGTAGAACACCTTGCCGGCGGGGTCGCTTATCTTGATGCCGATGGCGGCCACCAGCCACAGCGGGGAGGTGCAGATGATGCCGCAGAGGGCTGCCACGCGGTCAAAGATGCCTTTCAGCACCAGCGGGAAGGAGTATTCCGGCGTGAAGCTCAGCGAGAGGATGTGCGCCTTGCCCTCGATATCATGCACCTCCACGCGCATGTGGTTGCTGGCGTCCTTGGCGCGGGCGATGTAGATATCCAGCCCCAGGGATTCCGCCAGGTGGATGGCGGTGGCGTTCTGTCCATAGGAGGAGAGGCCGCCGAAGACGAAGAGGTGCGCCACGCTGTTGTCAACGATGAGTCTGGCCAGTTCCTCCTCCGTGTATTGCCCGGTAACGGCCTTGCCCACCACGTTGAAGTTGGCACGCCAGTGGGCGGGCAGGCTGTTCCAGCCGGCCTCTATGTTCTCCTCCGTGCCGGCCAGGATGATTTGGCGCAGGTTGTCCTTGTCCGTGGAGATGTGGCGGGCCCATATGCGGGAGAGCAGGAAGCGCGCGAACAGCACCAGCGGCACGCCCACCATGTTCACGAGGATGACATGGTGGTAGAAGTCGCTGTGGCGTTTGCCCAGTGCCTGGTAGATGGCGATGGCGCACAGGTAGTACGCGGCGAAGGTTCCCAGCTGGCGTATGGCGGTGATGATGCGCTGCAGGTTCTGCCGGCTGTAGAAGCCCACGAAGTTCAGCACGAACGGCACCGCTATCACCGCCGTCCACGCAATGAAGGTGATAACCTCGAAGAAGTTGAAATCGGGTCCGGTCTCCCAGCCCAGCGCGGGCGCCACCCAGTTGGCGACGGTGGGGGAGTAGTACGCGAAGAGGATGACGAGGCCCAGGTCGATATACGGGCAGGCTTTGGAGAAGACGCTCTTGCTGTTGGGATACATGGTGTGTGTTGTTGGTGGTTGAGGTGAATTAGGATGGGGAGATGATTTCGCGGATGCGTGCGCGGTCGAAATCCGCGGGGGAGATGGTGACGCGCACGCGGTCTCCGGGGCGGATGGTATCCAGCAGCCCGGCCTCCCGCCGCTGCACGAAGGCTACGGTGGGCTTGCCGTTCGGCAGCTCCGCACGGTACGCCGTGGGGGCGAAACGCTCCCGTATGGTGCAGGTGCAGTTGATGAACTCGGATGGATAGGTGCCGCCCATGGCGTGGATTAGAAGAAGGTGTTGAGGCCCTTGTTGATGAGGTCGCCCGCGGCGTCCCCGGCTTTCTTGATGACATCTCCGCCGGGTATGCCGTCTGCATTCGGTACGGTGGGAACGGCGGGTGTTTTCTCCAGGCGGTCCGGTGCGGGGAAGGGTGTTTCCTCCTCCTCCTCGGGCTCGCTGTCTGCGGCACTGCCGCCCGTCAGGCCGCCCAGGAAACGGCGCGTGGTGTCGCCCGCCTTCTTGAGCAGGGCCTTTGGCAGCCTGTCTCCCAGCAGCGTGTTCAGGCGCACGCCCAGGTCCTCCTTGGGGTTGTCCGTGGTGCCGCTCAGGTTGATGGTCACCCAGGCGTAGCCGGGATCGCCGGTGGCGTTGAAGAGCTCGTCCATGAGCCCGGCTTCCTCGCCCAGCGGTATCTTGGCCACCATGGCCAGCGGGATACCCACGTTCAGCGTGCCCCGCAGCGTGGAATCGCTGCCTATGACGATGTGGCCGCGCACCAGCAGGCGCCCCTCTGCGGCGCGGATGTCGATGTTGTCGAAGCGCCAGGCATCCGTGATATGGTGCTCCGGCTCATCGTACGGGTAGGAGATGTGGCAGCCGGCCTGCTCCAGCGGCAGGCGGCGGTACGGCTTGGTGTTGCCCACCGTGATTTCGGAGAGGATGGGCAGGGCCTCCAGCACGCCCTCCCGCAGGGTCAGGTTGCCCTCGGAAAGCTCGATGCCGCCCGCATCCCCGCTCATCACCAGCTTGCCGAACAGTTGGCCCGTGAGCATCTTCTTCCAGTCCTCCTTCAGGATGCGCGCCACGTCCGCCTTGTTCACCTGCATTTCTGCGTTCCACGCCTGTTTCTCCAGCCCGTAGTGCGCCTTGAAGCCCATTTCTCCCGGTGAGAGCATCAGCCGGCATTCCGTGAGCTCGATGTTGTGCGTGTCTGCATGCAGCTGCATGCTCTTCACGCTGCAATCCTTCAGGAACGAGAGGCTGGTGTGCATGCGGCCGTTCAGGCACTCCACCTGCCAGGCATCGTTCTTGCCGCGGGTGGCGGGGTGCGCAGTAAGCCGCCCGCCGGTGTAGGAAAATTCATTGTTTTTCAGGTGCAGGGTGGCCGTGGCGTCCTTGCAGTCCACGCGGTCCATCTGCACCTGCTGCGGGGAGATGGCCGCTATCAGCCCGTTCTTCTCACGCGGCGGGCGCCCGGTGTAGCCTTGGGATGCCGGGTCGATGAGCACGCTCGCGCGGTCCACCGTCACGCGGCTGATGCGCAGGATGCGGTTCAGCAGCGCCGCGCGCTCCAGCGTGGCATCCATGTGCCCCAGGCTGATGCGCTGCACGCCCTGCATCCCGCGCACCTCCAGCCCGCGCTCCGTCACGCGCTGGCCGTCTATGTCCAGGTTGTCGTCCATCGTCACCTCCTGCGCCTTCAGCTCCACAGCCGTGTCGTAGCACAGCCCCTCGCGGAACTCCCGCCCCTGCAGGTAGGACAATATGGAGAAATACGCCACCAGCGCAAGCAGCAGCAAACCGCCGACCACGGCCAAAGCATACACTGCAGGACGCGGCAATCTTCCCTTGCCGCCCCGCTTCTCTTGGGATGGGGAACTCACCCCCCGCCTGCGCCTGTGTGTCATGGTGCGCGCACATTATACCCGAACCGCCGCCCAATGCAAGCCCTTATCCACAACCGCCTCGCGGAAAATGCAGGGCGCAGGGCGAGCGGGAAAAAAAGGGGTGGGAGGGAATGATTGTCCTTGACTCGCGCGCGGGAGCGGGGGTACAATCCCGTGGCGCTGGAACCGCGCCTCAATACGACCATGGAACCGATTTACGAAGGCAAAGCCAAGAGACTCTATACGACCGACGACCCGAACGTGCTCCGCATGGAGTACAAGGACTCCGCCACCGCGTTCAACGGTGAGAAGAAGGAGGATTTCGAGAACAAGGGCCGCTTCAACAAGGCCATCACGCTCATCATCTACAACATGCTGGAGGAAAAGGGCGTGAAGACCCATCTGGTGGCTGATGTGGACGACATCAACCTGCTGGTGAAGAAGGTGTCCATCATGCCGCTGGAGGTGATTGTCCGCAACGTGGCGGCGGGTTCGTTCTCCAAGCGCATGGGCGTGGCGGAGGGCACGCAGTTCACCAAGCCCATTGTGGAGTTCTCCTACAAGGACGACGCGCTGGGCGACCCGTTCATCAACGACGACTACGCCCGCGAGATGGGCGCCGCCTCCGAGGAGGACAGCGCCTACATCAAGAAGATGGCCCTGCTCATCAACGAGACCCTCAAGGAGTTCTTCCTGAAGGCCAACCTGCGCCTCATCGACTTCAAGATCGAGTTCGGCCGCCTGTCCACGGACCCGAGCCAGATTGTGCTGGCGGACGAGATCACGCCGGACACGTGCCGCCTGTGGGACGTGGAGACGAACGAGAAGATGGACAAGGACCGCTTCCGCCGCGGCCTGGGCGGCTTCATGGAAGCCTACGCGGAGGTGCTCAAGCGCCTGCAGAAGTAAGCCCGCAACACTTCGCCGCTCCACTCCCCACGGGGTGGGGCGGCTTTCACCTACACCCGTTTCAACCGATACAACCATGACGCTCACCCTTGAAGTGTTCAGCCGCTTCCAGTCCGCCACGGACGCGAACAAGCTGCTCTACACGCCGATAGCCGACCAGCTCACGTACAACCACACGCGCCTGTACACCGTGGAGTGCGAGGGCGACACCGCCGCCGCGCGCGACTACCTGCGCCGCGTGCTGGTGGATGAAATCTCCCAGCAGGTGAAGGACGACGGCACGCCCGCGCTGAGCGGAGAGCTTTTCTGCATCTCCTACGGCATCAAGAAGGGCGCGCTGGATTTGGAGAAGGAGGCCATCCTGGCCAACTACCGCGGCCGCAAGGGCCTGCCCTTCACCATCACCGCCCTCACCATCACACAGAAGGTCTACGTCTTCGGCCAGGGCGACAAGGACGCCCTCGCCGCGCGCTTCTGCCGTGACGTCTGCAACCCCGCCATCCACACCTGGAGCGTCAAGTAACCGCCAACCTTCCATCATCCCATGACATACCGAACGATACCCGTGCGCCCGCTGAGCGAGGCCGAGCTCACGAAGCTGAGCCAGGACATGAAGCTCTCCCTCTCCACGGAGGACATGCTGGTGGTGCAGCAAATCTTCAACGAAATAGGCCGCGAGCCCACGGACGTGGAGCTGGAGGTCATTGCCCAAACCTGGTCGGAGCACTGCAAGCACCGCATCTTCGCCGCCACCGTGCAGCACACCGTGGACGGCAAGACCGAGGAAATCAAGAGCATGTACAAAACCTTCATCCAGCGCCCGTCCAAGGAAATCATGGCGCGCAAGCCGGGGTTCGTGCTCAGCTGCTTTGTGGACAACGCCGGCTTCATCAAGCTGGACGAGAACCTGTCCGTGTGCCTGAAGGCGGAGACGCACAACCACCCGAGCGCGATTGAGCCGTACGCGGGCGCCAACACGGGCCTGGGCGGCGTGATACGCGACATCCTGGGAGCCGGCAAGGGCGCCAAGCCCATTGCGAACCTGGATGTGTTCTGCTTCGGCGCGCCGGACACGCCGCAGGAGATGGTGGAGGGCCACAACATCATCCACCCGCTGGGCATCATGCGCGGCGTGGTGCACGGCGTGCGAGACTACGGCAACCGCATGGGCATACCCACCACCAGCGGCGCCATCCAGTTCGACCCCACGTACATCTACAACCCGCTGGTGTTCTGCGGCACGGCGGGCGTGATTCCGCAGAGCGACATCGCCAAGGAGATGAAGCCCGGCCTGGCCGTGGTGGTCATCGGCGGCCGCACCGGAAAGGACGGCCTGCACGGCGCCACCTTCTCCTCCGCCGCCATGGGAGAGGGCTCCCACGAGGAGGACCAGCAGGCCGTGCAGATCGGCAACCCCATCGAGGAAAAGAAGACGCTGGACGTCATCCTGGAGGCGCGCGAGCGCGGGCTTATCGAGTTTGTGACGGACTGCGGCGCGGGCGGCTTCTCGTCCGCCGCGGGCGAGATGCTTTCCGAGACGGGCGGCGACGTGTTCCTGGAGCGCGCCCCGCTCAAGGAAACCAACATGCTCAGCTGGCAGATCTTCCTCTCCGAATCACAGGAGCGCATGGTGCTCGCCGTCAAGAAGGAGAACCTGGATGAGCTGCAGAAGCTCGCAGACACCTTCCAGACGGAAATGACCATCCTCGGCGAGTCCAACGACAGCGGCGTCCTCCGCGTCTGGCACAACGGCGAGCTCGTCTGCGAGCTGGACAACTCCAAGCTCCACGAGGCCCCCACCAAGCACCTCACCTCCGTCTTCACCACCCCGGAAGCCAAGACCGGCCACGCGCTGGACGACTCGCACCTGGCGGACGACCTGAAGGCCGTGTTCGGCGACTTCGCGGTGGTCTCCCGCGAGCCCATCATCCGCGAGTACGACCACGAGGTGCAGGGCAACACCGTGCTCAAGCCGCTGGCAGGCGCCACCGCGGACGCCCCGCAGGATGCCTCGGTCATCGATATCGACGGCTCGGAGAAGCTGATGTCGCTTGCGCTGGCCATCCTGCCGGAATGGGGCAAGAAAGACCCGTACGCCATGGGCACCGGCACGGTGGACGAGACTGTGCGCCAGCTGGTGCTGGCCGGTACGAACCCGGACAAGATTGCCCTGCTGGACAACTTCTGCATGGGCAACCCGGAGGAGCCGACCGAGCTGGGCCGCATCGTGGAATGCGCCAAGGGCATTCGTACTGCCGCGCTGGCCTACGGCGCCCCGTACGTCTCCGGCAAGGATTCCTTCTACAACTACTTCGAGACCGAGGACGGCCCCGTCAACATCCCCGTCACCTTCCTCTGCTCCGGATTCGGCGTGGTGGAGGACCCCGAACACGTGCACGGCGCCTCCCTGCGCCGCAACAACAGCGTCATCTTCATGGTCGGCAACACGGAGGACGAGATGGGTGCCAGCGTCTACGCCCGCATCAAGGGCATTGCAGACGCCAAGGTGCCGCAGACCGACTGCGCCAAGAACTACGCGCTCTACAAGGCGTACTACGAGAACGCTCTCACCAAGGGCCTGGTGCTTTCCGCGCACGACCTCTCGGAGGGCGGCCTGGCCGTGGCCGCGGCGGAGATGGCCTTCTCCGGCAAGGGCGGCATTCAGATTGCCCTGGACAAGCTGCCCACCGTGGGCGGCTGGAAGAACAACGCCGTGCCCTGCTTCACGGAGAGCACGGGCCGCTTCCTGGTGGAGGTGGACGAGGACATGGCAGCGGAGTTCGAGGCGGCGATGCAGGGCTTCCCCTGCGCCCGCGTGGGCTCCGCCACCGCGGACGCCAAGCTCACCCTCACCGCCAACGGAAAGACCGTCCTCACAGCAGACATCCAAGACCTCAAGCACATCTGGAAGCACGGCCTCACCCCCTATTATTAAAATAGTACCTAGTACATAGTAAATAGTAAATCCTGTTATGCCTCACGCACTCCTTCTCAAATACCCCGGCACCAACTGCGATGTGGAAACCGCGCGCGCCCTCAACGCCGCCGGATTCTCCACCCAGGTGCAGCCCATTGCCACCGCCACCCCGGAGCACGTCTCCAAGGCTCAATTGGTCGTCTTCTCCGGCGGCTTCTCCTACGGCGACTATGTGATGAGCGGCCGCCTGGCCCAGCTGGAGACGGAACGCTTCCTCGGCGACGCCATCCGCAAGCACTTCGACAACGGCGGCTTCCTCTTCGGCATCTGCAACGGCTTCCAGATCCTCACCAAGCTCGGCATCCTCCCCAAGGCCTCCCTCATTTGGAACAAGAGCGAGCGCTTCGAGTGCATGTGGGACAAGCTGGTCCGCGTGGCCAAGAACAGCCCGTACACCACCTACCTGCCGGATGAATTCGAGCTGCCCTCCGCCCACGCGGAAGGCCGCCTCGTCACCGAGCCGGGAGACGCCCAGAAATACCTGGACAACGGCTGTGTGGCCCTGCAGTACGCCGACAACCACAACGGCTCCGAGCTCCGCATCGCCGGCCTCCAGGACCCCTCCGGCCGCGCCATGGGCCTCATGCCCCACCCGGAACGCTTCCTCAAGCCCCGCCACCACTACGACCCCGACTGGTCCGGCGACCCCGACTGGGGATGGGGCTACTACTTCTTCAAGGGCGCCTTCGATGCCCTGAAGTAAGCCGCAATACCCTCCCTGTTACCGCACCCCACCCCGCCACCGGCCGGGTGGGGTTTTCACTGCCAGTGAATGCCCCGCACACCCCTACCACGCAAGAAATGGATTAGCCTGGCCTTGTTTGAGTAAAACCTGGACATGTCAACGCCGCATAAAAGCTTTTTCCTTACGTCTCCGTCATTAAACAGGGTATCCTCCACGCTTTCTTGGTTGCGGGCACTATTGATATCGTATCCATAACGTATCAGCAAATCCAAGTCGTTGAATTGTCTTTGCAATTCTTCTTCATTGGCAGCCATGACAGCAGCGGCAACGTGACAATCGAACGCAGTCCTGCCGTTGTCGTCAAGATGGTTGGGATTGGCTCCCTTTTTCAACAATTGCTCCAGCACGTCACCGGACACAACAAATACGGCAGTCGTCCCGTACGCGGTTTCGTATTCAATATCCAGAGGTAGGGACAAGACATAGTCGCTCATGTGCTTGTCCGTGGTCGTTCCAAGGGCATGATACAGCGATCCGTCGCACCTGTCGTACGGGGATTGTCCCTGCGCCAGGAGTTCGCGCACTCGCGCCGTGTCCCCCCTTTTAACGCAAAAGAACAAGTCGTCGTCCGCATGGGCTACACAACGTCCACATGTCCAGGAAGAACACGAACAAAAGCCGGAGTTCACGGCCAACACTCCAGCCATCAGGAGCAAGCCCGCCTTTTGGGATGCCCTTCTTTTTTCCATTGTCCCGGCTTTCATTTTCAAGAAGCTGTTTACCCTATTAAGCGCGCAGAAGGCAAAATGCCGATTTTTTTGAAAAAAATGCACTTTGGGTTGTGCATTTGGCCGTTTGGGTGCTTAATAGGGTATAGAGTACCATCCATCATCATGAAAATCAAGCCTGAGACAACTATCAAGAAGGTGGCCTATCCTGTGGCTGCAGCCATCGCTGCCGCGACGACGCTTTCCGCCTGCCAGCAGCAGCAACTTCCGGGTGAAGCGCCAATACCGGGACCAATTATCGTGGAGCATCTCAAAAAGTGATGCCCCGCAAAGAAACCGCGCTGCATGCACATGCAGCGCGGTTTTTGTGGTCCGATGTTCCGTGGAATCAGAACCTGTATGTAAGGGAAACCTCGCTCACGAGGGCGAATTCGCGGAACGGCACGTTGCTGCCATCCCCGGAGTATTTTTTCATTTCAGACTTGGTGTTGGCCTTCATGGCGCCGCGGCCCGTCCAGTTGATGGTGAGCGCGGGAGTGAGAATCCAGTTCTTGGTAATGAAATAGGGGGTGGAGACCTTGATCCAGTAGCCTTGGGAGCCGTTGTTGCAGGCGAAATAGTGCGAGCGGAAGTAATCCGCCGTGACCGCCAGGCCGAACTGCACCACACCCAGCATCTTGATGTTCTCCACGTCATCCGCCGAGCCGATAATCGGCACGCGGAAATTTGCGTACGGCTCAAACCACCACCCAAGGATGCCCACATAGCTGTAGCGCGTGGTGCAGCCTATGGTCAGCCACTTGTACGGCGTCAAATCAAGCGTCACAAAGGCCTCATGCGCCACGGAGGCTCCCCTTCCGCGGTAGTGCTTGACCATAACGCCCAGGATGCCGCCGTGGATGAAATCATGCCCGAATGTGACGTTCCACTTCTCATGCGTGTAGGTGAGCGTGTTGACAACGGCGAACTCGTTCTCCATGTTGCAGTGCTTGATGGTTCTCCCCGCCAGGGAGCCTATGTACTGTTCCTGCGCCTCCGGCGGAAGCTGGTTGAACCCCGGTACGTGTCCGCTAAGGTAGTATCTCGCGCCCTCGCGCGAGAACGAGGGGGCGCCGTACAGGGTGTGCCCTGCGGAGAAGATGGAATACGCCACCGAGCCCCCGCAGGTCCAGCCCCCCTTCTTCCCGAAATCATACGTGGTCTTGAACGCCATTAGTTCAACGCCCTCTCCCTGTTCCGCAGCCTGGGTGGCAACCAGGCCGCGCCCCCAGTAGAAGGAACGGTACATCCCCGTCAGCGAGCTGTCGAAACGCTGGGCGGACAACGTGGGCAAATCCTCGAAGGATTGCTTGCTGTAGTCAATTGCGGGGGCTCCTGTTTCTCCCCACAGCGGTGCGGCTGCCATAGCCAGGGCAATGATGGTGTGTAGCGGTCTCATAGCTGTTATTTGTTGCGGATGCTTTCCGCATCCAAGTGCATTTTATATCTGCGCGGCCACCCTGTCAAGAAAAAATCTAGAGCATGGTCTAGTTTTTTGCGCGGGGCATCCACTTGCGCGCACCCGCGCGCGCTGCTATAATGGTTTCATGATGAAAAGATGGCTTATGTTCCTGTCTGCGGCGGCGGTGGCGCTGCTGCTGTCCACGTGCGCGGTGCGCAGCCTGGTGTTCCCTGGAGCGCAACCTGGCGGATGTTCGCCGGACAGCAAGTACGGGCATGCGGAGCAGTATGTCTCCTTTACCATGGGGGACGGCACGGTACTGCGCGGGTGGCTGTTCAACCGCGGTGCGGAGGCGCCGCTGGTGGTGATGTATGGCGGCAACTCCATCAACGCGGGAGATTTTTCCGACTACGCGGATGAGGATACGGCGCGCTCCTACCTGCTGGTGAACTACCGCGGTTACGGTGGCAGCGGGGGTTCTCCCACGGAGAGGGACATAGTGGAGGATTCATGCGCCGTGCTGGACCAGGCGAAGGAGAAGCTGGGCCAGCCCGCAGCCACCACGCTGGTGGGCTTCAGCATCGGCACGGGAGTGGCCATGCAGGTGGCCGCCGCCAAAAATCCGGACAAGGTGGTGCTCATCTGCCCCTTCGACAGCCTGGTGAACGTGGCGTGCGATTTCATTCCCGGTATCCCGAACGCCGTGGTGGAGGACAAGTTCGTGTCCACGGACTACGCGAAGAAGGTGACATGCGACGTGGCCATCCTACGGGCGGACTCGGATGAAATCGTGCTGCCTCCGCGCACGGATGCGCTGCGGGAAAGCTTCGGCAGGCCCGTGACGGAGAAGACCTTCCATGCCACGCACAACACGATTTTCAATGCGGAGGGCTTTCATGACGCCTTTTTTGCCGAGTTGAAGTGAACGCCGCGAATGCCGCAACTGTGCGGGTTCGCAGGCCTTTGGAAGGCTCGCCGGCGGGGGTGCGGGGCAAAAATGTTTAGGAAATTTTGATTTTAGCCTTGCATTGCACCATGGATTTGGTACACTTCTCTCAACCCCTCAGCCTATCCTTGGTTGCTGGGGCGCTTCAAAAATCAAAACTAGTAAGATAATTATGAAGACCATCGCTATTCTCGCTCTTACGGCCGCCGCTCTGGTTTCCTGCCAGCAGCAGCAGCAGCAGACTCCCGAGCCTGTGCAGACTCCGGTTGTTACTGCCAAGAAGTAAGTGCTAGGGAAGCTTGCTTCCCCAATCACGACCGCGCCCGGGGTAACCCGGGCGCGTCTTTTTTTACCTTCGCGGCGGCGTGCTTTGTGATTGCCCCGCCGCCGTATTTGTGAGAGGATGAACCCATGCCCGCCGATGATACCATAGCCGCCGTTGCCACCGCACCCGGAGCGGCGGCGCTTGCCGTCATCCGCGTGAGCGGTCCCTTGGCGGCGCAGGCGGTGATGCGCGCGTGCGGCAGGGAAAAGCCGTTTGCGCCGCGCCGCGCCACGCTCGCACGCGTGCGGGATGCACAGGGGCGCGCGCTGGACGAGTGCGTGGTCACGGTGTACACCGCGCCGCACAGTTTCACGGGAGAGGATGCCGCAGAGCTGTGCTGCCACGGCGGCATGCTGGTAACGCAGCGCGTGCTGGAGCGTGTGCTGGAATGCGGCGCCCGCCCCGCGGAACCCGGGGAGTTCACGCGCCGCGCCTTTGAGAACGGCCGCCTGGACCTCACCCAGGCGGAAGCCGTGATGGATGTCATCTCCGCCGGGAGCGACCTGGCGCTGCGCGCCGCGCAGAACCAGCTGCAGGGTGCCATCGGCGCGCGCGTGCAGGAAGCCGCGGACAAGCTTACGGGCATTGCCGCGCACGTGGAGGCGTACATTGATTTCCCGGAGGAGGACATTGCGCCGCACACCGGGGCGGAGCTCACGCGCGGGCTGGACGGCATCTCCGAACAGCTGCGGCAACTGCTGGCCACGGCGGACGAGGGCCGCATCCTGCGCGAGGGCGTGCGCACCGCCATCATCGGCGCGCCGAACGTGGGCAAGAGCAGTCTCCTGAACATGCTGCTCGGCTACGAGCGCGCCATTGTGAGCGGCACCGCCGGAACCACGCGCGACACCATCGAGGAGTGTGTGGCGGTCGCGGGCCTGCGCCTGCGTCTTATCGATACCGCCGGGCTGCACGAAAGCGGGGACGAGATTGAGCGCGCGGGCATGGAGCGCAGCCGCCGCGCACAGGCGGAGGCGGACCTCATACTGGAGGTGCACGATGCCTCTCAACCGCGCACACAGGCGGAGCCCGTTTCTTCCACCGCCAAGACCATCACCTTGCTCAACAAGTGCGATTTGCCGGAGCACGCGGATTGGCGCGGCGCGGAGGGCCTGCGCATCTCCTGTACCACCGGGCAGGGGCGCGCGGAGCTGGAGCGCGCCATTGCCGCCCTATTCCTGCGCGAAACCGGCGAGCGGGATTCCCTGGCCGCCATCAACACCCGCCACCGCTTCGCTCTGCAACAGGCGCTGGATGCCATATCCCGCGCACGTGCGTCCATTCAGGCGGCGGAATCCCCGGAACTCACGGACGTGGATCTGCGGGAGGCCCTGGATGCCTTGGGCGGCATCACCGGCCGCATCGATACGGAGGACATCCTCACCCGCGTGTTCTCCACCTTCTGCCTGGGCAAGTGAGCGGACGCACCGTCACATGCGGGCGGCATGCCGTCTATAAGTATTCCCAATACTGTA
>JAUNHW010000015.1 GCA_030523775.1 Akkermansia sp.
AGTCGGACGACAGGTCCCGCGAGAGTAGATAGCCGCCAGGGCTAACAAAGGCCGCCGAGCGAAAGTTCGGCGGCCTTTACTTTTTGCTGTTATCCGCGCTGCGGGAGCGCCTGGATTAATTGTCGAAGTTGAACGTGCCCTGGGTATCCTCCATGGGGGGGACCGGGGTGTCGTCCTCCGGCTGGGGTTGCGGCGTCTCCTGCGGGGCAGGGGGGGCTTGCGGGGTGTCTGCCGCGGCGGGTGCGGGTGCTTCCGCGGCATCTCCCTCCGGCGTTTCCGCAGCCGTGGCGGCGGTGGGCATGATACGTGCGATGCGTTCCACCGGGTTCTTGGTGACAATGTTGCCCATGACGGCGCGGCCCTTGACGCGCAGCTCCGCGAAGTCGAAGGTGACGGGTTTCCTGAGCCTCTTGAACTGGTTCTTGAGGTACACGTTCACGGCGATTCCGGCGCTGTCCTCCTCTGTCTTGTGCACGCTGAAGAAGAACACGCGGCTGCCCTTGGTGCCCTGAGTGAGGTCGTACTCCTTGTCGCGGGTGAAGCCGCCGATGTGGAAGCGCTTGGCGTAGGTTACGCCCTCCTTGCCGTCGCGGTAGATCATGTTGAACACCCAGTCCTCGCCGGGGCGCAGCACGCGGATGTCGAGGAGCTTCTTGCCCACGTAGAACTTCTCCTGCACGCGGCGCACCATGAGCACGCCCTGGTTGTCGATGGTCAGGATGTCGCTCATCTTCGAGCACTTCTCTACGGGCTCGCCCTTGCGCACGCCGTATCCGGCGAATCCGTCCTCGTCGATGTACAGGGTCTCGTTCTCCACGGAGGCCTCCGCGCGGGTGACGCTCTCGAACTCGCAGAGCTCGGTCTTGCGCGGCCACTGCTCGCCGTATTTCTTGCGCAGGCCCTCGAACCAGCGGATGGTGTAGCGTGTGAGCTGGTCCAGGTTCTTGCGGCACTGCGCGATGTCCTTCTCCAGCGCCACGATGCGCTTCTCCGCCTCGTGGATTTCGTACTTGGCTATCTTCTTGATCTTGATTTCGGTGAGCCGCACGATGTCGTCCTGCGTGACGGGCCTGATAAAGTCCTTCACGAAGGGCTGGAGCTTCTTGTCGATCATGGCGAGTGACTGCTCCCAGCTCTCGCTCTTCTCCAGCTCCTTGTAGATGCGGTTTTCAATGAAGATTTTCTCCAGGCTCACCTGCATCCAGGATTCCTGCAGCTCTGCCAGCTGCACCTCCAGCTCGCGGCGCAGGGTTTCCTTGGTGTGGTCCACGTTGTGCTTCAGGATTTCGCTCACGCCCATGAACACGGGCTTGCGGTCCACAATGACCACCGCCTTGGGGGAGATGCTCACCTGACACTCCGTGAAGGCATACAGCGCGTTGCAGGTCTTCTCCACGTCCTGCCCTGCGGGAAGGTGGATGAGGATGTCCGCCGTGGCGGCCGTGTTGTCCTCAATCTTGGCCACCTTGAGCTTGCCCTTCTCCATGGCGTTCTCGATGGACTGGATGATGGACTCCGTGGTGGTGCCGTAGGGGATTTCCGTGATGCGGATGAGCTTCTTGGTGGAGGTGTCTAGGCGGGCGCGGCAGCGCAGGCGGCTGTTGCCCGTGCCGTCGTTGTAGCCGGAGACGTCCAGCAGGCCGCCCGTGGGGAAATCCGGGTACAGCTCGAAATCCTCCTTGCGAAGGTAGTGGATGGCCGCGTCGATCAGCTCGTTGAAGTTGTGCGGCAGGATCAGGCAGTTCATGCCCACGGCAATGCCCAGCGCGCCCTGCGCCAGCAGCAGAGGGAACTTCACGGGAAGCGCCACCGGTTCCTTGTTGCGGCCGTCGTAGCTCAGCTTCCACTCCGTCACCTTCGGGCTGTACACCACTTCCTTGGCGAACTTGGAGAGGCGCGCCTCGATGTATCGCGGAGCCGCCGCGGAGTCGCCCGTCAGGATGTTGCCCCAGTTGCCCTGCGTGTCGATGAGGTAGCCCTTCTGCCCCAGTGTCACCAGCGCGCTGCCGATGGAGGCATCGCCGTGCGGGTGGTATTTCATGGTGTCGCCCACCACGTTGGCCACCTTGTTGAAGCGGCCGTCGTCCATGCTGTCCATGGAGTGCAGGATGCGCCGCTGCACGGGCTTGAGGCCGTCCACAATGTGCGGCACCGCGCGTTCCAATATCACGTACGATGCATATTCCAGGTAGTAGTTCCCGAACATCTGCTGAATCGTGCTCGGGTTCTGCTGCTTGTATACCGGTATCTTCTCCTCGCTCATGGGCCGCCGCATGATACCACACACGCGCGCGAATTTCAAGCGCGCCGTTTTTTGCACGCTTTGCACGGCCTGCTGCGCGGGGAGGGAAAGGGCCGCCCGGCATGCTGCCGGACGGCCCTGGAAATCTACGCTTTTGCAGGGTATCAGCTCTTGGAGCGGCCCTGGTAGCGCTCCTTGGTCTGTTGGTCCTTGCGGGTGTTCTCCTTGATTTTCTGGAGCCCCTGCTTGGCGAGGTAGGAGACGTCGACGTCCGGGTCCTTGGCGTAGCGGTCCAGCAGGTTCTTCACCCAGGTGAGCTCGTGCAGGCCGGAGAGGGTGTTCACAATTTCAATCTTGCCGCGCTGCAGCTTCTTGAGGGCTTCCGCCTCCTCCTTCAGGGCGGGAATCTGCGGGTTGCCGTCGCCCAGGTACAGGGAGGACTCCTTGTCTATCTTGTTGATGATGTCGCGCAGCTTGGAGGTGTCTGCGAAAGGCTGCTCGCAGATGAGGGAGACGAGCTTCTCTGCATCTGCGTCCGTGCGCTCGCGGTTCTGGGCGAAGAAGGAGCCGATGGCGTTTGCGACCATGTTGATGGCCTTGGGGTCGTTGGCGGCCTCAGCCTTGCCCTTGAGCTCCAGCAGGTAGTCCAGCACGCTGTCATCACCCCAGAAGGCGAAGAAGAGCATGTTGTTCTTGGTCATGCTCTTGGTGTCCGTGATTTTGCCCTTGTAGAAGGCGAGGGCCTTGGGGGAGCAGGCGGCCGCCAGCGTGGGCCCCATCTGCTTCAGGTTCTCCTGCGGCAGGGCATCGAATATCTGATCGCCGATGGCGGCCTTCTTGGCCGGGTCGTCAATCATCATGATGATGTTGTCCAGGCAGTTGCAGAGGGTCTTCACCAGCTTGCCGTCCACCTTGTCGCCCTTCAGCAGGTCGATGATGCGGGGTACGTCCTCCTCTGTGACGCGCAGGCCGTAGACCTTCCAGGTGCTGGCCAGCAGGGCGTCCTGGTGCTGGAACTTGGGCTTGGCGGCAATCTTTTCCGCGAGCGTGCGCAGGTTGGCGTTCACGCCCTCCGCATCAGAGATGCCGATGCGCTGCAGCAGCCAGTCGTACAGGCCGGCGTTCACGATGTCCTCCGCCTTCTTGCCCAGGGTCTCGAAGATGTAGTCGCGGTTCTCCTTGTTGTCCGCGGCGGTGAGGCCCAGCAGCAGGCAGGCGTTGCGGCCGGCGCCCACGGGGTCCGTGCCCAGCAGGTTGCCGCCCACATCGTTCTTGATGTAGGGATCCACCACCACTTTCATGAGCAGCTGCACATCCTTCTTGCTGCAGGTGATGTCCACATGCTTGTCCTTGGCGTCCTGCGTGGTTTCCACGCGGTGCTTGTTGATATCCACGCAGCGGAGCATGATTTTCTTGATGTTCTGGCGCTGGATTTCCGCACGCTCGTTCTTGGCGTTTTCCGTGGCCACGTAGGAGCCGCAGACCACGGCCAGGACCGCCAGCAGCACCATGCCGATCCAGAAGCCCTTGCTCTGCCAAACGGAGGGCTTGGCGGCCTGCTTCTGCAGCTTGGTGAGATAGGCATCGCGCTGGGCGAGCTCCTCTTCGCTCATCTCCGGCATGCCCTGTTCCTGGGCCGCCGCGGGCTGCGCCTGCGCGGGCGCGGAGGCGCCCAGGGTCTTGCCTGTGCCGGAAACCTTGGCGGCAGCCAGCGGGTTGGCCACCTTGGCGGCGGGTTTGCCGGGGATGGGAGCCTTCAGGATGCTGTTGCGCTTGGCGGCGGGCTTGGCCGCCACGGTTTTGGGAAGCTGAGCGGCGGGCTGCGGCTGCGCTGCGGCCTGTGCTGCCGCTGCCGCTTCCTCCTCTGCCTTGGCGGCGGCCTCTGCGGCCTGCTGTTCCGCGATTTGGCGGTTGTACTCCTCCATCTGCTTGTTGTATTCCTCCATTTGGCGTTCGTACTCGGCCAACTGGCGGTCGTACTCCTCCTGGGCCTGGCGTGCGGCCTCCTGTTCCGCGGCCAGGCGTTCCGCCTCTGCTGCGGCCTCCTCCGGGGAGAGCTCCGGTTTCTTCGGTTCAATCCGCTTGCCGTCCGTTCCCTTGAGCACAACGCGCTTGTTGGGTACCGTGCCGGAGTTGACAAGGGTGCGCTTGGGCCCGTTTACCTGGAATGTATTGAGTTTTGGTGCTGCCATAATCGATGAATGGAAAGAGTTCCGTACCCAGCCTTATACCACAATCCGCGCGGCTTGGCAATCACGGAAATTCGGCAGCGGTGGCGGGGGCGTGTCGGCTGTCATGCGCGGGGCTGGAATATCCGCCGGGCTGGCTGTATGATTCTGCGCCCATCCGCGGGGAGGGAGGAAACTGTTTCCGAACCCGCTGGAAGGCTACAGCATCCATAATGCTGTAGCACACGAAAACTTCCGTTACAGCCTGATGCTGCAATGGAAACGTGTGCGATAACAATATAGCAGAGTGCTGGTGCCCTTCAATGCGAAATTCAGAAACACCTAGGAGCTGCGGCGTTTCTGGACTAACAAACAGTATCAGCATTATGGAACCTTAATCCTAACATGATTGCGATGGAAGATACAGCGAACAAATTGTTGGAGGCGATGCCGCTCAGCACCATTGATGCGGCGCGCCTGGTACTGGAGACAACGGAAATGCTGGCGCCCCGCACCGCGGGCCTGGACCGGACGGAGCTCATGAAACTGCTGCGCCACATTATCTCCCTGGGTGTGGAGGAGATGGGCAAGGAGGAGAACACCGTCTCTTTCGAGGAGGCCGGCTGGAGCAGCATTGAGCAGCGCGCGGGGCGCCGCCCCACCACGCGGCGTGACCTGCGCCACTTCATGCGCCGCTTCCTGCGCAAGGAGGGCGTGGGGCAGCGCCCGCTGCGCGCCATGACCACATCCGAATGCAAGAAGCTGCTGCAGGAGACCTGCGGCTCCAGCCTGTGCGTGCTCCGCAAGGGGCGCATGATCCTGCACAGCATCTTTGAATACGGCATACGCCAGGAATGGTGCGACACCAACCCCGTGACCCGCATACAGCCCCCGGCCGTGGAGGAGAGGACCATCACCCCGCTCACGCTGGACGAGGTGAAGCGCCTGGAGGAAACCGCCCAGAAGCCCCAGCACCGCGCCATGCGCTTTTCCCTGAAGCTCATGCTCTACTGCGGCGTGCGCCCCACGGAGGTGTCGCGCATGGTGCCGGAGCGCGATATTGACTGGAAGCAGCGCGAGCTCATCATCCGCCCGCAGACCAGCAAGACCGGCGGCGGCCGCGTCATCCCCATGCGCAAGGCCGCGCGCATAGCGGAGCAGGACCGCGTGATACCCAGCAACTGGCGGCGGCGCTGGCAGCGGTTGCGGCAGGATGCCGGGTTCACGGAGTGGCAGGCGGATGCCTGCCGCCACACCTTCGCCAGCTACCATGCGCGGCACTTCCACAACCTGCCTGCGCTGCAACTGGAAATGGGGCACACCGGCCCGTCCCTGCTGCAATCTCGCTATGTCACGGGCTTCCTGTACAACAATGCGGATGTTTTCTGGAAATAACATGGGAGCGCACGATAATTGTTAGACGATTCTCATTGACACCCCGGGCGGCGTGGGGTAAGAGTGGGGCATGGAGGGCTGTGGGAAAATCCGGCTATACGTGTCCAACGTGTGCCTGCGCAACATGGGGCGGGAGGACCTGCTGTTCCACGGCCGCATGCGGAAGGAGTACGGCGCCTACCTGCTGTGCTGCGCCTATGCGGACTCCAGCGCCACCTACCGCAGCATTGTGGAGAACTTTGCAGACAATATGCAGACCGGCATAGTGGAAATGTGCGACCTGACAGAGGGCGACCCCGCCATGCTGGATTCCATGCGGCACCTGTGGGGCGTCTACACGGACGGCAACCTGTACACCTTCGGGGAAACCCCGGAGCTATCTGCCAAGCCCTACCGCAAACCGGGGAAAATGCCCAATTGGCAAGCCGCGTATGTGAAGTTCCGTGATGGAACGGCGCGGCGCTACTACGCACCCGCGCCGGCAGGGTTGCTGCGCAAGTTGCTCCACCTGTTTGCGGCGCGCTACGGCTTGCAGGTGGCGGACATCGTTTCCGTGCGCGAGGCGGTGAAACCGTCCCTCCTCTGGCGCATGTGGATGCGGATTGCAGGGGCCAAGCCCGGCCGCGCCCTCACCGACCGCCAGTTCTGGCAGCTTAAAAACTCCCGCCAGGACATGGGTCTGTACCGCTTCTAACCCGCCATGGCACGCATCTGGCAGATGGGCGGCGAGCCCTGGGAACTCCCGCAGCGCGGGGCAATCATGGGCATCCTGAACGTCACCCCGGATTCATTCTCCGACGGTGGCTCGCATGCCGACCCCGCCGCCGCGCTGGCCCACGCCGTGGAGCTGGCGGAGCAGGGGGCGGATGTCATCGACGTGGGCGGCGAGTCCACCCGCCCCGGCGCGCAGGAAGTGCCGCCCGCAGTGGAGGCCGCGCGCGTGCTGCCGGTGCTGCGCGCCATCCGCCGTGAGCTGCCGGGCATCCGCCTGTCCATCGACACCCGCCACGCGGAGGTGGCCCGCGCCGCGCTGGGGGAGGGGGCGGACATTGTGAACGACATCACCGGCCTGCGCGCCCCCGGCATGCTGGAGCTGTGCGCGCAAAACAACTGCGGCATCGTCCTCATGCACATGCAGGGCAACCCCGCCACCATGCAGGAGAACCCGCAGTACATGGATGTGGTGGTGCAGGTGCGCGCCTTCTTTCAAGAGCGCGTGCAAGCCGCGGAGCAGGCGGGAATAGACCCGCGGCGCATCTGCCTGGACCCCGGTTTCGGCTTCGGCAAGACCCCCGCGCACAACATGCAGCTGCTGGAGCGCCTGGAAGACCTGCGTGTGCGCAACCTGCCGCTCATGAGCGCCCTCTCCCGCAAACGTTTCCTCAAGGAACGCTACGGCAGTCTGGAGGAGCCCGCCCGTACGTTGGCCGCCTCCCTGCAAGCTGCGGCCAACGGCGCGGATATCCACCGCGTGCATGACGTGTGCGCCCTCAAGCGCGCTTTGCAATAGCAAAACGCCCGGACATGGCGCGGCATGCCCGGGCGTTGATAGGTTGCGGGTGGAGCGGGGTCAATCCAGCATCCCGAAAGTGGCGGGAACCTCGCCCACGGGCTTGTTGTTCACCTTGAGGGAGCAGAATGCCTGGGTGGCGCTGCCGAAGGTGAACTCCGCGCTCAGGGTCTCCCTCTCGCCCTCCAGGCCCTCCCATTCCTCGCCGTAAGTGATGTTGAACACGGCGTTGGCGTTCTTGCCGCCCGTGAGCGCCTCGTAGGTGTAGGTAAGCGTGCCTTGCACGGGGCTGCCGTTGTTGGTGCGCGTCACGGTGCAGACGCCGCCCTCATCGAACGTGAAGCTGTAGCGCGTCTCCGCCCCCTGTAGCTCCAGCGAGCGCCCTTTCAGCAGCTGGTTCGGGTCATCGGATTCCGTCTTGGGATCCGTGGAGCCGGGGTGGCGGTTCCAGCCGGGGTCGGACGAGCCTCCGCCTCCTCCACCTCCTCCGCAGGCGCAGAGGGTGGTGGCGATGGTGATTCCTGCCAGCAGTTTGATGATGTGGGATGTCTTCATATTGTGTAAATCCTTTCTATGGTTTCAGGTTGAGCTCGAATCAGAAGCGGAGGGTGGCGCCGATTCCCGCGTTGTGGCTGTTGTTGTGCTTCGCGCCCTCGAAGGAGTAGGTGGCGTTCACGCTCCAATGGTTCGAGATGGCGTAGGCGCCGCCCACGGTGATGCTGGCGCCGATGCGGCCCGGGTTCGCCCCGCCGCGCCGCATGTCCACGTCCGCCGTCGGGTTGTGCCGCACCATGTCGCCCGTCACCGCCGCTTCCGCAAACACCATGCCGTGGCCGATGGCGTGTGTGACGCCCGCGCCGATTTCACCGCGCAGGTTCTGCACGGAGCCCGTGCGCACGTTGTCGATGCTGCCGCTGTCCGTTGCCGTGTACTCCAGCCCGCCGAAGTAGTTCAGCGCGGTGGTCTCGCTGATGTACATCACATCGTTGGCGTGAACGGTCAGCGTGCCGCTGTTCTGCGTCCAGCGCTCGCGGGAGTATCCCAGCGTGCCGCGGGAGTCCGTCTTGCCGTATCCGGCGGCGGCCTCCAGCCACAGGCTGTTGGCACCGCGGGAGAACACCCTCGCGCGGCCGAACGCGCCTGCGTGCTGGGTATCCTGCTTCACGCGGTTCATGCCGAAGGTGTTCACGCGGTTCCAGGTGTGGCCGATGGCCACGCCCGCCGCTCCGTGCTCACCAGCGTTGAAATCCACGCCCAGCGCGGCGCCGTACAGGGTGTTGTCTGACCCCGCATGCCCGTGCGCGGAACTCTGGCGCGTGTGCGAGCCGATGGCGCCCGCCCACACCGCCGTGCGTCCCGTGCCCAGTGCGCGCAGGCTCTGGTGGCGCCCGTTGAGCGAGCCCGTGAAGGCGCGCTGCGCGTCCACGATGCCCCAGTCAGACTGCACCAGGGCGTCTGCCACACCAGCCACCAGCGTTTCCGTGACGGGGGCTTCAACTATTTCACCACCCATGGCGGGAACGGTGCCGCCTGCCATGCGCTCCAGCGCAACGGACTTGACGCCGCTCTTCTGCAGGGTGATGGCGGTTCCGGTGTTGTTGATGGTGTAGGTTCCGGTTGCCAGGTTGAAGAGCTCGTTGAGCGTCTTGCCGGAGCTGTTGGTGATGCTGCCCGTGGCGGTGACGAGCGTGTAGGGCGTGCCCTGCGAGATGCTGCCGGTGTAGCCCAGGCTGCCGCCGGCAATCGTCAGGTCGCCGTGAACGGTGAACGCATCACCCGCGCTGGTGGCCAGCCCCAGAGTGAGCGTGGAGCCGGTCGCCGTCTTGAGGTCGCCGTAGAATTCCGCCCCCGCGTTTGCAGTCATGGCGTGGCCGTTGAGCGTGTAGGAGGCGTCCGGGCGCAGGCGCATGGTGGCGTCGTTCTGCAGCGTGATGTCGCCGTTCACCGTGATGGCGGTGAACAGGGATGCCCCGCTGTTCACGGTGATGTTGGCATCCATGCCGCTCTTCTCCAGCAGGGCGAGCGCGCCTTGTTGCACGGTCACGCCGCCGGTGAACTTGTTCTTGCCGCCCAGCTCCATGCGCTTGTCGCCGGTCTTGGTGAGCGTGGTGCCGGTGATGCCGGTGCCGATGTAGCCCTGCTGCATGGTGGATGCCCCGGTAGCGGTGATGCTGCCGCCGGTGATGTTACCCTTGGTGAGCGTGAGCCCCGCAGTCTTGAGGTTGCCCGTGAGCTTCAGCTCCTCTGCGTACAGCAGCTCGCCGTTCCTGCCATCCGCGCCTCCCGCCGTAGCCAGCGTGAGCGCCTTCACCGTGCCGCCGTTGGATGTCAGCGCGGCGGCTCCGGTCACGGTCACGCTCTTGGATGAGATGTCCTTGCCGTTGAGGTTGAGTGAGCCTTCCTTCAGGGTGATGGAGCCGCTGCCCGCAGTGCTGTTCTTTGCGATGGTGAGCGTGCCCGCCCCGGTCTTGGTGAGGTCGCAGGTGTCGGCCAGCGAGACGCTGCTGCCCAGGCCCTCCTGGATATCCAGCGTGCCTCCGGCAACCGTCAGCTTGTCCGTGGCTGCATCCATCACCAGCGTGCCGCCCTGCACATCGATGGAGGTGAGCTTGCCGCCCGCCGCCTTGGTGATGGCGCTCACGCTCGCGCTGTCCGTCCCCGTCAGCAGGAAGCTGGTAAAGTCCACCACGCCGTCGCCGGTGGTGGCCTTGCCGTCTGTGCCGAGCGTGAGCTTCTCGCCGCTCTTCAGCCCGCTGTGGGTGATGGTGGTGCCGCCGTTCTTGGTGGTGCCGCCGTTCACAATGGTGACGCTGCGCCCGCCGGTCTTGGCGAACCCGCTTGCCCCGGTCTTGCCGTTCACGTCAACATGCGTGGTCTCGCCGTCGCTGAGGGTGAGCGCGGAGGCATCGAACGCGCCCTTGAGGGTGAGCGTGCCGCTGTTGGCGAGTGCCTTGGTGAGTGTGAGCGTGTTGCCGTTCGTCACGGTGATTCCGCTGGTGCCGGATGCGGTGACGGTGTTGGCGAATCCGCCGGCTGCAATCTCCAGCGTGCCGCCGCCGAGCGTTACGGCACCGGTGCCGAGCGCCCCCTTGTTGCCGATGCGCAGCGTGCCGCCTTGCACGGTGGTGCCGCTGGTGTAGGTGTTGGCGTTGTTGATGGTCACGTTGCCCTTGGTGGTGAGCGAGGAGGTACCGCTCAGCGCGGTGTTCAGCGTGCCCGCGGATGCGGTGACCGCCGTGTTCCTGGCGGTGCCGCCCACCGCCCCGGCGGTGGTGATGTTCAGCGCGCCGCCTGTGGCGGTAATCAGGTTGGTGGCGGCATCCACCGTCAGCGTGCCGCCCTTCACCTCAATGGAGGTGAGCTTGCCGCCCGCCTGCTGGTTGATGGCCGCCACGTTCGCCGTGTCCGTCCCGGTCAACAGGTAGCTGGTGTAGTCCACCGTGCCGCCGGAGGTGGCAACACCGTTCGCACCCAGCTTCAGGGTCTCGCCCGCCGCCAGGTCCTTGTGGCTGATGGTTGCCCCGCCGTCCCTGGTGGTGCCGCCGTTCACGATGGTGACGCTGGCGCCTCCGGTCTTGGTGAACCCGCTTGCCCCGGTCTTGCCGTTGATGTCAACGTGCGTGGAGCCTCCCTTCACGAGCGTGAGCGCGGAGGCATCGAACGCGCCCTTGAGGGTGAGCGTGCCGCTGTTGGCGAGTGCCTTGGTGAGTGTGAGCGTGTTGCCGTTCGTCACGGTGATTCCGCTGGTGCCGGATGCGGTGACGGTGTTGGCGAATCCGCCGGCTGCAATCTCCAGCGTGCCGCCGCCGAGCGTTACGGCACCGGTGCCGAGCGCCCCCTTGTTGCCGATGCGCAGCGTGCCGCCTTGCACGGTGGTGCCGCTGGTGTAGGTGTTGGCGTTGTTGATGGTCACGTTGCCCTTGGTGGTGAGCGAGGAGGTACCGCTCAGCGCGGTGTTCAGCGTGCCCGCGGATGCGGTGACCGCCGTGTTCCTGGCGGTGCCGCCCACCGCCCCGGCGGTGGTGATGTTCAGCGCGCCGCCTGTGGCGGTAATCAGGTTGGTGGCGGCATCCACCGTCAGCGTGCCGCCCTTCACCTCAATGGAGGTGAGCTTGCCGCCCGCCTGCTGGTTGATGGCCGCCACGTTCGCCGTGTCCGTCCCGGTCAACAGGTAGCTGGTGTAGTCCACCGTGCCGCCGGAGGTGGCAACACCGTTCGCACCCAGCTTCAGGGTCTCGCCCGCCGCCAGGTCCTTGTGGCTGATGGTTGCCCCGCCGTCCCTGGTGGTGCCGCCGTTCACGATGGTGACGCTGGCGCCTCCGGTCTTGGTGAACCCGCTTGCCCCGGTCTTGCCGTTGATGTCAACGTGCGTGGAGCCTCCCTTCACGAGCGTGAGCGCGGAGGCATCGAACGCGCCTTTCAGCGTGAGCGTGCCCTCGTTGGAGATGGTCTGCTGCATGCGCAGCGTCTCTCCCCGTGCCACGCTCACCACGCTGCCGGAGCAGGATGTGGAAATCTTGTTGGAGAACCCGCCGTCCGCTATCTCCAGCGTGCCGCAGGAGAGGTGCACCGTTCCCGTGCCCAGGGCGTGGGCATCCCCCACTTTCAGCGTGCCGCCGCTGAACACCCAGGTTTCCCCGGTGTAGTCGTTGTTGGCGTGGTTGATGGTCAGTTCGGTGTCGGGGTTGATGTCCAGCTCCGCGTTGCCGGAGATGGAGCCCAGCTTGTCTGTGGAGACATCCACGGTAAGTTTGCCGCCTGTCATGTTGATGGCCTGCAGCTTGCCGCCCGCCGCATTGGTGATGGCGCTTACGGATGCCGTGGCGTTCCCAGTCAGCAGGTAGGAGGTGTAGTCCACCGTGCCGCCGTAGGTGGCCTTGCCGTCCGTTCCCAGGGTGAGCTTGCCTTCCTGCAGCCCGGTGTGGGTGATGGCGGCGCCGCTCCCGTTCGTTGTGCCGCCGTCCACGATGGTTACAGAGTAGCTGCTGGTCTTGGTGAAGCCGTTGGCGCCAGTCTTGCCGTTGATATCCACGTGGGTGGAATCATCATGCAAAAGCTCCAGCGCGGAGGCATCGAATGCCCCCTTGAGGGTGAGGTTTCCCGTGTTCCGGAGGGCTTGCTTGAGGTTGAGCGTGTACGTCTCCGCCACGGTGATGCCGCTGGCGGCCGCGGCGGAGATGGTGTTGGTGAAACCGTTTGCTGCAATGGTCAGCGTGCCGCCGGAAAGTTTCACCTCGCCGCTGCCCAAGGCATCCTTGTTGGTGATCTTGAGAGTGCCGCCGGATACTGTGGTGGCGCCGCTGTGGGTGTTGGCGGCGTTGATGGTGAGCATGCCGCTGCCGGTCTTGGTGATGGCAGACCTGCCGCTCAGCGCGGTGTTCAGCGTGCCCGCGGCGGCGGTGATGGCGGTGTCCCTGGCGGTGCCGCCCACCGTTCCGGTGGTGGTGATGTTCAGCGTGCCGCCCGTGGCGCTTATCAGGTTCGTGGCGGTGTCAACCGTCAACGTGCCGCCCTCCACGTCAATGGATGTGAGCGCGCTGCCCGCCTTGCTGTTGATGGCGGCCACGTTCGCCGTGTCTGTACCCGTCAGCAGGTAGGAAGCGTAGTCCACCACGCCGCTCGCCGTGGCCCTTCCGTCCGTGCCCAGCGTGAACGTTTTGCCCGCTGCGCCGGAGTGGGTGATGGTGGCGCCGCCGTTCCTGGAGGTGCCGCCGTTCACCAGGGTGATGCTGTAGGCGCCGCTCTGTGCGAATCCGCTGTTGCCGGTCCTGCCGTTGATGTCCACGCGCGTGCCCTCGCCTTGATCGAGCTTGAGCGCGGAGGCATCGAACGCGCCCTTGAGGGTGAGCGTGCCCGTGTTGGCAATGGCGCCTTGCAGCGCGAGCGTGCTGCCCGATGCCACGGTAATGCCGCTGGTGCCGGTTGAGGTGATGGCGTTGGTGAAGCCGTTGGCTGCAATCTCCAGCGTGCCGCCGGAAAGCGTGACCGCGCCCGTGCCGAGCGCTGCCTTGTTGCCGATGTGGAGAGTGCCGCCGGATACCGTGGTGGTGCCGCTGTGGGTGTTGGCGCGGTTGATGGTCACGTTGGCAGAGGTGGTCAGCGCGGCCGTGCCGCTCAGCACGGCACCCAGCGTGCCTGCATACGTCACCTTGAGCATGCCGCCCGTGGCGGTCACCAGGTCGCTCGCTGCGTCAACCGTCAGCGTGCCGCCTTCCACTTGGATGCTTCTCAGCGAGCCGCCGGCCGCCCTAGTGATGTCACTCACGCTCGCCGAGTCAGAGCCGGTCAGCAGGTAGGTGGTGTAGTTCACCTCGCCGCCGAACCCGGCGGTGCCGTTCGTCCGCAGCGTGAGCGTGCCGGACTGCTGCAAATCCTTGTGGGTGATGGTGGCTCCGTTGTTCACGGTGGGGCCGCCGTTCACGATGGTGACAGACGCGCCCGCCGCCTTGGCGAACCCGCTGGCCCCCAGCTTGCCCTTGGTGTCCACATGTGTGTCGCTGTTCTGCGTGAGTTCCAGGTTGGAGGCATCGATGGTACCCTTCAGCGTGAGCGTGCCGGTGTTGGTGATGGCGCTTTGCAGCGTTACCTGCTTGCCGCTGTCCACGGTGATGCCGCTGGTGCCGGTGGTGGTGATGGAGCCGCCGAACGTGCCGGAGGCCGTTACGCGGGCGGTGGTGCTGTTCAGCTGCACCGCATAGCTGCCGGTGGACCCGGTGAGGTCGATGGTGTACGCCGAGCCGTCAGCCGCGGCATCCAGCGCCAGCGTGCCGCCGCTGCCGCCCAGCCCTGCCAGCTTGCCGCCGTGCAGGCGCAGCGTGCCGTCGTTGAGCGTCACGCTATCCGCCGAGTAGATGGCATTCTCAAACACCAGCTCGCCCGCATCCACGCGCAGCCCGCCCTCGAACAACGAAGTGTCTCCGCTGAACACCTGCGTGCCGCCGCCCTGCTTCGCGAGGCTCAGCCAGGCGAACACCTTGCCGTGGAACTCGTAGTCCTCCGCCGCATTGATGGTCAGTGTGTGCTTTTCCGGCGCGATGTTGTTGTCGAACAGATGGCTCATGTCCTTGGTGGCACACGCGGCGGAGTAGCTGCCGCTGTAAAGGTAGGTGGTCTTGGACGATTCCGTGTCGTCCAGTCCACCCACGGTGATGTCGCCGCCCAAGCCGAATCCGGCCAGGCCGTAGGGCACCTGCTTGTCGCTCACCATGCCGTGCGCCTCCAGGTGCACCACGCCATTGACGGTGCCGGACTGCATCTCCACCACCTGCCCATGGTCGTAGTTCGCGTAGTACTCCATCTTGTTGTAGTGCGGGTTGTGGATGATGATGTCGCCGCCGTACCCGCCGGATGCCGTGTCCTTGATGGTGAGCTTGGTCACGTAGAGATCCGACGAGGTTTCCAAATCAAGCGTGCCGCTGCCGGAGAGGGTGTTGACGATGATGTCGTGCCTGAACTGGGGGTTGACTTCCGTCTCTACGTCTATGATGGAGTTGGTGATGCTGCCGCCGCCGTCCACCGCCAGCTTGTCGATGGTGTGGCCGCTGTAGAGTGTGCGTTCCGTGTGGACGAGCGTGTAGCTGCCGCCGTCCTGAAGTGTCAGCTCTCCCAGCTTCAGGGTTTTGCCGCCGCTGGTGGATTTGTAGTAGGTGGTCAGCTCGCCGGATACCGTCACTTTTTCCGGCAAATCTGTCGTGAGCGGTGTTTCCTCCGTGCCGATGCGGGCCGTGCCCGCCACGTTCAGCAAGATATCCGATCCGAACGCGGCGGTGCCGCCGGGGGCCAGCTGGTAGGTGGCGTTGTGTTCGATGGTGAGCGTGCCCGTGCCGTTCACCCGGCCAGAGATGTCACCCTTGCCGCGCAGGCTGAGTTCCCCGCTCTTGTTGACGGTGAAGTTGCGGGTGGCGGAATCCATGCGGAGCGTGGTGGCGGGTGCCGTTCCGTCATTCGAGCCAATGGCGATGGAACCGTTGAATGCGGAGGAATCCGCCCCCAGGTAGAAGGTGACACTGTCCTTGGCGGATGAGTTCAGGAAAGCGAGCTCCGTGTTCGCGTTGCCGGCGAAGGAGCCGTAAATCTCGGTGTCCGTGGCGCTGTTCAGTTGCAGGGAAGCGGTGTTGTTCAGTTGAATGGAGCCGCCCAGCGCACCTGCCTTGGCCACCGTGTAGCGAGTGGAGCCGTTGAGCGCCAGCGTGGAGCCGGCGGCCATCTCCAGCCCGCCCAGTTCAACGGTTGCGGCCTTCGGCCCCAGGGTGAGGGTGGAATTGGCGGACATGCTGATATCCGCACCCGCGAGAGCCACATCGGAGGTAAGCTTGGCGTTCTCTGCCAGGGTGATGGTGCGGCAGGCGGTGATGGCTGCGCCGTCACCGGCTTTCAGCTGGAATTCCCCGCGGGCGAAATGCATGCTGTGAGGGGAGACTTCACCTACCACGGTGACCACGGTGCTGCCGGTGCGGGAGAAGGTGAGGTCCTTGCCGTTGCTGGCATCCGTGCCGCCGTTCCATTGCCCGGCGCTCCAGGTGTTGTCTCCGCCGTCCCAGGTGAGAGCGCCGGGGTTCGTGTAGCTGAGCACGAGCTGTTTCCCGTTCAGCGTGATGGAACCGCAGTTGGTGATGATGTTCTCCCAGCCCGTGATGCTGCCGCTCACGCCCGTCAGGATGTAGTTCTGCCCGCTTGTGAGCGCGTTTTCGTTCACGATCAGGTAACAGTCTCCCAGCACATTCAGGCTTCCGGTGAGGGTGAGCAGCTGGGATGTCTTGTTGCCCGTGCCCAAGTTCAGGAACAGGGAGGATCCCGCTTCCAGGTTCAGGGTGGTGGTGAGGGCCGCGGCGGCGTTTACAGCCAGCGTGCCGCTGTCGCGCACGGTCAGCCCGCTGCTGAACGAGGCGCTGCCGCCGTTGAGCCGCAGGGTGCCCATGTTGTCCACCACGCCCGTTTGCGCGGTGAGCTTGGAGCCTTGTTCCAGGGAGAGGGCCCCCATGCCCACGTCCACGGTTCCTGCGGTGATTGCCACCTTGGAAAAGGCGGCATCCGCGCCGCCGCGCTTGGTGATGGCATCTGCGCTCAGCGTGGCGCCGGTGCTTCCTGTGAAGCTGTACGCCTTGGTGTTGTTGCCAAGCAGCAGCTCCGGCGCGGAGAGCTTGCCCTGCAGGGATACGCTTGTCTTGTCCGCCAGGTCGGAGAACTCCACCGCGCGCCCGGCCTGGTAGTAGCTGTTGTAGTAGCCGTCCATGGCGTACACCTTCCATCCGGCTTGGTCGCCCGGCAGCTCTTCCGTGGTGGCCAGTGCGGCATCCTTGTCGCTCCATACGCCGTTGGGCGTGCCGGTCCAGGTGAGGGCGGCGTGGGTGTACTCGTCGTACATCTCTTTCAGTACGGTGGGGGTGTTGATGTAGGTGATGTCGCTGATGTTCCACCCGCCGCCGAGGAAGTCCCAGTCCTTGGTGTGCGCCGCATCGTTGTACAGGTGCAGGTAGCCCTGCCCGTCCAGTCCCACGTACACCTGGAACACCCTGTACTCCTTGTCGTCGGAGTTCGTCAGGTACAGCGATTCCAGCTGCCCGTCCGCACCCGTGGTGAACCCGTAGCACGACAGCGCGTGGCCCTGGCCCGCTTTGTTCAGAATGCCCAGGTAGGCAATCTGGCCGTAGGTCTCCCGGTTGCCGTTGCGGTCGAGCCCGAACGCCTCGCGCATGAAGTCCGTGGCGGAGATGAGGTCCGTGGCGTCACCGCCGATGTAGTAGGCCTCGCGGGACGCCGCGTTCTCGGTGAAATACTCGGAGAAGAAGCCGGCTTCCGCCGCCCCGTCCACCAGCTGGGAATACCGGGCCTTGTCCGCCCTGATGTTCTTGCCCGTGGCCAGATACCATACCGCCGCCATTTCCGCGTCGCCGCCGGCAGCGTAGCCGCTCCGGTCCTCCTGCGTCCAGTTGTCGTAGAAGAACATGTGCAGGTCCAGGCTCTGCGTGCCCGCAAGCGTGGAGAGGTTGGCCGTATCGTACGTGTAGCCGTAGGGCAGGGGGGTCTTCCCCTTGTAGAACACGCCGTAGTAGGATTCCCAGTACTGGAGGATGTTGGCTCCCACGCAGTACCAGCAGGAGTTGCCATCGTTCACCAGGTTGTCGAACGCATCCTTGAATTGCGGTGTGGGGGGCAGCATCCTTTCACTCAGGTCGCCCATGAAAGCGAAGCTGCCGGTTTGATTGTAGAGTTGTCTGGCACCATCGTACGGCTGGCCGACCACTTCCCAGTACAGGCCCTTGTCCGTGTCGTAGAATCGCGTGGATTCCAGGATGTTCTCCAGGTTCACGCCGTCCGCGGAATAGGTTTCGGAAGCACTGGCCGTGGTGATTCCCGCCACGGTTGCAAGAATTGACAGAAGTAGGCTGACGCAAGGTGATGTGGGTTTCATATGGATGGAGATAACGCGATACTACATTATCCCCCCACGCGCGCGCGCGGTCAAGCTCAAAAAACGTCGGCAGCCCGCGCGCGGAGCGCGCCGAACTTTCACAAATTGCTTGCCTCGGCGTAGCGCGCAGCGCGAAGACGGGTAAATCGTCAATTGCTTGTCTCGGCGTAGCTTTAGCGTAGACGGATAAATTGTAAATCATTTGCGTCTTCTGCGGCCTGCAAGCAGGCCCAGCGCCAGCAGGGACATAGTGCCGCTGGTGGGTTCCGGGATGGGAACGCAGCGCAGCCCCACGTTGGAGCCGTCGTAGCAGATGTAGTATTGCATGGGTTGGAATCCGTGGAACCAGCCCACGGCGTCCACGCTCACGGGATCCTTGCAGTTGATGATGTCCGTTCCGGCCAGGGTGAGATCGTCCACGCCGGTGAACAGGCCGTAGGTGTCGCGCCGGGACATCTTGGCGATGAGCTCCATATCCTCCTGTGAGAGGCTCATGCCGGGGTTGAGGGTGAGGGAGGAGCCGAGCGTGAGGCCCATGGCATCCGCGCCGGAGACGTCCAGCGTGGCTCCCTCGCCCAGCGTGAGGTTGGCAACCAGCTTGGCAGCCTTTCCGGCGGTGAGCCTGCCCGTGACAATCACGTCGGTTTCCTCTTCCTCGGAAACGACGCCCCCGCTGTACACGCTGATGGTTTGCTCCGCCGCCAGCGACAGCTCCTGCACGGTGATTCCCGCTCCGCGGTTGAGGAAGGTGATGTTGCCGTTGGTCGCTTCCATGGAGAAGCGCCCGGTGATATCGCTGTCCACCGTCAGCGCGCCGCTACCATTGTTCACGAGCTGCACGTTGTCAAGCGTGTTGCGCAGCGTGGTTTCGCCCTCGTCCAGCACGGTGATTGTGGCGTTGGAGATGGTGTATTCCCTGTTATCCGTGCAGTATTCCGAATCATCTTTGGAGGAGATGGAGCCGCCTTCCACGCGCACCGTGTCCACGATTTCCAGGGACGCCCCGTCGTTCAGGGAGATGGTGCCCCGGTTCAGGAGCAGCCTCTCGGCCGTAACGGCGAAGTCGTAGAAATCAAGCGCGCCCCCGCCGCTTTTATCCAGCGTGCCGAGCTTCAGGGAAGTCTCTCTCTCGCCGCGCATGAAGCAGTAGTTGTTCTCGCTGTTCGTCACCTGCATGCTCTTGGCCTCGAGCTCGCCCTCCACGGTGACGTCGAACACCTCCGCCTTGTCCGTGAACTGTACGATGCGCCCGTTCTCGAATCCGCTGATGTAGGTCTCGCTATCGATAGTCACGTCCCACCCGAGCGAGGTGTCGGTGGACCAGTATTCGGTTTCTCCGGTCCACTCCATCGGCCTATCCTGGTCGTGGAATTTGCCGTACAGCGTTTTGAGCTCGTCGGGTGTGTTGATGTGGTAGATGCCCGTGATTCCCCACTTGAGGGGGCCGTCCATGTTCCAGTACTGGGAGCACGCCTCGTCCTCGAACATGAGCAGGCGCTCGTTGCCTGCGGTTCCCTCCACCTTCAAGTATACCTGTTCGATGCGGTACTGCGCATCGTCTGAATCCGCGATGTAGAGGGAATTCACCACGCCGTCCGCGTCTAGGGTGAAGCCGTAGCAGGTGAGGGCGTGTGCGGCGGCGTTGTTGCCGGCGGAGAGCGTGGGTATGAGACCTTGCTCCACGGGCTGCAGGGTGCCGTCATCTTTGCGTACCAGGCCGAACGACTCGAAGATGCCTTTCGTCACCTTTTCCATGCTTATCACGCCCGGTGACGAGTATATGCCGCAGCTGCTGCCGGCCTGGCTGCCGTAGCCGAAGTATTCTTGGAAGTATCCGCCGCTGCCGGGTTTTTCGGAGTTGCCGCTCAGGTACCAGTCGAAGGCATCGGTGGCGGCACCCCCCAAGTCGTCCCAAGTGTCGTAGAACGCCATATTCACCCGCAGGCTCTGGGTGCCGGCCAGCACTTCCAGGTTGTCCCTGTTGTAGGTGAGGCCCTGCGGCAGGGCGCCCGATTGATTTTCCCGCCTGTAGAACGGCGCGTAGCAGTCCTGCCAGTATTGGATGGCGTTGGAACCCGCGTTGTACCAGCAGGTGTTCTTGTCGTCTTCCAGGCCATAGAACGCTTCTTGGGAGAAATGCGTTTGCAGGACATACTCCTTCAGCTCGCCCATGAAGGAGAAATCCTTCGTGATGTTGTACAGTTTCTCCGTTTCCGTCAGGTGGCTGTTCCAGTAGAAGGCTCCCTTGCCTACATCGTAGAACCGCGTGGAGGCCGTGATGTCTTGCACATCCACCCCCTGCGCCAGATAGGTGACGGACGCGGTTTCCGCCGCCGCCGCGCACAGCGCCGGCAGCAATACCGCCGCCAACGGCACCAATCCCCTCATGAAAAACATCCGCAAACGCATACCATATTGTCCACCATCCCGCCATGTTAATCAAGTTTAAAATGGGGTGTTTCCTGCGCCGCAAGGAATGTACAAAGTACGGCAGGCAGGCCGAAACACAGGGGGAATCGGAGGGAGAAATCCGCCCCGCCTGGCTCAAAACCAAGCAGGGCGGGGTGTTCACGCGCCTTGTCACGCCAAAGCGCCACAGGCGCGGCGGCGGAGCCTAACTTTCCAAATTGTAAATCGTAAATTGTAGATTGTAAATTACTTGCGGCGTCTTGCCGCCAGGGCGGCAAGCGCAAGCAAGAACAGCGTTCCCGTTGTGGGTTCCGGGATGCGTACCAGTTCGCGGAACACGGGATTGCCTTGCTCGTCCATGCCCATGGTTTGGCTGCCGTACCCGCCTAGCAGCATGGTCAAATTCGTGGCTTGGGCCATGTTGACAGCCTCCCCGAAATTGAAGCCGATGCCCCCGGTTTCTATATTGAAGCCCTCCGGCAGGGTGAGGCCGGAGGCGTTGAACACCACCTCCTCCATATCCACGGAGCAGTGGAAAAGGTCGGTCAGGTCGAAATAGTACACGCCGTCCCGGGGGTTCTCGCTGTCGAAGTGTTCCTCCGAGAGCTTGACGGTCACATGATTGAGCGTGATGGTGTTGTTCTCGCCCACCAGGATGGAGTTGTTGTCGGTGAGGGTGAGGTCCTTGAGTGTCAAGTCGTACCCCTCGTGGTCAATGTACAGCCCGTCCATAAGGGCAGGGCTGTCTGTTCCGGCAATCAAGCCGGCGGACACGCTAACGTTTTCCAGCACGGCGTGGTCCTCTCCTTCACGGGTCTTGATAGCGGTGTGCGAGTCCAGGGAAACGAGGGCGCCCTCACTCATTTCAACGGAACCGGAGTATGTGTAGCCGCTCAAATGCAGCTTGGCATTGGCCCCCAGGGAGATGGCCCCTGTGCCGGAGAGGTTGCCCCGCAGCCAAAGCGCCTTGCCCTCACCCACGGTCACCCGGCCGTTGAGGCCCTTGCCCTGGATATAGGCTTCCGAACCAGCCAGGGAGACGGAGTTGGTGAAGGAGGTACAGCCGACCAAATCCAGCACAGCCTCATTTCCCAGTGAAATGGAGCCTGTGCCGGAGATGGTGTCGTTCAGGCGAAGTGTTGTTTCCTTTCCCACGGTCACGTCGCCATTGAGTGCGCCGTTGCGAATAGTGGCGGAAAGTTTCGAATCGGTCAAGGAGATGGAATGGGAGAGGGCGTGGCCACGCAAGTCCAATTCGGCTCTATCCTTCAAGGTGAAGGTTCCCGTGCCGGAGAGATCGCCGTTCAAGTTGAGGTGCTTGTTCGCCGCGACGGTCAGGTCTCCCTCAAGCTTGCCGTTGCCGATGGTGGCGTGGCCGCTCAGTACGAGTTTGTTTTCAGCGGCACCTGCCGTGGTGTAGAAGGTGTTGCCGCCCATGTCCAATGCGGCACCGTTGGCCAGGGTGACGCCACCCGTGATGGTGGTGCCTGCCAGCAGAGTCAGGCTCTTGTACTCCGCCACGCTCAGGGTTCCGTCAAGCTTGCCGTTGCCGATGGTGGCGCCGCCGTTCAGCACGACTTTGTTACCGTCGGAACCGCCTATGTGGAAGGAGTTGCCGCCCATGTCGAACGCGGCTCCGTTTTCCAAGGTGACGCCACCCGTGATGGCGGTGTCTGCCAGCAGGGTCAGTCTCTTGCCCTCCGCCACGGTCAGGGAGCCCTCAAGCGTGCCGTGGCCGATGGTGGCGGAGCCGTTCAGTACGACTTTGTTGCCGCCGGAACCGCCTATGTGGAAGGTGCTGCCGCCCATGTCGAATGCGGCATCGTTTTCCAAGGTGACGCCACCCGTGATGGTGGTGTCTGCCAACAGGGTCAGTCTCTTGCCCTCCGCCACGGTCAGGGAGCCCTCAAGCGTGCCGTGGCCGATGGTGGCGTTGCCCGCAAAGGTGAAGGCGGAGGTGTCGTAGGTGCCGCCCCCGAGGTCAAGCGTGGATTCGTTTCCCAGGGTGGCACCGCCGGTGATGGTGGTGTCTGCCAGCAGGGTCAGGCGCTTGCCATCCGCCATGGTCAGCTTGCCATCAAGCGTGCCGTGGCCGATGGTGGCGTTACCCGCAAAGGTGAAGGCGGAGGTGTCGTAGGTGCCGCGCCCGAGGTCAAGCGTGGATTCGTTTCCCAAGGTGACGCCGCCCGTGACCGTGGTTTCCGGCAGCAGGGTCATGCACCAGCCCCCCGCCACGGTCAGGGAGCCGTCAAACGTGCCGTTGCCGATGGTGGCGGAGCCCTGCATAGTGAAGGGTCTGGAGAAGGTCTCACCCCCGAAGTTAAACGTGGCCCCGCCGCCCAGGATGATGTTGCCCTGGAGCTGCAGACCGGCATCCTTGCTCCAGGTGTAGGAGACATTATCCGCCAGTATCAGGTCGCCGGTGATGATGCCGTTTGTGATGGAGGCATTGGAGCCCTGCAGGGTGACGGAGAGGGAGATGGCTTGGTTGCCAAGGTCCAGCGAGGTCTTGTCTCCCAGGATGATGGTGCCCGAACCGGAGATGCCGCTGCCCAGGGTGAGCTTGCAGTTTTCGCCCACGATGGCCAGCATGCCGTCGATTGTAGCGTTGGCGATGTCGGCGGAGGTTCCCTCGATGATGACGGAGCCCTCCCGCACTTGCCACGTATCCACCGTCAGGGAGACATTGATGAAACGCAGCTCGCCCGTGCCGCTCTTATCCAGTGTGCCGATCTTGAGCGTGCCGGGCTCCAGGGTACCCTTTTCCTCGTTCTTCTTAAGCAAGAACCTGTAGTCGTAATCGTCGTTCACCACTTCCATGAGCGGGGTATTGACATCTCCCTTCACATAGTTTCTGAACTCGTACGCGGCATCCGTGAACAGCACGGGGTGTCCGTTCTCGTAGCCGCTGGTGTAGGTTCCGTCCCCGATTTTCACGTTCCACCCGAGCGTGGTGTCGGTGGACCAGTATTCGGTTTCGCCGGTCCACTCCATCGGTGTGGCCGGGTCGTGGAGTGTGTTGTACAGCTCTTTCAGCTCGTCGGGTGTGTTGATGTGGCAGATGCCCGTGAGCCCCCACTTGGAGAAGCCGTCGCTGTGCCAAGCTTTCGTACACGCCTCGTCCGTGAATATCAGCAGGTGCTCGTTGCCTTTGCTATCCGCCTCCACCTTCAGGTAGATGTGCTCGATGCGGTACTCCGCATCGCCCGAATCCGCGATGTAGAGGGAATTCACCAAGCCGTCCGCCCCCAGGGTGAAACCGTAGCAGGTGAGGGCGCAGTCAGTCAAGCTGTCGCTGGCGGTGAGCGTGGGAATGAGCCCCTGCTCCACGAGCTGCAGGGCGCCGTCTGCCTGCCGCACCAGGCCGAAGGACTCGAAAATGCCCGATGTCACCTTATCCATGTCCACCACGCCTTGTGCTTGTGATGCGTAGACACCGCATTCTTTGCAGGTTTCTTTGCCGTCGTAGTATTCTCTGAAGAAGCCGCCTCCGCCAGGGCCGACGTTGCCGCTCATGTACCAATCAAAGGCATTGGTGACGCCTTTCTCCACGTCCGACCAGCTGTCGTAGAACTTCATGTTCACGTACAGGCTCTGGGTGCCGGCCAGTGCCTCCAGGTTGTTCTTGTCGTAGGTGAGACCCTGCGGCAGATCGCGCGACTGATCCCACCTCTTGAAGAACGGCGCGTAGCAGTCCTGCCAGTATTGGATGGCGTTGGACCCCGCGTTGTACCAGCTGGTGAAATTGTCATTTATCAGCCCCTTGAACGCATCCGGGTTGAATTCCGGTTGCTTGACATAGCGCTCCCCCAGCCTCCCCATGAAGGAGAAATCCCCCGTGCGGTTGTACAGCTCCTCCGTGGTCGACAAGTGGCTGTACCAGTAGTATGCTCCCTTGCCTACATCGTAGAACCGCGTGGAGGCCGTGATTTTTTCCAAACTCACCCCCGGCGCCACGTAGGTGACGGACGCGGTTTCCGCCGCCGCGCACAGCGCCGGCAGCAATGCCGCCGCCAACGGCGCCAATCCCCTCATGAAAAAACTACGCAAACGCATACCGCATTTTCCACCATCCCGCTCCGCATGTCAATTTCAAAGTTGCCGCTTCCCGCGGCGTGCCGGGTTATTTCTTCTCGTTGGCGTATTGAATGATGGCATCGATGGCTTTGCGCTGCGCATCGGTTGTGCTCTCTAGCTTTTTCCAGGCGTTCAATGGGGGCGTGATGATTCCCGCAGCCTTGCTTCCCGTGGTTAGCTTAATCAGACGGCAGAAGAGTTCTTTCCCAACTTTTCCTGTGAAGCGCGCCATAAGTTGCGCAATGTCCCTCTTTTTGATATCTGGGAGTGTTTTGGCGACATAGTGCCTGATGATGCAGAGCGGGAGTTCCTGCCCGTACTCCTCACAGTCGTCAAGTATTTTGTTGATTTTGGGAAAAGCACCACTATCCAGGCAGTCCTTTAGGCTCTTCTCCATGCGGGGTTGCGCTTTCGAGAAATTCTTCTCCTCCAAGGCATGCCGTATCTCCTTGCTGTGAGGATATTCCTCAGCCGCTTCGGCGGGAGCCTGCTTGGCTGCGGGAACGGCTTTGGCCTTGGGCTTGGGAGCGGGTGTAGCTTTGGCCTTGGGCTTGGGAACGGCTTTTTGCTGTTTGCTGCAGGGCAGGGGCTTTCCTTTCGGCTTCAGCACGGTGATGCGGCCGGCGGCATCCATCACCGCCACGTCAAACCCCGCGTTGTCCACGGATTTGAGCTTCGTGTCCCGGTGGCCCATGTAGGGCAGGGTGTCTTCCCCCTCCGCCAGCAGCAGCAGCGCGCGCTGTTTTCCGCGGTGCAACACCACCCGTGCCAGCAGGGATGCCGATTCTCCCGCGCTGCATGTGCCAGACGGCGTTTCCACCAGCTCCCCTCCCAGCATTACGGCGAGCACGGCGAAATCCTTTCTTCCCGCCGCGCGGGAACTCGCGATGATTTTCCCGTACTGTTTCGCCAGCATCAAGTACTCCGGCTTTCCCTCCAGCGCGAATTGCCCCGCATCGATGTCCCAACCCAGTATGAGCACGCCGGGACACAGCGCTTTCAAATCATCCCTCAGGTCGTTGTCCGCCGTGACAACGGCCACGGCATCCCCGGCGTTTTCCATGCCGTACAGGATGAACTCGGGGTCTGCATGATGGAAGGAAAGGTGGGTATCGTCCAGAATTCGAATCTCGTGTTTCTCTATGATTTTGAGGGCGTCCTTGGCGGCTTTCCCCAGCTCGGGGTCTTTCTCCTGCTTCTTTTTCAGCTCATCTTCCACAAGGTGCGGCACGCGCAGTTGGCGCTGCAGGACCGTCGATTTTTTCACCGCGGCCCGGAACTTCCAGTTGATCCAAACATTCGTGTCCGCCAAAATGATATAGCTGTTCAGGTATGCAAGCATGTTACGGAGCAGTATCCCATTCTGCGCCCGCGCGCGCCGGATGTCAACGTAAAACGGCGAGCGCGAAACTCCTTCCTTGACGCGGCGCGCGTACGCGGGTACAATGCACACACTATGAAATTCCGTCTTTCCACAGTTGCCGCCACCCTTTGCGCCGCCACGGGGCTGTTCACCGCGCCGCTGGCCGCCCAGGAGCAGGAAAACTACCCCGCCGAGCTGGTGCGCATGGGCGCCTACAACTCCGAGCAGGAGGAGGTGCTGCAGGTGCCGCTCGCCACCTATGCGGATGCGCAGGGGCACCAGATTGACCTGGTGGGCGCCATCCACATTGCGGAGCCGTCGTATTACGCGGACCTGAACACGCGTTTCGCCACGTACGACAAGGTGCTCTACGAGATGGTGGACGGAGAGGGGCTGCCGCGCATGCTGATATTGAAGCGCAAGGTGGAGGGCAACACGGCCACGGAGGAGGAGAAGGCGGAATACGCCAAGCTGCGCGGGGAAATGAAGGAGCGCAAGGAGGATTCCATCTTGGGTATCGTGCTCAATTTCCTCTACGATTCCATCTCCACCCAGATGAACCTGCAGATGCAGTCAGAGGGCATCGACTACGGCAAGGAGAATTTCGTGTTCGCGGATGTCACCCAGGAGGAGCTCAGCAAGGCCATGAAGGACCGCGGGGAATCCTGGCTGGGGCTCATCGTGAAGAGCATGGTCAGCAACATGGGGGAGCTGGACATCTTCTCCCTGCTCAACCCGGATCCCGCCCAGTACAAGCGCATGATGATGGAGGCGCTCGCCAAGAGCTCGCAATCCGATTCCGTGATGGAGCAGTCCAGCATTGTGGTGGCGCGCAACGCCAAGTGCTTCCAGGTGCTGGAGGGCGTGCTCAAGGACCCCGCGGCCAAGCGTGTGGCCATCTTCTACGGCGCCATGCACCTGCGGGATATGGACGAGCGCCTGAAGAAGATGGGCTACACCCTGCAGAAGGTGGAGTGGCTGAATGCCATCTCCTCCACTTCCTCCGCACCCCAGCCCGTGCAACCGGAGCAACCGTCCGCCCCCGCCCCCGCTGCGTAGCACCCCATCCCCGCCCCGCAAGGGGCGCGAATTTCAAAATCGTCAATTGTCAATTGTAAATTGTAAATTTCCAGATGCGTCCCGTCGTCTACCAGCTCTTCGTCCGTCACTTTTCAAACCATACGGTGGGCGGAGAGCCCTGGGGAAGCAGGGAAACCAACGGCTGCGGCACCTTTGCAGGCGTGAACGATGCCGCGCTGGACGCCCTCTCGCAAATGGGCGCCACCCACGTGTGGTTCACCGGCGTGCTGCGCCACGCCACGCAAACCCCGCATCCCGGCCTGCCGGCGGACCCCGCATGCACGGTGAAGGGCATAGCCGGCAGCCCGTATGCCGTCACGGACTACTTTGACGTGGACCCCGACCTGGCGGATGAGCCCGCGCGGCGGCTGGAAGAGTTTGCGGAGCTGCTGCAGCGCTGCCGGCGGCACGGCCTGGTGCCGCTCATGGATTTCATCCCCAACCACGTCTCCCGTTGCTACCGCTCCACCGTGAGACCGCAAAGCAGTTTCGGGGCAGGGGACGACACCGCGCACTTCTTCCGGCGGGACAACGCATTCTACTACCTGCACCCGCAGAACAGCGACCGCGAGCTGCAGCTGCCGCAGGGTGCCTTTGCGCCGGAGCGCGGACACGGCCGCGTGACCGGCAACAACGCGGAAACCTGGACCCCCGGCGCGTGCGACTGGTACGAGACCGTGAAGCTCAACTACGGGTGCGACTACACCCTGGGCCCCGCCGGCGTGGCGCGCATGCTGCCGCCGTGCGGTGCGGAGCCGCGCGTGTGGCGTATCATGAACGAGGTGCTGGCCTACTGGCAGGAGCTGGGCGTGGGCGGTTTCCGCTGCGATATGGCGCACATGGTGCCGCCCACCTTCTGGCGCTGGGCCATTGCACGCGCGCGGTTGAGGGACGAGGACGCGTTCTTCATGGCGGAGGGGTACAACGACCACATGAAGCTCACCGGCGGAGACGTGCACGAGGCGCTGCTGGATGCGGGGTTCAACGCCGTGTACGACAGCCCCGCCTATGATGCCCTGCGCGGGCTTTGCGAGCGCGGCGGCTGGGCGAACGACCTGGATGACATCAACCGCGACCACCTGAAATCCTTCTTCCGCGGCGTGCGCTACCTGGAGAACCACGATGAGCAGCGCCTGGCCGCACCCTGCGCCTGGAACGGCCGCGGCCCCGCCGTGGCCCGCGCCCTCATGGCCGCCCAGTACGCCGCCACAGCCGGCCCCGTGCTCATCTACAACGGCCAGGAGTGCGGCGAGGACGCCTCCGGCCCCGGCGGGTTCGGCGGCGACAACGGCCGCACCAGCATCTTCGACTACACCAGCCTGCCGCATTTCCAGCATTGGACCGCCCGCGGCGCGTTCGACGGCTCCGCCATGACCCCGCGCGAACGCGCCCTGCGCGGGGCCACCGTGTCCGTGCTGAGCCTGCTGCAGCACCCCGCGCTCTCCAAGGGCGGTTTCTACGGCCTGAACTGGGCCAACAGGGAAACGCCGTGTTTCGGCAGGGCGGAGGGGGAGGAAACCTCCGGCCACTACCTGTACGCCTTCCTGCGCCACTACCGCAAGGCCAAGGCCACCGTGCTCGTGGTCTGCAATTTCCACCCGGAACAAGATTTCTCCACCCGCATCCACATCCCGCAAAACGCGCAGGACTGGTGCGCCAAGAAACCCGGCGTGCACACCTTCCGCAACCTGCTGGACCCCGCCGCGCCGCCGCTCTCCGCCACGGCGGCAGAGCTGGATGCCGGGGGGCTCCCCGTGTCCGTGCCCGCCGGGTCCGCGCTCATCCTGGAGTGGGCCGCGCAGCCCGGCGGCAAACGGGATTAGGGTTTCCCGCCCCCTGCGCCTTTCCCCAGCATGGCCTGCGCCATGCGGTTGCCCTGCTGCGCGGCGTGCCCCAGGGCTGTCACGGCCTTGTCCGTGTCCTTGTCGATGAGGCGGCCCTCAATGAGGCACATGGCGAGCACGAAGAGGGCCACGTGGTCACCGCCCTGGGCCGCGGACTCCAAATCCGCCAGGTCCTCGCGGGATTTGAGCTGTGCGAAATAGACGCGTGCGAGCTGGTCCTGCGCGGGCAGGTGGCCGTTGAAGGCGGCGTTGCGCAGATGCTGCGCACCCTGCGCGGCGTTTCCGGCCTTGAATTCGGCTGCGGCCAGTTCGTATTCCTCTTCAGGTGTGGGCATGGCGGTCAGTGTTTCCGGGGTTCTGGTTTGATGGAGACGCCGTGCGGGGCGTCGCCGATGGTTTGGCGGAGTTTCTGGTGCTCCTCGAAACTGCGGGGCAGCTCCTCCGGGCCCCAGGCCTTCTGGGCGAACGCGGCGGCGGTTTCGGCAATCATGCCGCGCAGGTCCTCGCAGGTGTAGCCGTTGGAGCGGAGGTCGATCATATCGTTCCACACGGCGAAGGCGGCACCGAGCAGCTGCGGGTGCCCGGCGGGAAGCCGCTCCGCCAGCGGCCGTCCCTGCGCGCCGATTTGGTTGGGCACGAAGTTCTCGTACAGCCCCTTGAGGTTCTTGTCCATGCGGTAGTAGTTGGCGAAGGGGACGATGTAGAGTTGGCTGTCCATGGTGTTGATGATGTCGTACCCCTCGTTGATGGCGGGCCAGGGGAGGTTCCAGTCCTTGCTCCAGATGTTCATCTGCACGCCCTCCGCGGTGACGGGCGTGCCGCCCTTTTTCATGGTGAGGCTGCCCCACAGGCGCGGCGTGTAGCCGCGGGCCTTGATGTGCTTGAGCATGGCATCCGTGAACCTGCGGTAGTCCTCGTTGTCGCCCTTGAACTCATCCGCGCCAATGTGCACGGTGCAGCCCCCGAACACCGCGCGGCCGGACTTGCCGGGCAGCAGGTACTCGTCCCACAGGCCTTTGACGAATTCCAGCGTCTCCGGCTTGGAGGCGTCCAGCTCCTCGATGCTCTTGGGGTCGGCGGTCTTGAGCATGAGCTCCGGGCGCACGCGGGTGAGGGCCAGCGCATGCGCGGGGGCGTCGAACTCCGGCACGATGTTCACGCCGCGCGCCTTGGCGTAGTCGATGAGCCTGCGCATCTGCCTCTTGGTGTAGGAGACATCCTTGGCGGTGAGCGGCGTGCCGTCCTTGCCTTTCACGTTGGATTCCATGCGGAAGGCGGCGTAGGCCTCCTTGAAGGGATCGCGCCCGGCCTTGGTGTACTCGTCCAGGAAGATGAAGTTGTCGTTGAGGTGGAGCTGGAGGTCGTTGAGCTTGTACCAGGCCATGGTGTCCACCACCTGCTTGAGGAATTCGTACGGCACGGGCAGGCGGCCCACGTCGAACACGAACCCGCGCACGGGATAGCGGGGGATGTCCGTTATGTATCCGGCGGTGAGCTTGTGCCCCTGGCGCAGCATCTGCAGCAGCGTGCGCGTGCCCCAGTACAGCCCGGCGGGGGAATTGGCGGTGATGGTGACGCTGCCGGGGTTCAACTCCTCTTCATGAATGGTCAAATTGTACCCCTCGCTTCCCAGCCCGGGGTCCGGCGTCGTGTTGAGCTCCAGCCTGACCGCGGCGTTCTTGGCATCCGCAGCGGGCATTTTGAACTCCTTGAGCAGGTCTTCCTGCACGTCCTTCATGCACGGCGGTATGGAGATGCCGCGCTTTGCCACCTTGGCCAGGTCCAGCGTTTTGGGGCGCTCGTGGAAGCATCCCCAGCCCAGCACCTGGGGGATGGTTTGCGGCGCGTTGGCCCTGCCGCCCTTGGGCTGTACGGAGTCCACCTGCACCACGTACTCGCGGCTCACGGCCTTCTCATTGCCGCGCGTGAGCTCGAAATTGAGGCGCACCTTGGCGTTCGGGCCGTGCACCTTGCCGTCCAGGCCGATGATTTCCTCGTAGTCGGAGTGGATGATGCGCACGTCTGTGCTGTCGATTTTGGGAATCTCCAGCTGCTTGGCGAGCATGTCCAGCTTGGCGGGAATGTTCAGGTTGTCGGCCTCCTCCTGCAGGGTGGCGTGGAGGGGGCATGCCGCCAGCGCGGCGGCCAGCATGATGATGCGGTGCGTTTTCATTGCAGGAATTGTCTGGCAAGGGATTCCCCGCTCACCGTGGGCACGATGAACAGGCCGAACTTGGCGCGCGTGGCGCCCACGTACAGGTCGTCCATGTCGAACCCGCGGCTTTCCTGCAGCCCCGGGATGTCCGCCAGGATGACGAAGGGAGCCTCCAGCCCCTTGAATCGCTTGATGGTGTCGCCGTAGATGCGTGTGGAGCCGGGCGCGGTGCAGCGTGCCAGGCGCGCCCACATCTCATCGTTGGTCTCGCCCTCGTCCGGGCTGGTGTCCAGCATGTCCGCGAGGAAGCCCAGGCAGCGGCGCTTGTTGCCCACGCGCCACGGGGTGAGCACCGCAATGTCGCTCGGCGCGGCGTGGATATCGTCCCGCGCCAAAATGGCCTGGATGATGGAGCGCACGGCATCCGCGCGCGCGGCGGGGTCATCGTTCCCCGGGGCAATCTGCACCTGCGCGCCGCCGAGCTTCAGGGACTCCATGGTCTCGCCCGCAGGCAGCATGGCGGCGCTGAACGCGGCAATCTCCTGGGCGTTTCTCAGGTTGCGGCGCAGGCGCACGCGCGTGGGCATCTCCGGCAGCGGGCTGCGGTGGTCGTAGATGCACTGGTTGGCGTCCGCAAAGATGTAGAGCTTACCCTGTGGCGCAAGGCAGGCGCGCACGATGTCCCACCACTCCTCCTTGAAGTCCTGCGCCTCGTCCACGAAGATGTAGTCGTACGGCGGCTGTGCGGAAAGGTGCTCTTTAATGGCGGGGTAGGCGTCCTCGCCGAAGAAGCGCGCCTTGTCGGCGGTGGAGATGAGGTCCAGCCGCCCTGCGGGGATGAGGGCGTGCTCGATGCAGTACTCGTGGAAGTTGGAGATGGTGAGGTTGCGGCCCTCGAACTCGTGCAGGGCGGGGTCGCGCCGCAGCGTGTCGCACAGGTTCAGGTTGTAGCAGAGCATCAGGAAGCGCTTGCCCTCCCCGTGCAGCGCGGCCAGGCGCGCCAGCTCGCGGCACGCCATCACGGTTTTGCCGGACCCCGCGCAGCCCTCCACGCGCACGCCGCCCGTGCTCTCCTCCAGCAGCGGCAGCAGGTTCGCTATGTCCGCCCCGGCATCCTCCATGATTTGCAGGTAGCTCTCGAAATCGCGCCGGAACATGATGGACGGCGCCAGGTAGTTTTTCAATGCCTGCATCAGCTCCGGCGTCATATTCTTGCCGTGCTTCCCCTTGTGCACGAACAGGGAGTCGATGCGCGCCTCCAGGTTGTCGCGCAGCGCCGAGGTGCCGCACACGTAGAGGGTGTCCAGCGGCACGTTGCTCTTGCTGCTGATGGCCTGGTCCTGCGCAATGGCATCCTCCGCGAAGTTGGCGGGCACACAGTTGGTGAGCACGGCCATGCAGCGGAACTCCGGCTGGTACTTGGAATCCGCGGACACCACCTTGGCATCCACCAGACCCTTCATCAGGCGGCGGCTGCACAGGAACGCCTGGTTGAGCGGGCTCTGCTTCTTGCCCAGCGTCACCCACGCGCCGTTCCCGCCGGGCTGGTGCTCCCAGATGCCGTTGCGGATGCGCGCGTTGCGCCAGTCCTTCACCTCCACCGTTACAATGCCCCGCTCCGGCACCAGAATGATAAAGTCCGCCTCGAAATTCACATAGTCCTCCTTCGCCTGGTACAGTGCCCAGTAGTCGTAGAAAACCATCCAGTCACTCGGCAGCTTCTGCAGGATGTCGAAGACGATTTTCTCCCCCTGCTGGTCATGCAGGGATTTGAATGGAGGAAACATCTGGGCCATGCGGAAACTCTAGCAAAAACACGCGGCCTTGTCCAGTCATCAACTCTTTGCCGTTTTCGGCGCCTGCGGTTTTGTGCCGGATGCGGCCTTGGCGCGGCCCGCGGCGTTCCGCGCGGGGGCGGGCATGGCCACGCCGGGGCGCGGCGCGTTCAGCTGGCGGCGCACCAGTTTGGTGGAATCTGGCTGGGGACGGTAGACGGGCACGTTCTGGGGCAGGGGCTTCCCCGCGGGTTTCTCCCCGTTGTAGGTGGGCACGTTTTCCGGCTGCTCCGCTGCCTGCAGCGAAAGGGCTGCAAGCATGGCCGGCACGGCAGCCGCGGCTGCCCATCTGGAAACGTTGTGTGTCATCCCCAATATATGGGGCGCGCCGCACGGCGCATTTTGTTTCAATCGTTACAAGAAAAGCGGGGCGCGCCGTGGGGGCGCGTCCCGCTTGTGATGGTTTTTAGGGCTCTGCCCTTTACTTGAACTGGGTGTCGATGCGCAGGATGCACTCGCCTTCCTCCACGGTGACGGTGCCGCTGACGCTCTGGACGTACTTGGCAGCCTGCTCCGCGTACTGCTTGGCATCCGGCTCCTCCGCCAGGTCCGCAATCACGGAAGTGAGCTTGGAGAGGGCGTCCATGTTCACGCTGAACTTGATGCCGGAGAAGGATTCCGCGGCGGCGGTGTCCGTGTTGGCCACGGTGGCGGTCTGCTTGGGCGAGGTGCCGAAGGCAATCACCTGGTCGCTGATGGCCACGTTGGCGGCGAACTCAGGCCCGTTCATCGGGGTGAACAGGCTGGTGACGGTGGCATTGCCCTCCTGCACCTCCTGCGCGGGCAGCATGTTCACCAGGGCGGGGTCCTGGCCGTAGGCGGTCAGACCCTGGGCCACGGCCTCCTTGAGCTCTGCCCAGCCCTGGGCGAAAGCGGGGCGGTTGGTGACGCCGGAAGCGTACACGATGCGCGGAACGGCGGTGCCCTCCGGCTTCTCGGAGGGCATGCTGCCGTTGCCGTCCACCAGCACCAGGCCGGAGCCGCCCATGCCGCTGCCCACGGTGCCCAGCGCCTTGCCCATGCTCTCAATCACGGGCTTGGCCTTCTGGTATTCCGCGTACATCTCCTGGCCCTCTTCACCGTTCATCTTGGAGAGGGCGGGCAGGGTCTGCTCCACACCGGCCCACACGTTGGACCAGCTGATGTCCGAGCCGCAGCTGCCGGGGGTCCACTCCACATACACGGCGGCATTGGCCGCATGCGGGGCGCCGATGAGCTTGGCAGGCTGGAAGGTGGCGCCCTGGGCATCGCCACGGGCTTCCAGGTGAATGACCCCATCACTCCAAATCTGCATGAAGTCCGCAAATTTCACGGGGGCGGTCTTGTCCAGCTTCTTGAGCTCGGCAATCACCTTGGCGGCACCCTCCTTCACCTGCGCGGCCTCCGGGGAGTCGCCCAGGGCGTCCAGCATGGGGGTGAGGGAATCCAGCTGCTCGCCGATGGCGTTCATCTGGTTGGAAAGGTCTGCCAGCTTCTGGCTGCCGTAGCAGATGACATAGCTGCTGCTGCCCAGGCGGGCATCGCCGGCCTTGAGCTTGTCCGTTGCCAGCACGGATTCCTCCGGGGTGGCGGCGTGGCGAATGTCTGCCACGTCCTCGCACACCACAATCTGCACGGTGTTGCCCACCAGCTTGGAAACGGCATAGAAGCTGTGCTTCTTGAGCGCCTCCGCCAGCGGGGCGGGAAGTTTCTCCAGGTGCTTCTCATCCACCAGGTTCTTGTGGATGCCCTTGTAGCCGTTGTATTCGGCATACACGTCCTTCTGCCGCACCAGATCCTCCATGCACTTGTTGTACATTTCCGCGAGCTTGGCCTCTGCGCCGGGATTCACGGCGATGGTGGCGTAGATGGGGCCGATGGGACCGCAGTTGTCAATGGCGGCGGCCAGGGCCTTCACCTGCTCCTCGCTCAGCTGGGGCTGTGCGCTGAACTGTGTTGCCGTCTGGATTTCCTTGAGCGCGGGCAGCAGTTTCTCCAGTGTGCCCATGGCCTTGGTGCTCACGGCAACGGCTCCGCCGTCCCACATGGTCATGTCCTCCGTTACCTGTTCGGCCGGGATGATGCCGTTGGCGGCAAGCCCCTGGATGATCTGACCGGCGTGGTTGAGGGAGAAGACGGCCTCCACATCCGCAGGGATGGCGGCCAGCGTGGAGTACGCGGCGGCGCGCTGCTGCACCACGGCTGCCGTGGTGTCGTTGTTGGTGGCGGTTGCGGTCTTGTCCGTGCACTGCGTGAGCGGCAGCATCAGGGATGCGGCGACGATGAGAAGTGTTTGTTTCTTCATAACGCTGGCAATTCTATAGAACGGGGACGGCGAGTCAAGCTATTTTTTCGCGCGTGCGCGCGTGCATGACAAAGAAACGGGGCGCCCGATGGCGGGCGCCCCGTTGGAAAATTTGGGCCGGGGAAGGGGTTACTTCTCGCAATAGGCGCGCACGGCGGCGGCAATGCGGGCGGATACCGCCTCTGGCTCGCCCTCCTCCGTCACGTCAATCTGCACCACCTTGCCCTGCGCGCGGTAGTGCTCGATGACCGGCACCGTCAGGCTCTCGTAGTCCTTCCAGCGCTTGGCGAACGCCTCCGGATTGTCGTCCGTGCGCACAATCATGGTGGCGCCGCACTTGGGGCACTTCTCCTCGCCGTTGCGCGTGGTTTCCCCGCACTTGGGGCAGGCCTTGCGCTTGAGCATGCGCGCCTGGATGAGCTCCAGCGCCACGTTCAGGTAGATGACGATATCCACCTCCATGCCCATCTGGGTGAGGTTGGCATCCAGCGTCTCCGCCTGGGAGACCGTGCGGGGGTAGCCGTCCAGCAGGCAGCCGCAGTCCTTGTTCTCGCCCAGCCACTTGGCCACAATGCCGTTCACCACCTCGTCCGGCACAAACATGGCGGCGTCCATGTATTTCTTGGCCTCCAGGCCCAGCTGGGAGCCTGCGGCAATCTCCGCGCGCAGCAGCGCGCCCGTGCTCAGCGGCTTCAGCCCGTAGGTGTCGGAAAGGAAGGAGGACTGGGTACCCTTGCCGGAGGCGGGAGCCCCCACCAGTACAAATCTCTTGAGTGTTTTCATGATGTTCGTTCAGTTGCGGAACACGGCGCGGCGGCGCGGGGCTCCACCCGCATTGTGCGCCAATCCCGCTCCAAATGCAACCAAAATTTCAATGGCGCCCGCGCGCCCGCTATTTCCCGGTGGTCTGTTTCCAGTTGCCGATGACGGGTGCGGCGTTGCCGCAGGTGAGGGAGTTGCCGTCCGCATCCACGATGATGGCATAGGGAATGCTGTTCTTGTTCTGCCAGCCGGGCAGCTTGTTGCGCTCTGTGTCACCCATGGCGCAGGGGAAATCCGCACCGTACTTCTTCATGAAGCCCGTGGCCTGGGAGCTGGCGTGGTCCGCGCTCACCAAGATGAGCTCCACCCCGCACTTGCGCATCTCCTTGTACTCCTCCACCACTTTCGGCATTTCCGCATTGCACGGCCCGCACCAGCTGGCGGACACCAGGTAGATGTAGTGCGTGGCCTTGGGATCGGCTTTCTTGCCGCCCACGAACTTGACCTCCTTCAAGGCCTTGGCCACGGCGGAAAGCGGGGCTTTCTCCGCTTTCTTCTCTGTTTTCTTCCCGGCTTTCTTCTTCTTCTTGTCCGTTGCCTTTTTCACCGCGGCACCCTCCGGCGCGGCGGCATCCTGCCCGCAGGCCATGGGCCCGCAGAACACGGCACCAAGCAATACTCCAGCCAAAAGCGTAATCGTCTTCATCACTCCTTGGAACGCAATTCCGCGCCCCAATCTACGGCGCGCGCCGGGGTTGTTCTTCTTTCCAACGGAAAACGCGCAGTCCCTTTCGGGGCTGCGCGCCTTTCGTCGAACAATCAAACTACAACAACAAATACCAAAAGAAATCTTTATCAGTACGCGAACACGCGCTGGGCGGAGGTGTTGGCGGGGGCTTCGAAATCGGCGGTCCAGCCCTTGTTCATGCTGCTGGTGTAGCCGTTGGATTCATCCGGGCCGCCCTGCGCCATGAAGGCGTCTTCCTCTGCGTTGACCCTGCCGGCGGAGAAGACCCGCACACAGGTGCAGGAATCCATATCCGAACGGAGGGAGGGGGCCAGCGAGGCGAGGCTTGTCTCGAAACGGTTCTGCCTGTGGTTGGAGGCGAGCCCGTTCTCCTGGGAGTCTTGGACGGAGAAGAAGCCGAGCGCGAGCGCGCCGACGCCGAGGGCGGAGGAGCCGTATGCAATCTTGCGCATGCCGAAGTTCTGGAAGGCTTGAAGGATGTGGTCCAGGGCGCGGCGGTGTGCGGGGGTGCAGACGATTTCCTGGGTGACCCGCTCATGGAAGTGGTAGAGGAAGCGTTCCTCGAAATCAGCCTCCGGTGTAATCTGCACCTTCATGGATGCCAGGACGGCCACCAGCCTTGCCTCTTGATTTTCGTCTGCGATGTTGCTTCTCATAAATGCCCTTCAAGCCTTGCGTATATGGTGTAGACACTCCTCCTAACAATTATGTTCAAAACTTTTGGAGAATTTTTGCATTTTTGCGCAAGGTGTTCATTTTCCAATGCTTTCATGAGCGGGGGAGTGGTTGGAGAGGAGGTCCGCCCCCTCCTCCTGCACCCAGCGGGAGATGATTTCCGCGCCGCGCGCGAGCTCGCGCCCGCGGATTTCCAGGGATTCCTCCGCCATGGCCTGCATGGCGTCCATGTCGTACACATGCACATCCTGCACCAGGGCGCATGCGGGGTCCACGTTGCGGGGCACGGAGAGGTCGATGAGGAAGAGCGGGCGCTTGCGCTCCGCCTGCACCTGCTCCAGCAGCTCCGGCGCCACCACGTAGGCGGGGGATGCGGTGGAGACGATGACGATGTCGATTTCGCGGAGGTAGGGAATCCACTCCGAGAAGCGGATGACGCGGCCGCCCACCTGCGCGGCCAGGTCCACGGCGCGGTCGTACGAGCGGTTGGCCACGAAAATGTGCTCCGCGCCGCGTGATGCCAGGCTTTTGGCGGTGGTGCGCGCCACTTCCCCGGCTCCCACCACGAGCACTCTGCACCCTGCCAGGCTGCCGAGTATCTGCTGGGCCATCTGCACGGCGGCGGCTCCCACGGAGGTGGGGCCGGAGGTGATGCGCGTGCAGGAGCGCACGCGCTTGCCCACGGTGAAGACGTGCTGGAACGTGCGGTTGGCGTGGCTGGCGGTGGTGCCGGCCTCCTGGGCGGCGCGGTAGGCGTCTTTCAACTGGCCGAAGATTTCCGTTTCCCCGATGACCATGGAATCCATGCCGGCGGCCACGGTGGCCAGGTGGCGCAGGGCCTCGGCGTCCTCATGGGTGTAGAAGCAGTCCGCCGCCGCGGCATCTGCGCCCAGCAGGTGGGCCAGCGCGGCGCGGGCGGCCTCCTGCGGCTGCGCGCTCCACAGGTAGAGCTCCGTGCGGTTGCAGGTGGAGAGCAGCACGCACTCCTGCACGGCGGGCAGCGCGGCAATGGCGCGGTTGGCATCCGCCAGGCGCCCCTTGAGCACGGCAAAGCGCTCGCGCACGGAGACGGGCGCCGTGCGGAAGTTCACGCCCAGGCAGAGCATGTGCGGCGCTGGGGCAGGGGTGCTCATGCCTGGTATAGCGAAAGGATGGCCTGCACCAGGCTCGGGATGTCGTGCGTGGCGGCCTCCGCATGTGGCTTGAGGCCGTACTCCGCCAGGGTGGCGGTGGTGACGGGGCCGATGCTGACGATGCGGCAGCCCTTGGGCAGCGGGAGGTTGAGGGCCATGAAATGCCGCACGGTGCTGGAGCTGGTGAAGGTGATGATGTCTGCGCCCTCCGCGGCCAGGCGGGCGCGTGCGCCGGTGGGGTCCTCCGTCTCCGGCACGGTGTTGTAGGCGCAGCACTCGTCCACAATGGCCTGGCGCTTCATGAGCTCCTTGTAGATGACATCCCGCCCCTGCTCGGAATGCACCCAGAGCATGGTGGAGTTGGCCACGCCGCCGAAATCGTCCGCCTTGCGGTCGAATTCGGCGATGAGCTCCTCCGCCACGGCTTTCTTGGGCATCACATCCACCATGAGCCCCACCTTGCGCAGCTCTGCCGCGGTGCCGGGGCCCACGGCGGCTATGCGCGCCCCGCCAATCTCGCGGATGTCGTCGTACACGGCGAAAAACGCGCGGAAGAAGCGCTGCACGCCGTTCGGGCTGGAGAAGATGAGCCAGTCGTAGTGCGGGGCGTCCACCACCGCCTCCGCGAAGTCCTGCCTGTTGGAGGGGTCGGTGATGCGGATGGTGGGCAGCTCCATGATGTCCGCGCCCAGGGTGCGGAGCTGCGCGGAAAGGCCGCTGGCCTGCTCCCGCGTGCGGGTGATGACAATGCGCTTGCCGACGAGCGGCAGGCGGCTGCGCCAATCCAGCTGCGGGGCAAGGGAGACCACATCCCCGATGACCACGACCGCCGGGGAGGAGATGCCGGCCTTGTCCACGGCGGCGGCAAGCGTGCCCACGGTGGCGGAAACGCTGCGTTGGCGCCCCGTGGCGGCCCATTGGATGGCGGCGGCGGGCGTGTCGGCATCCTGTCCGGCCTCCACAAGCCCCGCCAGGGTTTCCTTCAGGTGCGCCATGCCCATGAGCATCACCTTGGTGCCTTGCGCCGCCGCTATGCCGGGGAGATCCAGCGGCTCGTCGGCTCCCTCTCCCTTGTGCCCGGTGAAGACGGTGAAGCGGGAGCAGCAGTCGCGGTGGGTGACGGGGATGCCCGCATACGCCGGGCCCGCAATGGCGGAGGATATGCCCGGCACCACCTCGAACGGTACCTTGGCGGCATACAGGGCCTGCGCTTCCTCTCCGCCGCGTCCGAACACATAGGGGTCGCCCCCTTTCAGCCGGACGGTGAGCGCGTGTTTGGCGGCGCTCTTCACAAGCAGCGCGCAGATGTCCTCCTGCGCCATGGCGTGCTTCCCGGCGCGCTTGCCCACGTAGATGCGCTCGCAGCCGGGCTTGGCCCAGTTGAGCATTTCAGGGGAGGAGAGGGCATCGTACACCAGGCAGTCCGCTTCCGCCACCAGGTCGCGCCCGCGCAGGGTGATGAGCCCGGGGTCGCCGGGGCCGGCGCCCACCAGGGCCACGCGTCCGATGATTTTCTTGGCTGGCATGGCAGGGGGGAAGGGGTTAGTTCTGCCCGGAGATGGCGGAGGAGCCGCCGCTCACGGCGGGTGCCGCCGGCTGCTCCTGCACCGGTGCGGGGGCCGTGCCGATGGTGGCGCTGCCCATGCTGCGGGTGGTGCGCGGCACCAGGTGGGTGGTCGGCGCGTTCACCGGGGCGGGTATGGCGGGCGCGGCCGCGGGTACTGGTGCGGGCAGCGTCCCCATGGATACCGGGGCCGAAGGTTCGGTTGCGGGGGCCGCGGTGGTGGCTGTGGCTGCCGGCGTGGCAGCGGCTGCGGCGTGGTGCTTGGCCAGTGTCATCAGCTCGGATACCGTCACCAGCTTGAACCCGCGTGCCTGCAGGCCGCTCACAATGCCCTCCAGCGCGGCGAGCGTGGAGGCGTGGATGTCATGCACCAGGATGATGGAGCCGGGGCGCGCGTTGCCCACGGCGCGGGATACCACCACGTCCACCCCGGGATGCTGCCAGTCGCGCGTGTCCACATCCCACAGCACGGAGGTGAGCCCGTAGTTCTCGAACATGGAGTTGACGATGGAGGCGTTGGTGGCGCCGTACGGCGGGCGGATGAGGCGCGGGGTCTGCCCCGTGGCGGCGGTGATGGCGTCGATGCTGCGGGAGACCTCGCTGTTGATGCGCTCGCTGCTGCTGCCGGTCATCTTGATGTGGCTCCAGGTGTGGACGCCTATTTCATTTCCCTCCGAGACGGCGCGGGAGAGGATGCCGGAGTTGTGGTTCACGCTCTCGCCCACCACGAAGAAGGTGCCGTGTGCGCCGTGGTTGCGCAGGATATCCAGCACACGGGGCGTGTTGGCCGCGCTGGGCCCGTCGTCGAACGTCAACGCCACGTAGTTGCCGGGCACGGCCAGGCGAGAGATGCGGCGCCCCGGCGGCATGGCGCGCACTTCCGGTTCCGTGGTCATCCCCGTGCCGGGGCGCGTGGAAGTGGTGGTGTTACCGGGAATGGTGGGGGTATCCTCCGGGTGCAGGCCGGGAATCTTGGCTTCGTCCTGGTGGGTGCACGATACAACCGCCAGCAGGGTGGCGCCGAACGCCAGGCAACGGAATGGATGCAGAGCTTTCATCGTTGCCGCTAGCCTACCAGAAATCCATGAATTTTGCAAACGCAATCTTGGTCAACATGCCGCTTGAAACGCTGGGTGCAGCGTGCTAGAATGGCGGCATGGAGATAACGCTTGAATGCCCGCTGGACATGCACCTGCACTTGCGCGACGGCGAGATGCTGAAGCTCACCGCGCCGCTGTCGGCGGCGTTCGCAGGGGCGGTGGTGATGCCCAACCTGGTGCCGCCGGTCACCACGCCGCAGATGATGCTGGCGTACGCGGAGCGGGTGCGCGCGGCGCTGGAGGGCGCGGCGTTCACGCCGTACATGACCCTCTTCTTCACGGCGCTGGACGAGGCGGCGCTGGCGGCGGCCAAGGCCACGCCGGGGTTCTTCGGCCTCAAGCTCTATCCCGCCGGAATCACCACCAACAGCGAGAGCGGCGTGGCCAACCTCAAGGAGGCGGACCGCACGCTGCACCTTATGGAGGAGATGGGCATCCCCCTGCTGGTGCACGGGGAGAGCCACGGTTTCGTGATGGACCGCGAGCAGGAGTTCCTGGAAGTGTACCGCGATTTGGCCACGCGCTTCCCCAAGCTCACCATCAGCATGGAGCACATCACCACCGCCGCCGCCGTGCGCCTGCTCGACGAGTTCCCGAACCTCTGCGCCACCGTGACGCTGCAGCACCTGCTCATCACGCTCGATGACGTGGCGGGCGGCGCGCTGCAGCCGCACTTGTTCTGCAAGCCCATCGCCAAGCGCCCGGAGGACCGCGCCGCCCTGCTTTCAGCCGTGCTGGCCGGGCATCCGCGCATCATGTTCGGCAGCGATTCCGCGCCGCATCCGCGCCACAGGAAGGAAGCATGCGGCTGCGCGGCGGGCGTGTTCACCGCGCCTCTGGCCCTGCCCAGGCTGGCGGAGCTGTTTGCCTCACACGGCGCGCTGGACAAGCTGCAGGGGTTCGTCTCTGGCAATGCGCGCCGCATCTACGGCCTGAACCCCGCGGAGAAGAAAGTTGCGCTGCACGATGTGCCCATGTGCGTCCCCGCCGCCTACAAGGGCTACGGCGAGACCGTGGTGCCCATGTACGCCGGGCAGGAAATCGGCTGGAGCGTGAAGTGAGCCATGGAGCCCGCGCCCATACCGAGTGCCGATGAGCTGCGCGCCCTGCTGGCGGAGATTGCCGCCATGCACATGCCCTACGGCATGTACGGCCCCAAGAAGTACCCGCCCAAGGGCTGCCCGCTCATGGACCTGCCCACGGAGTACCTGGACTGGTTCTGGCAGCACGGCTGGCCCAAGGGCAAGCTCGGCAAGCTGATGGAGCAGACCCTGCTCATCAAGAACAGCGGGCTGGACAGTTTGTTCGACCCCTTCCGCGAGGCCAACGGCGGGCGCCGCAAGTTCCCCCACAAATGATTTTCCCCTTTCATCCATGAACAAGTTGACATCCATCTTCCTGGCCGCGCGCCCCAAGACCCTGCCCGCAGGGCTGGTGGCGGTGTGGGCCGGCTGCCTCATCGTCTGGAAGTTTGAGCACTACATGCCGTCGCTGGGCATCACGCTCAACTGGACGCTCGCCGTCTTCACCGCGCTGAGCTGCATGTGCCTCCAGATTGCCAGCAACATCTTCAACGACGCCATCGATTCCCTGAAGCACGCCGACACTGAGAGGCGGCAGGGTCCGCGGCGCATCACCGCCAGCGGGGATTTCTCGCCGCGCACGGTGCTCGTCATCGGCGCGTGCTTCCTGGCCCTGGCCGCCGGGTTCGCCATCCCGCTCATCTACCAGCAGGGCCCGGCCGTCATCGCCATCGGTCTGCCGTGCATGGCGGCTTCCTACTGCTATACCGGCGGGCCGTACCCGCTCTCCTACCATGGGCTGGGCGAGCTCTGCGTGCTGCTGTTCTTCGGGCTGGTGGCCGTGGCGGGCACCGTGTTCGTGCAAATCGGCTGGCAGCCGGAATGGGCTCCCGTGTACCGCTGCGCCTTCATCATCGGCGTGCAGTGCGGCATCCTTTCCTGCCTGCTCATCGAGGTCAACAACATCCGCGACCGCGTGGAGGACGCCTCCACCGGCAAGCGAACCCTCGCCGTGCGTTTGGGCGACAGCCGCGCACGCGGCCTCGCGCTCGCCTTCCTCATCCTGCCCTACGCCACCATACGCTGGACCGGCATGTTCCTGCCCGGCTTCCATTGGAACATCTGCTGGCTCGCCGCCATCATCGTGGGCGGCGTCATCCTGCTCAAGCTCCACACCACACCCGCCAACAAGAAGATGAACGTCATGCTCGGCCTGGCTTCCCTCCACGCCATGCTCTTCCTGCTCGCCCTGAGTATGTAGTGCGCGCTTCGTGAATTATTGCGTTGATAATCGGGAGCATGTGCTTCCATATTCGGGAGCACGCGCGTTTATAATCGGGAATAGATATCTGTAATATATTGTTTTTGCATGTTGTATAAATCAAAGCATGTTTTTGAGAAAACTTTGCATGCTTTATCTGCGATATATCAAGATATGTTGTGTTATTATCGCAAAATTGAAATATGGCAATCGGATAATATAACAAAAACTGTTGTTATATTCAGGAGTGCGGGCCTCCATATTCGGGAACGCTCTGGTTGAAAATCGGGAATTGGTGCTTGACAAATGGCTGTGAAACCTGCATGATTGCAACGTTATGGCCACTGGGAACAAAAACCGCTGGTATATCACCCGCGGCTTGCGCGGCGAAATCCTGGATATGAATAAACACTATCCATGCGTTCTTATCACGGGGTCGCGCCAGGTTGGCAAATCCACTCTGCTGCAGCAGATAATGCCCAAGGGGATGCGGTATCTGAGCATGGACGATGAACAGCTGGCGGACTACGCGCAGCGAGATCCGGCGGGGTTTCTGGAGAGCTTCGGCACCCCGCTGTGCATCGATGAGGTGCAGTATGTGCCGAAGTTGTTCCGGGCCATCAAGGCGCGCGTGGATGCAGACCGGCATGCGGGCCTGTACTGGTTGACGGGCTCCCAGCGCTACCTGATGATGAAGGGGGTGAGCGAAAGCCTGGCCGGGCGCATTGGCATCGCGGACATGTACACTCTCTCGCAGAACGAGGCGTACGGCAACGGAAAGGCAGACGGGTTCAACCTGGCGGCCCCCGCGAAGAGCCTTTGCAAGGAGAGCGTGTGCGATATCCCGGAGCTCTACGCCCGCATCATGCGCGGAGGCTATCCGGAGCTGTTCCGCGATCCCTCTCTCGAGACCGGGAAATTCTTCCGCAACTATGTGAACACCTATGTGAAACGCGATGTGCACGACCTCGTGAACGTGGGGGACGATGTGGCGTTCACCAAGTTCATGCGCGCGGCGGCCCTGCGCACGGGGCAGCAGCTGGTGTACGCTGACCTGGCCAAAAGCGCGGATGTCAGCCCCAAGACTGCCGCATCGTGGATATCCATCCTGGTGGCGTCCGGCATTGTGGAGCTGGTGCAGCCGTACTACGTGAACACCACCAAACGGCTGGCGAAAACGCCCAAGCTGTACTTCATGGACACCGGGCTGTGCTGCCACCTGGCAGGGTGGAAGGATTTGGAGCGGGTTATGGTCGGCCCCAATTCCGGCCCCATCCTGGAAACCTGGGTGTACGGCCAGATGGTGCGCCGCTACGCCAACGCCGGTACGCCCGTGGATATCTACTACTACCGCAATCAGGACAACAAGGCGGAGGTGGACTTCGTCATTGAGGAGAACGACCGGGTGTACCCCATGGAGGTGAAGCGCACCGCCACGCCGCTTTCAGCCGACCTGCGGCACTGTCCGGACATACCGGTTGGGCCGGGCGGCACGCTGATGCCGCCCATTCTGTTCTGCACGGTGAAAGAGCTGCTGCCCATGGCGCACAAGGCGCTGGCCTTCCCCATCTCCGCGCTGTAGGGTGCGGGCGGGAAAATTCACCACTTGCCGATGGGGTGGTTGAGGGGGACGGAATCCTCCGCCTTGAGGTCTTGGTGGGCATCCAGGAATTGCTGGGGATTGAAGGAATCCACCACCTTCTCCGCGAGCTCCTGGCACTGGCGGGCCTGCTGCGGGGTGAGGTTCGCCAGGGATTGCCCCTTGGCGGTGAGCTTGGCGGGCAGGCCCACGGGCGATTTCCTGCACAGCACCTTGAAGAAGGTGCAGGCGTTCAGGTACACGCCCAGCTGGTTGGGGTGGGAGCCGTCGCGCTCGTAGAGCGTGGTGTTCGGGTAGAGCCGGTGCCACTCGCGCCAGACCTCGCCGCAGGGCACCAGGGTCACGCCGTCCCGCAGTGCCGCCTGGCAGTACACGGTGGTGGTCTTGTCCTGCATGGCCGTGTCCGGGTTCAGGGTCCCGGGGGTGCAGCGCGCCCAGGTCATGAAATACACGGGCGTGGCCTGGGCGGCATCCGCCAGCTCCTTCCACTTGCGGGTGTAGGCGAGCGTCCAATCCGGACGCAGGGTGGGCACCAGGCTTTGGTCCTGCAGCACCACATAGCGGAAACCGCCGGAGGCGAGCTTCTTCTTGCCGGCCGCGAACCGCGGCAGCTCGTAGAAGTCCACCAGCGCGCATGAGCCTTCCGTGAACGAGTCCACGCGCATCTTGGCCTTGCCTGCCTTGCACGTGGCGTCGAAGGCGGCGGGCAGGTTGTTCACGTAGGTGTAGCTGTTGCCGATGAAGAGTACGGATTCCCCCTGCGGCGCGGCCTGCATGTGCAGGGTGCACAGGGCGCACAGGGCGGTGGGCAGCGTGGCCTTCACGGGCGTATGGAATCAGTAGCTGCGGGCCCAGAGCACGCGGCGCGTGGTGGGGCGCCCGGTGAGAATGCAGGGGGCTTCCGGGCCCACGCCCATCTCACCCTGCGGAATGCAGCGGATGGAGATGCGCAGGCTCTTGGCCAGCTCCTCCTCCTGCTCCGGCGAGCCGTCCCACGGGCAGAGCAGCCAGTCGGCGTCGCCCTCGCCCGCGAAGTTTTCCTTCAACTCGTCCAGGCTGCTGCAGGGGCGGATGTGGCTGTCGCGGAACTCGCGCTGGCGCGTGAGCAGGGCGTTCTGGATGTCCTCCAGCAGCTGCACCGCACCGTCCACAAACTCGGTTTCCGGCAGGAAGGATTTGGCGTTGGTGTCCTGGTCGCGGCGGCAGATGCAGACGCTGCCCTTTTCCAGATCGCGCGGGCCGATTTCCACGCGCACGGGCACGCCTTTCTTGATCCACTCCCACTTCTTGGTGCCGCCGTTGAGGTCGCGGTCGTCCACAACCACGCGCAGCGGCAGGCCGTGGAAGCTCATGGCGGTGAGCTTGTCCGCCAGCGCCTGGCAGTGGTCCAGAATGGCCTGGCGCGTTTCCGGCTTGGGAGTGACCGGGATGATGACGATTTGGCGCGGGGCCACGCGGGGCGGGCACACCAGGCCGTCGTCGTCGGAATGGGCCATGATGAGCGTGCCGATCATGCGGGTGGACACGCCCCAGGATGTGGTCCAGGCGAACTGGCGCTCGTTGTTGCGCCCGGCAAAGGAGATGTTCTGGGCCTTGGCGAAGTTCTGGCCGAGGAAGTGCGAGGTGCCGGCCTGGATGGCCTTGCGGTCCTGCACCATGGCTTCCACCGTGAAGGTGCGCACGGCGCCGGGGAAGCGCTCGTGCTCGGTCTTCTCACCGGGGATGGAGGGCACGGCCAGCACATCGCGCTGGAAGTCCTCGTACACCTTGTGCATGGTGGCGGTTTCCCGCTCGGCCTCCTCGGGGGTCTCGTGCGCGGTGTGGCCCTCCTGCCACAGGAATTCAGCCGTGCGCAGGAAAATGCGCGGGCGCATCTCCCAGCGCATCACGTTGCACCACTGGTTCACCTTGAACGGCAGGTCGCGGTAGGATTCCAGCCAGCGGGAGAACGCCGCGCCGATGACCGTCTCAGAGGTCGGGCGGATGACGTATTTGTCGGTGAGCTCGCCCGCGGGCACCATCTTGGTCTTGCCGGTTTCGGGGTCCTTCACGGCTTCCAGGCGGTGGTGGGTGACCACGGCGCACTCGGTGGCGAATCCCTCCGCGTGTTCGGCCTCCTTCTCCAGGTAGGCCACGGGGATGAGCATGGGGAAGTAGGCGTTGGTGTGCCCGGTGCGCTTGAATTCGGCATCGAGCTGCTGCTGGATGAGCTCCCAGATGGCGTAGCCCCACGGCTTGATGACCATGCAGCCGCGCACTTCAGAGTTTTCCGCCATGTCGGCGGCCTTGATGACCTGCTGATACCACTCCGGGAAATTCTCCGCACGCGTGGGAGAGATTGCGTTCTGTTGTGCCATGCCGCTATCTTAGGGATTACCGCGGGAATGTCAAGGCGATTCAGGTGCCGCCCGCATGCGGCGGAAAAAAGGCGGCATGGGGCGTTTTTTCGCCCCATGCCGCATTGTTGGCGGTTTTCAACCCGCTCAGGCGTTGTACACTTTCACGTAGTACTCGTCTGCCATGCGGTCGGAATCGAACGCCGGGCAGATGTCGTGCATGGCGTTGAACACAAGGTCCATCCAGCCGTCCTGGTTGTCGTAGTACAGCGGAAGCACCTTGGATTCCAGCAGGTTGTAGAAGTTGTCGCGGTCGGAGCGGTCGCGCGCCTCCGGCGCCAGGCCTTCCTTGGCCTCCGGGATGATGAAGCAGTTCACGCCGTCCTTCTCGAATTCGCGCACCCAGCCGTCGTTGGTGGAGATGGAGATGGAGCCGTTCATGGTGGCGGACATGCCGGAGGTGCCGGATGCCTCTCGCGTGACCACGGGGTTGTTGAGCCACAGGTCTGATCCGTTCTTCAGCAGGCGGCTCAGCCCCAGCTCGTAGCCGGTGAGCACCGCGCAGCGCGGCTGTTTCTCGCTCAGGCGGTTCAGCTTGTTGAAGATGTCTACCGCGGCAAAGTCCGTGGGGTACGGCTTGCCCGCCCATATCATCTGCACTGGCCGGTTGGTGCGCTGCAGCATGCGCTCGAACATCACCGGGTTCTCCGTGATGAGAGCAGGGCGCTTGTACGCCGCAAAGCGGCGGGACCACACGATGGTGAGCACGTCCGGGTCGAAAAGGTGCCCGGTCTGTTCGCCCACCACGCGGAAGAGCTCCTTCTTCAGCGCGCGCTTGCGGTTGCGGAACCCGGCTTTGTCTTTCTCCGCGTACGCTTCCGCAAGCTCCGGGTCCTGCCAGTACTCGCGGTTCTGCGCGTTGGTCACGTGGGTGATGGGGCAGATGTCGCTGTAGCCCTCCCACATCTTGCGGGAGACTTCCCCGTGCAGGGCGGATACGCCGTTGGCCATGCGGCACAGGCGCAGCGCCGCCAGCGTGTAGTTGAAGGTCTGCTCGTTGGCGTCCAGCTTCAGCACGCTGCGCACCTGGTCCAGCGAGAGCCCGTCGAAGAACGAGAAGTTGGCCATCAGGTTGATGTCCATCTTCTCGTTGCCGGCTTCTTCCGGCGTGTGCGTGGTGAAGACGAAGCGCTTGCGCACCTCCTCCACGTTGCAGCCGTTGTTGGCAAGCATGTTGAACGCCGCGCCTATGGCGTGCGCCTCGTTCATGTGGTACACCTCCGGCTCTATGCCCAGCTCCTGGAACAGCCGCGCGCCGCCCTGGCCCAGCACGATGTACTGCGAGATGCGCGTCATCGGGTTGGAGTCGTACAGGCGCTGCGTGATGGAGCGGCTCATGTCGTCGTTCTCAGGCAGGTCCGTCGTCAGGAAGAACATCGGCGCCGTCCCGAAGGTCTCCGGGCGCAGGAAGTACGCTTTCACCCACACCGGCGAGTTGCAGATGTGGATCAGGAACTTGATGTTGTGGTCCTCCAGGAAGCTGTAGTCCTTGCGGCGGTACTGTACCGCCATGGACCCGTCTTCCGCGCGAATCTGGTTGTAGTAGCCGTACGACCACAGGATGCCCACGCCCACCAGGTTCTGGTGCAGCGCCCCGGCGGAGCGCATGTGCGACCCCGCCAGGTAGCCCAGGCCGCCGGAGTAGATCTTGAACACGTTGTCGATGGCGTACTCCATGCAGAAGTAGGCCACGGCCTTGCTGTACTTCGGGTTGATGTCGTACGGGTGCGCATACTGCGCCGGAAGGAATGATGTGCTCATGGTGATGGTCTCTTTCGTTGTTTCTTGAAGATGTGCTCCCGCGCCGTTGCGCGCGGAACGCGCCCCTTATATACACCATCTTGCCCCTCTTGAAAAGAATAATCTACATCATACACGCGGCTTGCGTGTTCGCATCGCCTCCCCGCCAAATCCAAAATCTCCCGCCATACAGCATTCCGAATACCGTAGAGGAGATGGGCGGGAGGATTGAGGATTCGGGATTTGAAAAGAGCCCTACTTCCTGCGGCGACGGGCGCAAAGCCCGGCCAGCGCCAGCAGAGAGAGTGTGCCCGTTGTGGGTTCCGGCACCATGGGTTCTGCCGCCCAATATACGCCGGTGACGCACAGCCGCGAGTCGTCCAACAGTTTGTACTCCAAGTTGGTGATATGCGTGTTCAGGGTTTCGCCGTCCTGAAGCTGGGGGTGCGATCCCGTGAACGCGCCTTCCTCGGTGGAGTAGGTGAAGATGGTTTGCTGTGCAAGCTGTTTCAGGAACTCGGTGGTGAACTCGTTGCCGTTGCCGAACCCGGTGGCGATCGTCATTGAGAACTCGGTGCCGGAGTCATCCAGCAGCGCGGCCATGGCGCCGCCGCCCAGTGCGAACTCCAGCGTGCTGCCGTTGCCCAGCGTGAGGGAGCCGCCGTTCATGACGATGTTGGAGTAGGTGTTGGAGGCCCAGCCGCAGTTTTCACCGTCGGCGGGAGTCTCCCAGCCGTCCACGCTGAACACAATATCGCCCAGGTTCACGGAGAGGTTGCCGGTGTAGGTCTGGCGACCGGGGGAGTTGCCCACGATGAGCGTGCCGCCCTCCTCCACGGCGACATCCGCGAAGGTGCCGCCGCCCTTGAGCACGGCACCGTTCTTCACGGTGGTGGCCAGGGTCATCACGCCGTTGTTCTCATGCACGCCGGAGGCAATGGTGAGCGTGAGGGACTTGCTCTCACTGCCCTGCACATGGGCGCCTGCATCCACGGTGAGGGCGGTGGTTTCCGAGATGGTGGCATCCTTGCCGAAGATGAAGCTGCCCTCATGCACGCGGATATCGCCCTCGAGCGTGACGTCGCCCGTCACCTCCGCAGTGCCCAGGCCGGTCTTGTCCAGGTTGCCCTTGCCGCTCAGCGTGCCGAAGGAGGCGGTCACGCCCGCCGCCACGTCCAGCGTGTTGCCCTCTGCGGCGGCAATGACGATTCCCGCGGCAATGGTGTCCGAGTGCTGCACGGAGAGCGTGCGCTCCGTTCCGGCGGTGCCTTCAAAGGTGATGGTGCCGGAGGTCTTGCCGCCGCCGTCGTATTCCCCCACACCCTCCACCAGGGAGAGCTTGCCTTTCTTCAGGGTGATATCGCCGGTGGAGATCCGTTCGCCCGCCTCGTTCTTGGCGGTAACGGGGCTCTCGTCGTCCTTGGCGTTGCGCAGGTCGTACTGCAGCTCGTGCTCCCCACCGTCGTAGGTGACGTTCAGGTAGTGGGAGAACAGGGGCTCGTCATCCACGCCGTCGAAGGTCAGCTCGTAGGTGTCGAACTGGATGCCACGCGTGCGGATGGCGTTGAACGAGCGGAAGTCGCCGTAGCCCGTGTATGTCTGAAGCTGTTTTTTCTGGGTATTGCCGTTGTCCCACAGCTCCTCATTCAGGCGCGTGGCCTTCAGGAAGCCGTCCCTGACACCGCCGGGGTTGTTGTCCGTGTACCACATCTTGGTGAGGTGGCCGTCCTCATCCGTTTCAAAGCCGTATGCGGCCATGGCATGGTTGACGGTGGTGAAATTCAACCCCCAGCCCTCCTCCACCAATGAAAGAAGCTTCTCTTCCTTTTCCAGATAGCGCGCATGCGCCTCGGCTATGCAATCAGGGTCGTCGCTCACTCGGACGGTGTATGTCATCGAGTGATTGATAATCATGATATACTCCGTGGTGTATTCCTCCATCTGGCCCTTCAGGTGGTGGAAATAGCCATGGAAATCCTGATGCTCGGAGGTCCAGGTGCTGCTGAGGAAAGACTGCGCGTAGGAGGGCAGCTCTCCCCACAGCCAGTAGTTCATGGCATAGCGCGGGTAGCCGCCGTCCTTCACGAACATGGGGCTGAGCGTCTTCCAAAGTTGCAGGCCTCGCGGCGTGTCATGCAGAATCAGCGCGCCGTTCTCCTCCACACGGTCCTCCCACCACGCCAGCGTGTCTGCCGCAGCCGCCGCCCAGCATTGGTTGGTGGCATAGGAATCGGCATCGCTCTTGCTGAAGGTGTACGCCCCGGCATCCACCACCTTGGGGTAGTTGTCGCGATAATATTCGCTGGATTCGTTGTTGTCGTGGCACGTCACGCCAACCATCCAGTGTTCCTCGGCGGTCAGCGGGTACGCGGCCAGCATTCCCAAAAGCGCAAGCAGTGTAAGAGTCTTCTTCATAGATACCTTTTATCGATTGTAAACAAGGGTGGTCCCCCTGTCAAGTTGTTAGCATACAGTATTTGGAATGCTGTATGCAACCAGCATCCCCGCAAACCTAGATGCAGGGCGGGTTTCAGGGGATTAGACATATGGGCCACAGTCGAGCGGGCTTACATGTCAAACCGAGAAATTTCCCATAATGGCGCGGAAAAATACAAACATCACTTGACATCAGCATTCCAAAAACTGTAGGAGGGAACGGGCGGAGAACAGAAACGCCCTGTGCGGTTAGGAACCGCGCAGGGCGTGGAACGGTTTTGTCAAACAGGTGCTACCTCCTGCGGCGAGCGGTGAGAAGCGTGAGCGCCAGCAAGCCAAGCGTTCCCGTGGTGGGTTCCGGTACCATGGGATTGTCACGCCAGAACACGCCGGTGACACAGAGCGCGGTGTTGTCCACCAGTTTGTACTGCAGGTCGGTGATGTGCGTGTTCAGGGTATCGCCGTCCTGAAGCTGGGGGCGTGCGCCGGTGAACGCGCCCTCCTCCGTGGAGTAGGTGAAGACGGTTTGCTGGGCCAGCTGTATCAGGAAGTCTGGGGTGAACTCGTTGCCGTTGCCGAATCCGGTGGCTATCGTCATTGAGAACTCGGTGCCGGAGTCATCCAGCAGCGCGGCCATGGCGCCGCCGCCCAGTGCGAACTCCAGCGTGCTGCCGTTGCCCAGCGTGAGGGAGCCGCCGTTCATGACGATGTTGGAGTAGGTGTTGGAGGCCCAGCCGCAGTTTTCACCGTCGGCGGGAGTCTCCCAGCCGTCCACGCTGAACACAATATCGCCCAGGTTCACGGAGAGGTTGCCGGTGTAGGTCTGGCGGCCGGGGGAGTTGCCCACGATGAGCGTGCCGCCGTCCACAGTGACACCCGCAAAGGTGCCGCCGCCCTTGAGCACGGCGCCGTCCTTCACGGTGGTGGACAGGGACATCACGCCGTTGTTCTCATGCACGCCGGAGGCGATGGTGAGCGTGAGGGACTTGCCCTCCCTGCCCTGCACATAGGCGCCGGAGTCCACGGTGAGGGTGGTGGTCTCCGAGATGGTGGCATCCGTGCCGAAGATGAAGCTGCCCTCATGCACGCGGATGTCACCCTTGAGCGTCACGCCTTCCGTGACCTCGGCGGTGCCCAGGCCGGTCTTGTCCAGGTTGCCCGTGCCGCTCAGCGTGCCGAAGCTGGCGGTGTTGCCTTGTGTCACATTCAAGGTGTTGCCCTCAGCGGCGGCAATGTTGATTGCCGCGGCCACCTTGGCGGTGCGGTCCACGGAAAGGGTGCGCGCGGCCCCCTCCTGCTCGGAACCGGCAAAGAAGATGGTGCCGGAAACCGCGCCGCCGCCATCGTATTTCTCCACGCCCTCCACCAGGGAGAGCGAGCCGTTGCGCAGGAAGACATCCCCGGTGGTGACGTGCTCCTTGTCCACCACCTCCGTGCCATCATAGGTGTAGATGTAGGGCAGCACGGGGCTGTCCGCGGCGTTGGCGTCGCGCAGGTCGTACTGCAGCTCAAAGCTCTCTCCATCATCCATGACCACGTTGCAGTAGTGGGAGAACATCTCGTCCTTGCGCTCGGCGTTGCGCACCACATCGTAGTCCGTGAAATGGATGCCCGTGGTGTGGATGCCGTACAGGTAGCGCACCTTGTTGCTGCCCGCGCCGAACACATACATCTGCTCGCCGTCCGTTCCGTTGTCCCACGCCGTGCCGGCAATCAAGCGGTCCTTGGGATAGTTGTCGTTGGAGTTGTTGTTGTCGGTCCAGTAGAAGTCGTCCACCGTGCCCGTTTTCTCGTTGTAGTTCACGCCGTAGACGGTCATCACGTGCAGATCCGTAGCGAAGGCGAACACGTCGCCGTTGTCAAACCCGTCCGCCAACCACTTGGAAGCGCCCGCGAAATCGTGAGAGGAAACGCTGTAGGTGCTGATGAGCGCGCCCTCCGGTTCGAAATCGGAATAGGCGTGATAGTTGCCGATGCGGAACTCCGCGCCGGAGATGCGGTTGTAGTAGCCGTTGAAGTTGTAGCCGGCGGAGCTGCGGAGATCATAGCCGCAGGAGATGGTCTCGCCGTGAATCCAGTGCTGGATGGTGGCGGGCGCCCAGCCGCCCTGGTTGTACCAGAGGGTGCGCACGGTCTCCCAAACTTCATAGCCGCGCGGCGTGCCGTCCGGGATGATGATGGCCCCGTTCTCCTCCGTGCGGTCCTGCCACCAGGCTATCAGGTTGGATGCCGCAGCCGCCCAGCACATCGCCGCATCCGGTCCGGAAACGGAATTGTGCTTGTACGAGGTGTACGCACCCGTGGCCATCTTGGTCGTCTTGTCGAATGTCACGCCATCCGCCCAGTGTTCCGTGGCGGTCAGTTGCGGCGCGCCCAGAACGGCGGCCAGTGCTAGCAGAGTGAGTGTCTTTTTCATATCCTAACTGTTCCTTGAAAATGTACCATGGGGCGCGCCCCCCGACAATCCGTCATCTTACGGCATTCGTGATGTTGTTGTCAAGTTGAAACGGCGTTTTTTCCGCGCCATTGCGGGAAATTTTGCGGTTTGACATGTAAGCCTGCTTGACTGTGGTCCATAACTCTAATCCCCTGAAACCCGCACCATATATGGGTTTGCGGGAATGCCGCCCTCCTACAGCATATTCCGAATACTGTAGAGAGAATGAGCGGGGAAATTGAGGATTTCGAATTTGGGATTTCGGATTTAGGATTTGAAAGGCAAGCCCTACTTCCTGCGGCGACGGGCGCAGAACCCGGCCAAAGCCAGCAGGGTCATTGTGCCTGTTGTGGGTTCCGGGACCATGGGTTCAGCCGCCCAATATACGCCAGAGACGCAGAGCTGCGTGTTGTCCACAAGCTCGTACCTCAAATCGGTGATGCGGGTGTTGAGGGTTTCGCCCGCTTTGAGTTCGGCATCATTGGTGATGACGGCACCCAGCTCGTCCGTCACGTAGAATATCGTTTGCGCGGCGAGCTGATCCAGCACGCCAGATTTGAAGTAGTCCCCATTACCGATGCCGGTGGCAATGGTCATGGAGAACGCGGTGCCGCTGTCGCTGCCCAGCAGGGCAGCGAGGGCGTCGTTGCCCACGCCGAAGCGAATCTTGCTGTCACCGCCCAGCGTGAGGGAGTTGCCGTTCATCACCACGTTGGAATACGTGCCGGAGCTCCAGCCGACGTTGTCCTCATCCGCGGGAGTCTCCCAGCCGGAAACGCCGAAGACGATCTCGCCCAGGTTCACGGAGAGGTCGCCCGTGTAGGACTGGCGGCCGGGTGAGTTGCCCACGATGAGCGTGCCGCCGTTGTCCACGGTAACGCCCGCAAAGGTGCCGCTTCCTTTCATCACGCCGCCATCCACGTTGAGCGAGACGCTCCCGGTGATGGCCGCACCCGTACCGATGATGAAGCTGCCCTCATGCACGCGTATGGCGCCCTGGAGCGTCAAGGCTCCCGTCACCTCCGCGGTGCCCGCGCCGTCCTTGTCCAAGCTGCCCGTGCCGGAGAGCGTGCCGATGAGCAGTTTCTTGTCCTGCGCCACGTCCAGGGTGTTCGTGCCCTCGCTGGTTTTCACGGCGAGCTCGCCCACGGCGGCGGCATCGCGCAGCACCGCCAGCGTGCGGGCGGCGGAGGCGCCGGACTTCTCAGAGCGCTCAAAGGAGACGATGCCCTCCACGGAGCCGCCCTTGTCGAACTCCGCCGTAGTGCCGGTGGCATCCACCAGGGAGACCATGCCGTCCATCAGGCGGAGGTTGCCCGTGGTGACCGTCTTCTGCTCCAGCACGGTCCTGCCATCGAGATCGTATTTCGTCTGGATGGGGTCGACCGGGCTGCCGTCGCGGCTGGCGTCGCGCAGGTCGTATTTGAGCTGGTAGTTCTCCGAGCCGTCCACCAGCAGGTTGCAGTAGTGGGAGAACAGGAACTCATCAGCTTTTTCAAAATTCTTCCCTACGCGCACATCGTAGTCGGTGAACTGGATTCCCGTGGTGCGGATGAGGGCGAAGCTGGAGATTTCGTTGCCGTAGCCAATATTCGCGCCCATGGAGTACCGCTCTTGCGTGTCGCCCTCCTTTGGCGGGCGCTGCGTTCCCTGATACACGTTGGCGGAGTGCGGCAGCTCACCATCCACCGGATTGCCGGAGGAATAGTTGTTGTCATCGTAGTATACCCTCACGATATTGTCGTCCCCGTCCACCTCCACGCCGTATATGGCCATGGCGTGCGAGCCTGTGGACAGGACACCGCCGTACCCGTTCCTGAGCAGGTCCGCCACAATGCGCGAACCCGCCTGGTAGGTGTGCGTGTCACTGTAGCCGCGGGTGTCCACCGAGGAGACCATGCAGCCGGAGGGCGCTGCGAAGTCGGAATCGAAATCGAAATGCGTGCCAGCAATGCGCGGGAAGAAGCCCCCGGTGGCCTTGAAAGCCACGCCATCGTCCGTGAACCACTGGGAGTCGTTGGAGTACTGGGCATCCCCGGAAAGCCAGAACTGGAGCGCGCGTGCGGGCTGGCCGCCGCGGCTTTTCCAATGGTTGCGCATGGTGTACCACACATCGATATCGCGCGGTTGGTCTTTCGGCATAATCAAGGCACCGTTCTTCTCCACCTGGTCCTGCCACCACGCAATGGTGCATGCGGCGGAAATGGCCCAGCACATGGGCGAGTCATAGGCGCCGGCCTTGGTAAAGAAGTAGTACGTGCTGGTATCAAGCGGGTCTATTCCCGAAGCCCAGATTGTCTCGTTGGCCGACGATGCCACGGAGGTGGCCGTCAGCATTGCCAATATTGCCAGTGTCCTTTTCATTTCGTATCTTGGTTGTGTTTAGATTTTTTTGCGGCGGCGGGCGGCGAGAGCCGCGAGCGCCAGAAGGGAGAGCGTGGAGGTGGTGGGTTCCGGCACGGGCGGGACATCCCGCCAGTACACGCCCGATACACAGAGCGCGGTGTTGTCCACCAGCTCGTACTGCAAGCCGGTGATGTGCGTGTTCAGGGTCTCGCCATCCTGAAGCTGGGGGCGTGTATCGGTGAACGCGCCTTCCTCGGTGGAGTAGGTGAAGATGGTTTGCTGTGCAAGCTGTAACAGGAGCTCGGAGGTGAACTCGTTGCCGTTGCCGAACCCGGTGGCAATCGTGAGCTTGAACGCGGTGCTGGGGTTTTCCAGCAGCGCGGCCACGGCACCGCCGCCCAGAGCGAACTCCAGCGTGCCGCCGTTGCCCAGCGTCAGCGAGCCGCCGTCCATGACAATGTTGGAGTAGGTGTTGGAGGCCCAGCCGCAGTTGTCGGCTGTGGCTGGAGTCTCCCAGCCGTCCACGCTGAAGACCACATCACCCACGTTCACGGTGAGGTCGCCCAGGTATTCCTGCCGACCGGGAGAGCTGCCCACAATGAGCGTGCCGCCGTCCACGGTGACATCCTCAAAGGTGCCGCTGCCTTTCAGCACGCCGCTTTCCAGCACGATATTGCCGAGCTTCCCGCCATTCACCAGCGTGCCCTCTCCCGTGAGGGCAAGCACGCCTTCCCCCTCCATGGAAGTGAGGGTCATCGTTTTGCCGCCAGAGATTTCCAGCTCGTTGCCGCCCTCGGTGGCGTTCACCACCAGTTTGCCGACCACCAGGCCGTCGCGCGTGACTGCAAGCTTGCGGTCCGCCTCCCCTTCGGCATCGGAGAACACCACCAAGCCCTGGAGCGCGCCGCCCTCGGCAATTGTGGCCGTTCCGTCCTTGATGGCGAGGTCGCCGCGCGCCTTGCCATGCAGCGCGCTGTCCTCCGCGGCGGCTTTCAACTCTCTGGCGAGCGTGTATTCCGCGCCCTTGTCCACCACGGCGTTGCACACCGGGGAGAACGCGCCATCGCCCGTGTCGGTGTAGGCGGCTTCCGTGAGGAAATCCTCCACATGGCAGGTGAGCCCGGTGATGGTGGTGACGGTACCCGTTGCCCACAGGTAATAGGTGTCTGTGCCGGAGGCGTCCGTGGTGCGTTCCAGGTCGCCGTGCCACACCTGCGCGGAATCGTGCGGGTCAGAATAGTAGAGGGCGGTGAGCAGGCCCGTCGTCGTGTCGTAGTCGGCGCCCCAGATGGTGATGTTGTAGCTCTTTTCCTGGATGCGCGCGGTGAGGGCGTATCCGTTCTGGAAGCTCTCTATTATCTGTTGGGAAAACCCCTCCAGCGAGCCCTGCGTGGCGGGGAAGAACTGGGTTATCAGGGTGTCCGAATGATACACGTCGTGCTCCTGCACGAACATGCCGTCATAGTAGGCGCCGGGGTGACCCTCCGCGGATTTCTGGCCATAGTAGTAGCCGTCCAGCCACCACTCCATGGCGGAATCGGTGTAGCCGCCCTTGTTCGTGAAAGCCGCCTTGTACTCGGGATAGACGTCCAACTGTTTCGGCGCGTCCTCCGGCACGGCGTAGCCCTGCGCCGCCATGCGGTCCTGCCACCAGGCGATCACGTTGGATGCATTGGCCGCCCAGCACATGCTGCCGTATATCGTGTAGTTGTATGCCTGCCTGTAGTTGTCCTTCGTGTAGCCGTCCGCGAAGACGCTTTCCGTCTTCGCCCCGGCCTGCATGCCGGCCAGCATCATCAGCGCCAGCAGTGTGAGAGTTTTTTTCATGTCTTTCCCGATACCCTAACTGAAGTTGAGCCTCCAATCAAGGAAGAAGTATACAGTATTCGGAATGCTGCTGTCAAGTGATGTTTGCATTTTTCCGCACCATTATGGGAAATTTCTCGGTTTGACATGTAAGCCCGCTCGACTGTGGCCCATATGTCTAATCCCCTGAAACCCGCCCTGCATCTAGGTTTGCGGGGATGCTGGTTGCATACAGCATTCCGAATACTGTATGCTTGTACCTTGACAGGGAGCCGCCCTTGCTTATAATCGATAAAAGGTAAAAATGAAAAGGACACTGACACTGCTGACGCTATTGGGAGCCATCGCCGCTGCGCCGCTGAACGCCACCGAACACTGGTGGAAAGGCGTTTCAATCAATAAGGAAACAAACCTTCTTGAGGGCGGGTACACATCATACAAGCGCTCTCCAAGCATAGACTGGGACATGTGCTGGGCAGCCTCGGCTGCAAATGCGATTGCGTGGTGGCAAGACCGTGTGGAAAAAAATGGTGCTCTGATTATCCCGGAGGGAACACCGCGTGGATATGAAGTATGGGATAACATCCGTCTGTGGTGGAAAAACAAGGGAGGTTTTCCCGGGACAGCCATTCAACATTGGATGACTGGTTGGGAGGGGCTGTACTCCGTCGAGAGTTATGCCCAGACCGCACTTGAATCATCGGGTATTCAGCATGGCGGCTACTACAATCGTCTTGCCGGTGCCAATCTCAGCAGCTCAGACTACGGCAACTCATCCGGGGCAAATCATGAGCAGTACGAGGCCCACCCTGAGACGGATTGGCGCTACAAGTACAAATATACCATGATTCAAACGTATAGGTTCTTGTCTAGCAACGCCGAGAGTCCAGACAAAACCCTCTACCAATCTGCTTCCGAGAGAATCATCCAATACATGGATGACGACTATGCCGTGTTGTTCTCTACTCCTTCCCATGCAATGACGGTTTATGGGGTCAACGCAAATGAAGAGGGGCTGATAGACAAGTTCTATATATCAGACAACAACGATATAGGTGCAGCAAAAGGCAAGTACAGTGAACTTAGCATTTTTCCCTCTGACGAGAGTTCAGCAAACGGCCCTGGGCTAATGGACTCCAATTACTGGGGGAATTCTCATACAATTCGAGACATTTGCGTTTTGCGCACCACGGGCATCCGCTTCCTGGACTATGATGTGCGCGTTGGAAAGAACCTCGTGGATAATAATGAGTTCCTCTTCTCCCATTATTGCAACCTCATTGTGGATGGGGCGGAAGACTACGTGCTTCAATACGACTTGCGCGATGCCAGCGTGGATGGCAGCCCCGTGGATGCCAAAAAGGTGGTGCCGTATACCGTGGACGAGGGAGATGGATTCACATCATATCATGAGCTCTACACTGACGAAGTGGTAACCACAGGTGACATGCACCTGCAGGGCGGCCAGGTGACCCTGGTTGACTGCGATGCCGAGCGCAAGAACCTGGACGGTGGCGGCCGTATCGAGGGCACCATCAGCTTCGAGAACTCAAAGGTGGCGGGTACCGACCGCACTCTGAAGGTGGACCGCACAGACACCATCGCCAAGGAAATCAACCTGAGCGCCACCAGCGGCACCAACACCCTGGAGGTGACGGAGGGCAACACCGCCAGCTTCGGCATCTTGAGCGGCACGGGCGATCTGGACAAGACCGGCGCCGGAACCGCGGAGGTCACGGGTGCCTTGACCCTCCAGGGCGACATCCGCGTGCATGAGGGCCGCTTCATCTTCGGCAAGGATGCCACCATCTCCGGGAACGTCTCGCTCGCCGTGTCCGGCGGTGGCGTGCTGAAAGGCAGCGGCACTTTCGCGAGCGTCACCGTGGATGATGGCGGCACGCTCATCGTGGGCAATTCCCCCGGCCGCCAGACCTATACCGGCGACCTCTCCGTGAACCTGGGCGAAATCGTCTTCGGCGTCTCCGGCTGGGAGACTCCCGCAGATGACGACCACGTGGGCTGGGGCTCCGGCACCTACTCCAACATCGTCATGAACGGCGGTGCGCTCACGCTGGGAGAGGGCTGCCAAATCAGCTTCGGCGTGGCCGATGCAGCGCTCGCCGCCCTGCTCAGCGGCAACGGCGACAGCTTCTCCATGACGATTGCCACGGGATTCGGCAACGGGGATTACTTCACGCCCGACCTGCTCAAGCAGCTCGCCATGCAAACGGTATTCTATGTGTCGGACGAGCACGG
>JAUNHW010000016.1:0-20958 GCA_030523775.1 Akkermansia sp.
CTTGTTTATGCCCTCCATGAGTCCCAATAGGAGGAAATAATTAGGATTAAGATTCGGAGTAGGATTAGGATTAAGAAGGAGTTAGCGCGCGCCCTGCGGGCGCGGTGCAATCACTCCCCTCGCGCCCGCAGGGCGCCTAACTTCCTCAAATTGTCAATCGTAAATCGTCAATTGTAAATTACATGGCGCCCTCCATCACGATAACCTCGAAGGGTTGCAGGGTGATGTCGATTTCCTGGTCCACGTCCACGGCGGTGCCCACCAGGCCGGGGAGGTTGCGCTGGTCTGCAAAGGAGCTCTTGAGTGTGACCTTGCCCTTGACGGCGGGCGGCACGTCCAGCACCCGGCGCAGGGTGGTGTGCAGGGTCTTTTCCGTGTTGGAGGAGTTGCGGAGGGAGAGGGTGCACTTCTGCTTGTTCCAGGCGGCCCAGCCGTAGATGTCGCCGTCCTTGCCGTTCCAGGGGTTGCCGCCCACCCAGTGGGCATCCGGCAGCACGTCCGCGTTGCGGCGCATCCACTTGATGCAGGCGGCCAGCTCGTCCCAGAGCACGCCGTTTTCCTGGCACATGAGGTCGCTGTCCACATAGAGCTCCTGCAGGGCGGAGCCGCTGCCGAAGGCGCAGCGCATCTCCTTGATGCAGTTCTTGGGCTCGCGGCTCATGACGTGTGGCGGGCCGTTCTTGGTGATCATGAGACCGTGGGTCATGATGGAGTTGATGGGGAAGAGGGGCGCGCCCTCCACAAAGACCTCGTGCACCAGGCGGTCGCGGTAGGTGATCCACTTGTCGCGGTCGTCTCCCATGTTGCCCACCTGCCCGAAGTCGTTTTCCTGTCGCCAGATGGAATCGGAGTAATGGAACCAGAACGGGCTGGCCCAGGTGCCCACGGTGGTGTTGAGGAAGATGTCGGGGCGTGCCTTGCGCAGCTCCACCTCCACGGCGATGATGCCTTCCGCGTCCTCCTCGTTGGCGGGGCCCATGGCGTGGAACTTGGTGGAGATGCCGTCGAACTTGAAGTAGCGCATGTCGTAGTGCTCGATCATGTACTTGCAGCGGCCCACGAAGGCGTCGAAGTACTCCTTGTTGGAGAGCTGGAAGTTGTCGATCTTGTTGCCGGGGTGGAGGTTGTTCCAGTTGTTGAGGCGCTGCTGCTTGGAGAAGCCGTATCCGCCCACGGGGCCGAGCCACGCGCCCACGCCGGCCTTCATGGCGCCGGCCTTTTTACTGGTGTTGGCGAAACCGTTCGGGAAGCCCACGTGGAAGTCCCACAGGCTGTTGAACTCGTCCCATCCGTCGTCCGCCACAAAGGCGTCGATGTACGTCTTGCGCTTGGTGAAGAGCTCGCGGTGCCACACGTCCAGGATGTCCATCCACATCTTTTCGGAGGTGCGCTGCGTGGGGTCCTTGATGTCGTGCACGCGGATGCCGATTTCATACCAGTCGTTGTAGTGGATGAAGGTGCGGTAGGCGGCGCCCTTCTCGCGCTCGCTGTAGGCCAGGAAGGAGCGGCGCTGCTGCTGCGGGGCGAAGACGCCGATGACGCTGCTGACCTTCCAGCTCTGCCCGGCGGGCAGGGTGGTCTTGCGGCTCCAGGTGCCGCGCACGGCGTTGTCCTGCGCGCCGCCCGCATCCTTGGCGGTGGGCAGGGATACGGGGGCGGAGAAGGCAATCTCTCCCTTGCTGGTGACGCTCTCCGTCTTGGTCTCCACCCAGTAGCGCAGGGTGTAGTCGCCCGCCTTGGGCACGTTGAGGGAGTAGGTGTTGGCATCGGACTGCTCGCCCGTGTGGCCCTCGTGCACATCCTCCGCCACCACCGCGCCTGCGGCATCCAGCAGCTGCACCGCCACCGTGTTCAGGCGGTGGGAGCCGCCCTTGTAGCGGAAGGTGACGTCACACTTGCCCGCCTGGCCGAACTGCGCGGGGCCTTCCGCCACGGCCAGGTGCTTGAGCACGGGGCCATCCTGCGCGCTGTACTTGTCGCCGTACTTCTGCGTAAAACTCTGCGGCACGTTGAACGCGCTGCCGAAGCTCTGCTCCTGCCACGCGGCGGGATTCCACGCGGCCCCCGCGGCGGCTCCCTGGTCGCCCACGGACATGATGGACATGGGTGTTTCCAGCCCCGCGAACACGAGGTCGTTCACCACCACGTTGCCGCGCTCCGTGTTGCCGGAGATGGCGGCCTTGCCGCGCGGCGCCAGCTCGAACTGCATGGGCGTGATGCTCACAAAGGCCGTGTCTTTCTTGGCCTTGACGGTGTACTCCTGGCGCAGGTAGTGCGAGCCGTCTCGCAGCACCGCGCGCCACACCACGCTGAACGAGTCGTCCGGCGCGGTGAACACCGCCTTCACGGCCTTGCCGGGGAAGCGGCGCGCCAGCTGCGGGTGCTTGGGGTCAGCCTTCAGCTCCTCCACGCTCACCTTGCCCTTCTTCATGCTGTTGGAGTCTAGCGTCTTGCCGCCCTGCAGGTTCACGGTGAACACCGGGCCGCCCTGCTGCACCAGCTTGGTGCCGTCCGCCAGCTTCATGCTCTCAAAGGAGAGGCCGCCGGACGATTCCGAGAACTCGGCGGTGAACAGGTTGTTGGAAAGCGTGGCGGCGGTGGCGGTTACCTCCGCCTTGGCGGCCCCCGGCGCCTGTCCGGGATATTCCACGGCGGCAACCGCTGCGCAAGCGGTTGCAAGGAGTGCGGCAAGGTATTGCGTGATTTTCATACCGCCGCGCAGTGTAGCATACGGCGCACGGGATTGCAAACAAATGCACATGGAGATATACAATCTACAATCTACAATTTACAATTTGGAAAATTCGCGCGCCTTCCGGCGCGGTACTGTGAAGAGCCATCTGGCAACATGCCAGATGGCCCTCCGAAATTCCCGCGCGCGGAGCGCGCCTAATTTCCAAAAATCGTCAATTGTAGATTGTAAATTGTAAATCTCCTTTTACTTGATGTTCACGTTCTCGCAGTTGGTCTGGCGCACGTTCTCCTGGGCCGCGCCGTTGGGGAAGGAGTTGCCGCTGATGGTGACATCCGCCGCGGATTTGAGGGAGATGGCGTTCTTGTCGTCCATGAGGAACTTGTTGTTCTGGATGGCAATGCCGGAGTGCACGGCCCTGGCGTGCTCGCGGTTTTCCGGGGCCACGTTGATGACGGGGCCGCCGCAGTGGTCGAAGGTGTTGCCCTCTATGACGAGCTTGCGCACCATGCCGGATTCATACCAGCTGCGGGCATCGTCCGCCACCAGGATGGCGGACATGTGGGAGCGGGTGAACACGTTGTCTTTGATGGTGACGGGCCTGCGGGTGGTGAGCAGGAAGGCGCGGGTGGGGATGCACTCCACGCGGCAGTTGGTCACCACCACCTCCGGGGTGGCGGTCACGTTTTCCAGGCAGTCCTCGTTCACGGCCACGTCTGCGGGCAGGTCCTTCTCCAGCTCCAGCTCCATGCTGCGCCTGTCCGGGCTCATGGCGGCGGAGAGCACCTTGTTCATGCCCTTGGAGTTGAGGTTCCTGCCGGAGATGACATCCACCTCGTCGCCCTTGCGGAAGGCCTCGAAGCCCCAGGTCTGGCCGTGGCAGAAGCGCACGGTGACGTGGCGCGGGTCCTTCATTCCCGTAATCTTGAGGTGCGTGCCGTGGATGTTGATGGCATCATCGTTCGCGCCGTGGAAGAGCACCCTGTTCACGGAAATCCTGCCGTGGCAGCCGGAGAAGTGCAGCATATCCGCCCAAGAGGCGCAGGTGCGGCCGCTGCCCTCCCGCGGGGCTATGGTCACGTTGTCGAACGAGAGGTTCCGTGAGAACTGGGAGACCACGCCCATGCCGTGCATGAAATGGAATTTCACCCCGGTGTAGGAGATGTTGGAAGAGTTGTTGCAGAAGACGGAGGCGTACTCGCGGCGGATCTGGCGGTGCTGGTAGGTGGCGCCCTTTTGGAAGCCGGGGTTCTTGTCGTAGCTCATGCGCACCTTGCCGGGCTCAATCTCCTCCACCTGGCCCGTGAGCCCCTTGTTGCCGCCCACGTTGCGCACGCACAGGGGCTCTGCGGTGTACTGCTGCACAAAGCAGCCGGGACCCTCCTTCCAGCCGTCTCCCACCCAGCTGAGTTTGCCGTTCTCGATGACGTATTTGCTGTCCGGGTGGATTTGGAACACGGCCTGCGTCTCCCCCACCTCCAGCGCGGTGTACTCCGAGATGGTGGGGCGCGCGTAGTCGATGGCAATATCCATGAAGGCCACGTCCTTGCACGCGTCCATATGAATCTCCATCATGCGCCCGCGGCAGAGCAGCAGGGCATCCTTGCCGCGCACCTCCAGGTGTTTCGCCCCGTGCAGGTCAATCATCACGCGCTTGGGCATGTCCGGGGCGTCGTTCGTGTTGGAGATGTGCAGCTTCTCCTCGTTGAGCCCGTCCGCCTGCCACTCGTACGTGCCGGGCGCAAACTTGATGACGGCCGGCTTGTCCTTGCTACCCGCCACCTTCGGCGCCAGGGAGCCCACAATGGTGCCGGGCTTCACCAGCAGCTTGTCACCGCCCTTCAGCTCCAGCTTGTTCACCGGGCCCATGGTTTTCCACGGCTGCTTCACCGTGCCGGGGTTGGAGTCGTCGCCGCGCGCGGGGTCCACCGCGTACGTGGCGGCCTGCAGCGTGCCGGCCAGCATGGCCAGTGCCACCGCTATGGAAGGGAGATAGGGTTTCATGCTCCCCAAATTGTACATGCAAGCCCCACCCCGCGCAAGCGGAAAGCAAGCGCTTGAATTTACAATTTACAATTGACGATTTACCCGTCTACGACTAGCGCCTACGCCGAGGCAGGCAATTTGGGGAATTCGCGCGCCTTCCGGCGCGGTACTGTGAAGGGCCATCTGGCAACATGCCAGATGGCCCTCCGAAATTCCCGCGCGCGGAGCGCGCGCTAACTTTGCAAAATCGTCAATTGTCAATTGTAAATCCCTCTTCCTATCTTCCCTCCCATAGCGCCCATATGGCCTTGGCGGTTTTCTCCGCAATGATCTTGGCGCCGGCGGGGTTGGGGTGCAGGCCGTCCCCCACGGTGAGCTCCGGGTGTTTGGCCAGCGGGGTGTACATATCCATGGCATGGCAGTGCAGCTCTTTGGCCAGGCGGGCGCAGACGGCTTCCATCTCCGGGCGGCGGGTGGCGGTGTCCATCTCATTGAGGCGGAAATCAAAACGCGGGTTCACGTTGCCGGGGAAGCCGGGTTCGCGCCCGTGGCTGCGGAAATCCGGGGCCAGCTTCGTCCAGAGCATGATGGTGGCGCCCTGCGGGCCGCGCCACGCGCGGATGAGCTCCGCGTAGTCCGCAAACACCTTCTCCGTGTCCCACACGCCGCGGTTGGTGTCGTTGATGCCCAGGTTGGAGACGTAGAGGTCTGCCTTGAAATCCAGAGCCTGGCGGTGTTCCCGCTGCAGGCCGAACCACACGCCGTCCTTCACGCGGGCGGCGGTTTTGGCGGAGTTGCCGAAGCGGCCGACTTCGAACTTGTCGCCCAGCATCTCCTGCAGCTGCTCGGGGTACTTGTCCTGCGCCTTCTGGATACCCAGGCCGAAGGTGATGCTGTCTCCCACGCACGCCACCCTCAGGCGGCCCACGGCGGGGAATTTCCCCGGCGGCACGGCGCGGAACGGGATGTCGCCCGCGTAGGATTTGGTGCCGTCGCTGCAGCGCCACACCACGTTCTTGCGCTGCTCTTTCAGCGTGGCGTGGGTTTCGTAGGTGAGCTTCACGGCGCCGTTCCGCCACTCCGCCTGGGCGGGGATGAAGCGGCCGTAGCGCTGGTCCGCCACCTCGAACGCGGGCATGTTTGCGGGCGCGGCCTGGGGTGTCTTGATGGTGAGCTCTCCGTTGCCGATGGCGGTGTCCGTGGCGGTGAAGGCGTGGGCTGATGCGGCGGTGAGCATGGCGAGGATGAGTGCTTTCATGGTGTGGGAAAACGGGATGTGCATGTTATTGGGCGTTTTTTTGCGCGACCGGGGGTTTTGAGATTTCTCCCAACAGCAGCAGGGACATGATGCGCGATGTGTTGATTGCCTTTCGGATGCCTATGCACGCGTATGAAACGATGATGGCAGCGAACAAATGACAGACAAACACGGCAAACGCCGCTGTTTCCGGGTCGGATACAAGGGGCGGGTAATAGGGTTGGATTAATCTGGAGGTGATGAAGATGACCATGGTGTTCTTGCCGATAAAAATCAGCTGCCCGAATATCCAACGCGATGCTTTTGTGGCCGAAATTTTCTCCGCGTCGATAGGGACGAATAGCTTTAGCAGGACAATGCACGCGGCAAAACCTGTGACAATGCGCGCGTAGACAGGATGGACCTCATGATAGCACAGGCCAAGAAGGGCGAATGCAAGGAGTGAGCATGCCGCCAGGGTTTCGCTGCGGACAATTGTTGACAATGACCTCTTGCTGTAAAAGAGCATGGCTCCGAACGCAAAGAAAAAGGACATGGAGAAGGACGGGTTGAGGAACGAGACTCCGTAGCCGTGGTCCTGAAGAAGAGGCATGCAGTAGCGGTGATTGAGGTACACCAACAGGAATACGATAAAAGCGCTGCACAGGCTTTTGTTCTTTGCCGGTACCACGCGATGCAGGAGCTGGTATATGACGAAGAGCAGGTGCATGATGAACAGGCACGGGAGGAACCACAGTTGTCCCGGGGGAAATAGGATATTCAGGCATGCTCCGGAGAGTGAGTACCCTCCAGGCCCTCGCGCCAACAGAAGAAAAGGGGTGAGAGAACGCACCACACAATGTAGGGAAGCAGTACCGTCAGCAGCCTTTTCTGAAGGTGAAGGCGGATAGATGGGTGCCGAGAGAAGGAAAAGGCGCATGTGTACCCTGACAAGAGGAAAAACAGCCCCATGTGGAAGCTGTAGATAAGGTGCCTGGCGGGGTGGAGATCTCCGCCGGGATGCGGCATGTGCCCCGTTACCACCAGCAGGATGGCAATGCCTTTCAGGATATCCACCCACATGATGCGCTGGTTCGGAGCATGGGCGAGCGTGGTGCTGTTTTGTGCAATGGTGTTCATGTTGTTTATTGGGTGTGGCGGGATTCAGGAAGATGGTTTCTTGCGGTCTGCGTGGGTGCCGGATTTGCCCTCCGCGCGCTCCTGGGCGCGCTGTTTCCAGAGGGGCAGGGGGGATTTGCGGCGGCGGCGCTGGCGGCGCGCCTGTTCGCGCTGCTGGAACACGGCCTGGTCCCGCAGGCGCTTCTCCTCGCGCTCGCGCGCCAGGCGGGCTTCCTCCATGCGGCGCTGGATGCGCGCGGAGTGCTCGTCCCCGGCGGGCGTGATGGTCCACGGCCCCACCCCGCCGGATTCCGTGATGGGCAGGCACATCATCTGCGGGTCGATGAAGCAGATCTGGCGGTACAGCAAATCCCGTATGGTGGAGAGCAGGGCCTTGGGCGGGAACAGCCCCGTGTTGCCCAGCTCTATGGTGAACGCCACGCGGATGTGCCTGGCCTGCAGGCTCTGCCGCGCAATTTCACGCAGCGACACGCCCTCCGGCGGCTCCTCCTCCGGCGCCGCCAGGGCCGCCGTGCGCAGCAGGAAGAGGGAATCACGCACCTTGCGGCACAGCTTCTCCACCAAATCCCGCACCTTGGGGCGCGCGTTGAAGCGGTAGTCCTTCACCTCGATGAGCCACAGCTCTTTCTTGCCGGGGTGGTACAGGATGAAATCCATCTCCTTGCAGCTGTTGCAGAAGTTCTGCGCGTGGCGGGAGTAGAAGGGCGAGCACTCGCAGCGGCACACCAGGTAGCCCGCCTCAAAGTTGAAGCGGTGCAAGCCCTCCACGCAGCTGGTACCCGGTTTGTACATGTGTTGCGCCCCTATTCTTCCGTTCCCGCCTCCTCCGGGTGCATGCCCAGGTAGCGGTCCGCCTGCTCCATCTCGGCATCCAGGCTGTCGATGTAGTCCAAATCGTTCATGCTCTCCCCGGCGGAAACCCGCACGCCCTCCCGCCCGCGCGCCTGCAGCTGCAGGCCCGTGAAACGGCGCGATACGCCGCGGTTCTCCTGCGCCGCCAGCTGAATGGTGAGCTCGCGCAGCAGGAACAGGCTGTGCGTGGTCAGGATGAGCTGCACGCCCGCCCGCCCCAGCGCCATCATGATGTTCACCAGCAGCGGCAGGTGCGTGGCGTTGATGTTCATCTCCGGCTCGTCCCAGAACAGCGTGGTGCCCGCGTGAACGGTTCCGTTGCCCAGCAGCAGCCCCAGCGTGCCGATGCGCTTGAATCCCTCCGCTATCAGGTTGAGCTCCAGCGGCTCCTGCGCGTGCCGCACCAGGTAGAACCGCCCGTTGATGCGCACCAGGTGCCCGCTGAGCATTTTTTCGATGAGCCGTATGGCCTGGTGCAGCGCTCCCGCAGGCTGCTGCACAGGCTCGTCCTCCAGCGCCCGGCACAGCTCCCAGCTCGCGGAATCCAGCAGCTCCGGGTAACGCTTGCCCGCCTGCATGTAGCACGGGTAGATGGACAGTATTTCCCGCGGCGGGATGAACACCGCGTTCTCCTGCAGGTAGCGGTCCGGCAGCGTGGTGATGCGCAGGCCGTCCTCTTCACGCCCCGCGTGGAAGCTGAACGCCAGCTCCGCCGTGCCGTGCGGCGCCTTCTCTCCCACCAGGGATGCCCGCACCGCGGCCGTGCAATCCCGCACGCTGCGCGAGGTGATGGCCGTGAGCTCTCCCGTGCCGAACACGCGCAGCAGGTCCTTGCGCAGACGCTTCTCCTCCGCCCACGTTTCCGGCAAATCCCGCGTGGCCCCGCCGTGGCTCCACTTGCAGACGGCGAAGCACAGCTTCATCAGGTGGCTCTTGCCGCTATCGTTCCCGCCCACTATCACGTTCACCCCCGGAACAAAGGAAAACGATTCCCGCTCCGGAAACACCGTCACCCCCTCCACCGTCAGCTTGCGTATCATACAACCCCCATCCTAGCACACCCGCCCGCCAAAGCCAAGCAGCAAGTGGTAGGCAATCCGTGATGGTGCAATTTGAAAACGAAAGGCTGCGCGTTGTCTGCAACGCGCAGCCTTGTGTAATATGGACACAGGCTCATAGCCCGTGTGGTTATTTTTTATAGATGGGGTCTCCTTCAACAATGAAGCTCCTCTCGCCATAGAGGATGATTGACCACCAACGCCCGTTCACGACTACATTGGAAAGTCCGACACAGTTGGGGCCGTTGCTCTGGACCGCGTCATCAATCGCATCCTTGACGTTGAGCGTGCCAATGTTGAAAAACAGGATGACGGGTTTGGTTGTTTCACCCTTGACGCGACCATTTGTGGAGGTGACGTAGCTGCTCATGCTGTCGAGATTGATGTTCTTGTTCGTGGCAATGGTCAAATCGATGATCCGCGTGGTGCAGGAAGGAACAAGGAACAGCAGGGCGGACAGTAGTGATAAAATATTTTTCATGTCAGGAGAGTAGGTTATTTTTTGAAGACCGGGTCGCCAGTAACGCTGAAAGTTTCTCGGCCATAGATGTACGGAATGTACCAGATGCTGTGTTCCAGCTTCATGTTGGAAAGGCCGACGCAGTTGCTGCCGTTTTTCTCAATGGCGCGGTCGGCGGCTTCTTTGGCATTGGGGATGCGGGTGGGGACGACAATAACCAAGTGCCCTACATCCTCGCCGACTGTGCGTTTGCTTGGATCTGCGTAATAGCCCTTCGGGTAGTTCATGTCCAGGTTTTTTGTGGACGTGAATGTTAAATCAGCGTATCGTTGAGTACACGCTGGTAGAATGAGTGCTGCTACAGCAGCAATGATGATTTGATTAGTGTTCATGGTTGATTATTGGGGTATGTGGAGAGGTACGGTTTGTTGAGGTAATTGCCATGCGCCCGGGGCAAGGAGCCCGGTGAGGGGAAAGAGGAGAAAGCCGCTGCACAAGTCGGTGTAACCACACAAGGACAATTCCGGCTCCAGTATGATGTCTCCACTAGTCGCATTGTGTTCTTGTGCCCGGAATATAGCGATTTTGTTTCGTGGGAGAATAGCCACGCATCTGCCGGTTCCGCACTTTTTATCATTGACATAAATATCCGCTGTCGGAGAATCGGCCCATACCCTGACAGGCTGCGTCTTGGGCGCTGCGAAAGAACATGCAGACAACGAGAGGCTGCAGAGACATCCCACGAGGTAATGGAGTAGCATGGGCTTGAAAGGTAGTCTGGAATACATCATCGGCGCTGACACGTACATACATATCACATAGCCGTGCACGTTGTCAAGCGGTGTATGTATCGTTTGGTGCCCCGTTCCAGCATTTTCTTTTCCCGAAGCCAAGCGGCAAGTGGATTTACAATGGATTTGCTATTTAACGTTCCGCGCGCGGAGCGCGCGCTAACTTTGCAAAATTGCTTCGGCACCGCCTCACGGTGCCTCACCCCTGCGGGGCAGAAGCTTCGCTTCTGGCTACCCGCCCTTCCGCCTCCGCCAAGGCTTCGGTGTGACACGTACAGCCGTCGGGCGTGTTGTAAATCGTAAATCGTAAAGTGTAAATTGTAAATTTCTTCCATTTCTGCTAAGCTGGTCTCATGTGCGAAACCCGCGAGCAACCGCGGCATCGCTCCCCATTGCTGGGAGCGTGCCTGCTGTACCTCCTGCTGCCGAACGTGCTCTTCCTGTGCGGCTGGGTGCAGCCGTGGCTGGCTTGGCCGCTGAGCGCGCTGCTGGCCGCATGCTGCTGGCTGCTCTGGCGGCGCACCCTGTACGTGCCGCGCGTGCAGGTGGATGCCGCCCGCAAGGCCATGCTGGCGCTCTGCCTGCTGGGCGGCGCGGCCGTGGTGTACCTCATGGGGCTCAACGGGGATTTCCCCCAGCCGCGCGACTTCATTGCACGCAACGGCATCTACGGCGCGCTCACGGATGAAGCCTGGCCGCTGCACAGCGCAGACGGACAATATTTCGTGTACTATCACGCCTTCTGGCTGCCCGCCGCGGCGCTTGCCCATCTGCTGCGCGGCCTGGTGCCTGCGTGGCTGGTGCTGGCGGGCTGGATCTACCTGGGCGTGGCCCTGGGCATCCTGTGCCTCTTCCGCCGCTGCGGGGCGCGCACCCTTTCCCTGCTGGCGGTGATGATGGGGCTTGCATGCGCGCAAGAGGTGCTGGGGCGCGCGGATGTGTTCGCCGCCGTGCTGCCCATCCAGGGCCTGGTGGACGCCTACAACGCGCTGCTGCCGCACCCCGTGCTCTACACCTGCCTGTGGCACCAGCTGGCCGCCACATACAACCACGCCGTGGCGGTGTTCCTCTTCCTCTGCATGGTGCACGCGCGCCTTCTGCGCGGCCCCTTGCTGCTGCCGGTGGCGGCGCTGGTGGCCGTGTGCTCCCCGCTGGGCGCGCTGGCGCTGCTGGTGTACCTGGCGTTCACCCTGCTGCCGCTGCTGCGGCGCGGCGCACTGCTGCGCGCGCAGTTGAAGGAGCCGCTGTTCTACGCCGTGCTCCCGCTGCTGGCCCTGCTGGCGCTCTATTTCTCCGCCGGTGCCGTCTCCCGGGCCCTGCCGGCCTGGAACGCGCCCCTCTACGGCGGCAACCTGGCAGATTTCGCCGCGGCCTACCTTGGCGGCACCCTGTTCATGGGGGGCGCCCTCTGCGTGTTCGGCTGGCGCTACCGCCGCACGGGCGCCTTCCGCGGCGCCGCCTGCCTGCTGCTGCTGCTCCCGCTGCTGTGGCTCGGGCTCACCACCAATGAATTCCTGTACAAGGGCACCCTGGTGCCGTTCTTTGTGATGGCGGTCCTGCTGCACGGCGCGTGGCCCCGCTGCTCCGCACGCCGCAGGGCCCTGCTCGTGTGCATCTTTGCCGCCTGCGCGTTCATCCCCGCACTGGATTTCCAGCACCGCATACGCGAATTCGGCACCTCACCACAGCAGCGCGCCCTCAACACCCAGGATGAGTGGCACGGACACCTCAACCACCCGCAGCACCCCTTCTACATCCAATTCTGGGGACCCCAAGCACCCCCGATCTTCCGCAAGTGAGCGTGAATTCACTCTTCCCGCGCCCTTGAACGCCGCGTCAATATCACCGGCAAACCCAATCTCATCAACGTGAAGGTGGATTGAACCCCCGCTCGAAAGCTATCTGGAATGGTGGTTTTATTTCGCCATTTAACTCGCCATTTGTTTCGCCGCCTCCGTCTCGTTTCCCCGCCGTTTGTTTCGCCAAATAATTTGCCGTTTATTTCGCCAATATGCTTGACTTGGCGATTGATTGTGATATGATAACGGCATGGAGTACAATCCGCCATACACCATCACCGATGAAATCCTGGCGCTCCTAGCGGAATGCCTGGAGGAGCTGCGTGATTTGCCCTGCGCCGACGTCCCGCTCAAGATGCGCCGGGGCAACCGCGTGCGCTCGGTGCATTCCTCGCTCGCCATCGAGGGCGGAAACCTCAGCAAGGCGCAGGTTCAGGCCATCTCCCAGGGCAAGAGCGTGCTCGCTCCGCGCCAAGATGTGCTGGAGGCCGAGAACGCCCTGGAAGCGTACAACCTCTTCGCTTCCCTCTCCCCTTGCGCGGTGGACGACATGCTCCGCGCGCACGCCTGCATGATGAAGGGCGTTTGCCGCCCCGCCGGGCAGTTCCGCACGTGCGGGGAAGGCGTGTTCGACGAGCTTGGCAACGTGGTGCACATGGCGCCGCCGGCCGACCGCGTGCCGCAGCTCGTGCAGGACCTGCTGCAATGGCTCTCCCGCACGCAGACCCCGCCGCTCGTGGCCGCTGCGGTCTTCCACTACGAGTTTGAATTCATCCACCCGTTCACCGATGGCAACGGGCGCATCGGCCGCCTCTGGCAAACGCTCATCCTCGCCCGCTGGAACGCGCTTTTCGAGTACATGCCCGTGGAGTCCATGGTGCACGCGCGCCAGCGCGAATACTACGCCGCATTCGCGGAAAGCACCGCACGCGCCGATTCCGCGCCCATGATCGCCTTCATGCTCCGCGCCGTGCGCGACACCCTCAAGGAGCAGAAAAAAACGTTCCTCTCCACCAAGGCCATCTCCGCGGAAAAAGTCCTCGGCTTCTTCCGCCGCCACCCGGGTGCCAACAGGCAGGCCCTCCTCAAGGCATACCCCGCCCTCTCCCCGCGCCGTGCCGACCGCCTCATCGCTTCCCTCAAAGCCCAATCCAAACTCCGCTTCCAGGGCGCCAAGAAAAACGGCGGCTTCTTTGCCACCCAAGCGTAGCGCGCACCCCGCACCCCGCACCCCGCGCCACGCACATCCCCAATCCCGAATCCTAATTGCCGCGGGGCTGCGGCTTGTGCCGCCAGCGCCTCCCGCCGTGTGTGCACACACACGCGAAACTTCCCTCACCACGTGACGAATATGTGCAGTTGCTTTTGGTTTCCTAAGCAATTTTTACCCGCCTTCATAAAAATTAGATTGTATTACGCCGGAAAGAGCATGCCGAGCCCATGCTGGCGCGGCTTGCAGGCTCCGCGCAAACGCGCAACCGATTTGCAACCCTTTGCCTGTCAAGCGCCTAATTTTGGCTTCGGCGCATCGCATATTGGCCATTTGCGAATTCCCTTGTGGCACCGTGCGCCCATGCTAGATTGCTCCGCATATGAAAGCGTTTCTCCTAGCCATGGCTGTCGCCGTTTCCAGCTTCGGCGCAACTTTGGACGCCGTCTCCACGGCCGCCTCCAATGGTCAATACTGGTTCAACACCCGCACTGGTGTCCTCCACAACAAATCCTGCCGTTACTACGGCGGAACTACCAACGGATTCTACACCGACAAACCGCAAGGCCGCGACTGCAAAATCTGCGGCGGCGCCAGACGATAGGGAACGTGATTCTTGCTTGGGAAATTGTATTCCCAATTCTTTCTCAAACACACTGCGGAACATCACCGCAACGCCGAACGCGGCGTGTGCACACACACCATGCCCGCCATTCACGACTGCGTGTGTACACACGCGAAATTCCCCTCGCGCCTGGCCTGTCTCGGCGTTATATCACGGCGTAGCCCCGCCGGGGCGGAGACGGAAGCTTTAGCGAAGTCGGAAGCGCGAATGTTCAAAATCCTAATCCTAATCCTAATTGCTGCAACGCAGCTAAGGCTCCGCCTCTGCCGCTTGCAGCACCCCGTCTTCCTCCCCGCAGCCGTACGCGGGAACATTGCCGTTCGCTTGCAGTCCGGGAATAAACCGGTCCGCCACGATTTTTGTTCCTGAAGGGGACTCCGGAGACGCGACATGCGCTCCCGAGTTTTACGATGGCATATACCAGTGCCTCTCAACGGTCCTGAGTAGCTAATTGTATTCGTTATATTCCTCCAAAAGCAGCGTGATGCATACCACAAACGCCCGCCTGGTGGGATGCCGGGCGGGCGTTGTGGATTTCCGCGCCACAGGGCGCGGCTAATTTTTCAAATCGGGCTTGGTAAATCACCCGTATGCTTCCTGGTAGAGGGCCAGGAGTTCTGGTTTGTTGCAGGGGCGGGGGTTGCCGCCGGTGCAGACATCCGCCATGGCGGCGTCTGCTAGGGCATCGAGGTCCTCCTGCTTCACGCCGATTTCCTTGAGTGTCTGGGGGATGCCGACATCCTTGGAGAGGGTGACGACGGCATCCACGGCGGCCTTGCGGAATTCTGCGGGGCTCATGGCATCCACGCCGGGCACGCCCATCACGCGGGCAATCTCGCGGAACTTGTCGCCGGTGAACTCAGCGTTGTAGCGCATCACGTAGGGCAGCAGCACCGCGTTGGCCACGCCGTGGGGAGTGCCGTAGAAGGCGCTCAGCGGGTGGGCCATGCCGTGCACCACGCCCAGGCCCACGTTGGAGAACGCCATGCCGGTCATGTACTGGCCGAGCGCCATGTCCTCGCGTCCCTTGGGGTCGTTCTCGCAAGCCTGACGCAGGCTGCGTGAGATGATCTCGATGGCCTTCAGGTTGAGCGTGTCGGCCAGCTCCCAGGCGCCGAGGGTGGTGTAGCCCTCGATGGCGTGCGTGAGGGCATCCATGCCGGTGGAGGCGGTGAGCCCCTTGGGCATGGTGCTCATCATATCCGGGTCCACGATGGCCACCACGGGGATGTCGTGGGGGTCCACGCAGACGAATTTGCGGCGCTTGGCGACATCTGTGATAACGTAGTTGATGGTGGTTTCCGCGGCGGTTCCTGCGGTGGTGGCAATGGCGATGACGGGCACGCACTTGTTCCTGGTGGGGGCCACGCCCTCCAGGGAGACCACGTCTGCGAACTCAGGGTTGTTCACGATGATGCCGATGCCCTTGGCGGTATCCTGCGGGGAGCCGCCGCCGATGGCGATGAGGCTGTCCGCCCCCACTTCCTTGAACATGGCCACGCCCTCCTGCACGCACTCCACGGTGGGGTTGGGCTCCACCTTGTCGTACACCGCATAGGGGTGGCCGATGCCGTCCAGCAGGGAGGTCACCTTGCCCACCACGCCGAACTTGACCAAGTCCGCGCAGGTGACGATGAGCGTTTTCTTGAACCCGCGGGCCTGCACTTCCGTAACGACTTCTTTCACGGCTCCGCTCCCGTGATAGCTGGTCTCGTTCAATATAAAGCGATTTGACATGAGGATAGGCTAGCATAGCGCCAAACGGCGCGCAACAAAAAAGCGGCATCACGCGTTCCCTTTTATACTGTGCTGACATATTTTATGCTTGACAAGGGAGCGGATTTTTTGTGTCTATAAGGACAAGCGGAGCGCCCGCGGGGCGTGAGGCGAGGCAAATCATCATACCATGTCCAAGACATTGATCATTGCAGAGAAACCCAGTGTGGCGGCGGATTTGGCCCGCGTGCTCGGCAAGGAGCTGGGGAAGATGAAGAAAGACGCGGCGAGCGGCAGCTACAGCAACAGCACGCTGATAGTCACTTCCGCGGTGGGTCACCTGGTGGAGCAGAAGAAGCCGCAGACGGCGGAGGGAAAGAGCCTGCCGTGGAAGATGGAGTGCCTGCCGGTGCTGCCGGACACCATGGAGCTGGAACCCATAGCCAAATCCAACGACCGTTTGCGCAGCGTGCTGAAACTGGCGCGGCAGAAGGAGGTGACGGAGCTGGTGAACGCATGTGATGCCGGGCGCGAGGGCGAGCTTATCTTCCGCAACATCGTGCGCTACGGAAAACTCAACAAGCCCATCCGCCGCCTCTGGATGCAGAGCATGACGGACGATTCCATCCTGGAGGCCTGGAACACGCTCAAGACGGACCGTGAGATGCAGAACCTGGCGGATGCCGCCGTCTGCCGCTCGGAGTCCGATTGGCTGGTGGGGCTCAACAGCACCCGCGCGCTCACCGTGCTTCAATCCGGAGCCAGCGGCTTCAACATCACCCCCACGGGGCGCGTGCAGACGCCCACGCTCGCCATCCTGGCGGAGCGCCAGAAGCAGGTGCTCGCCTTCCAGCCGGAGGAATTTTTCGAGGTGCACGCCACCTTCAAGGCCAAATCCGGCAGCTACGAGGGCAAGTGGTTCAACCCGGATTGGAAGAAGGACGAAAAGGCCCCGCAGCACACGCGGGACCGCATCTGGAGCGCGGAGCAGGCGCGGGAAATAGCGGAGCGCTGCAGCGGCCGGGAAGCCCAGGTGCTGGAAACGCGCAAGCCGGTTTCCATGCCGGCGCCCACGCTGTTCGACCTGACCTCCCTGCAGCGGGAGGCCAGCAACCGTTTCGGCTTCTCCGCGCGCCGCACGCTGCAGATAGCCCAGGAATGCTATGAGAAGCACAAGGTGCTCACCTACCCGCGCACGGATTCCAAATACCTGCCGAACGACTACCTGAAGGTGGCCACGCGCACCGTGGCACAGCTGGGCGAGCGGCTGCCGGAGTTCGCCCCCTTCGCGGAGCAGATTATCGCCAACCGCGGCATCAAGCCCACCAAGCGCGTGTTCGACAGCTCCAAGGTGAGCGACCACTTCGCCATCATCCCCACCGGCGTGGTGGCGGAGCTCACCGGCGACGTGGCGAAAATCTACACGCTGGTGGTGCAGCGCTTCCTGGGCGTGTTCATGCCCAATGCGGAGTTCGAGGACACGGAGCGCACCACGCTGGTGATTTCCCCCAAGGCCAAGGACTATTTCCACACCCACGGGCGCGTGCAGCTCTCCGCCGGGTGGCGCGCCCTCTACGGCGCGGACAAGAAGAAGAAGGACGAGCTCTGCAAGCTGGGCAAGGGAGAGACAGTCACGGCCGCCAAGGTGGAGGATGTGACCGATACCACCAAGCCGCCCCCCGCCTATACGGAAGCCACCCTGCTCACCGCCATGGAAACAGCCGGCAAGCTGGTGGAGGACGAGGACCTGGCGGATGCCATGAAGGAGCGCGGCCTGGGCACGCCCGCCACCCGCGCCGCCATCATCGAGGGCCTGATTTCACAAGAGTACATTGTGCGCGACGGCAAGGACCTGGTGGCCACGCGCCGCGGCATGGACCTCATCGACCTGCTGGGCAAGATTGGCGTGAGCACGCTTTCCAGCCCGGAGCTCACCGGAGATTGGGAGTACCGGCTCAAGCAGATGGAGAACGGCAAGCTCAAGCGCAAGGATTTCATGAAGGACATACGCGCCTACACCACCGAGATAGTGGAATCCGTGCGCAGTTTCATGAAGGAGGGCAAGAACCCGGATTTGAAAGTGCCGTGCCCCGCGTGCGGTGCCAAGGGGCTCTCCAGCCGCATCGATGCCGTGGCTTGCAAGTCCCCGGAATGCAAATTCCGCCTGCGCCGCATGCACGCCGGGCTCAGCCTGGACGATGCGCAGATGGCCGAGCTCATCACCGAGGGCGAACTTCCGGTGATGGACGGCTTCCGCTCCAAGTTCGGCAAGCCGTTCTCCGCCGGGCTGCGCCTGGTGGAGCCCAAGACCGCCAAGGGCTCCTGGAAGACGGAATTCTACTTTGAGGACGACGACAAGGAGGATGCAGCCCCCGAGGGCCAGGCCGCCCGCGGCAAGGTGGAGGTGAAGGGGCAGGGCATGCTGGAGCTCATGGAGACGGAGAAGCTTTGGCTGGTGCCGGATTTCAAGCTCGGCGGCGGCAAGAAGGGTTTCTCCATGTTCAAGACCATCCTCGGCAAGGAGATTTCTCTCGATCAGGTGAAGCAGGTGCTGGCAGAGGGCAAGAGCGGGCTCATCACCGGCTTTGTCTCCCAGCGCACCCAGCGCAGTTTCGATGCCTTCCTGGTGCTGGACGAGAAGAAGGGCAACGTGGGCTGGGAGTTCCCGCCGCGCGAGGACAAGCCCAAGGCATCCCGCCGCTCCGCCGGGGCCGGCAAGAAGGATGCCGCCCAGGAACCCGCCGCGGGCGCGGCCAAAGCCCCCGCCAACGCCAGGCGCGTGGGCCCGGTGGCGGTCAAGGGCAAGGGCGAGCACGACCTCCTGGAAACGGACGATGCCTGGATTGTGGATGGCGTGTTCTACGGCAAATCCCGCAAGCCGCTCTCCATCAAGCGCGAGATGTGCGGCGTGGAAATCACGCCGGAGATTGCCGCCCAGCTGCTCTCCAAGGGCAAGACGGCGCTCATCAGCGATTTCGTGAGCCGCAAGAACGGACACAAGTTCGAGGCCTACCTGGTGCTGGACACCAACGCCGGGCGCGTGAACTACGAGTTCCCGCCGCGCAAGTGAGCCATGCCGGGCTTCATCCGCAGGATTGACCGCTTCACCACGGGCATTATCCTGGCGGTGCTGCTGGGGCTGCTGCTGCCGTGCCGCGGCGCGGGGGCGGTGGTGTTCTCCTGGCTCACCCAGGCGGCGGTGGTGCTGCTGTTTTTCCTGTACGGGGTTAAACTGTCGCGCGCGTCCGTGTGGGAGGGCCTGCGGCACTGGCGTCTGCAAACGCTGGTGGTGTTCGGCACCTTCCTGCTCTTCCCGCTGCTGGTGCCGCTGCTGCGCCCCCTGCTGGAGCCGCTTGTGGGAGCCGCCCTCTTTGCGGGGCTGCTGTATGTGGCGTGCCTGCCCTCCACGGTGCAGAGCAGCATAGCCTTCACCTCCGTGGCGGGCGGCAACGTGCCCGCCGCCGTGTGCTCCGCCTCCGTGTCCAGCCTGCTGGGCGTGTTTCTCACCCCGCTGCTGGCGGGTATCCTTTTCTCCGCCACCACGGCGGTGGACAGCGCCGCCATAGGCCTGGACACCGTGCTGGACATTTGCGGGCAGATCCTGCTGCCCTTCGCCGCCGGGCAGGCGTGCCAGCGCTACCTGCGCCCGTGGGTGGGCGCGCACGCGCCGCTCATCAAGCTGAACGACCAGGCCACCATCTGGCTGGTGGTGTACACGGCGTTCTCCAGCGCCACCGCCAACGGCTACTGGCAGCAGCTGGGCATGAGCCATCTGCTGGGGCTGGTGGCGGCCAGCGGCATCATCCTGGCGCTCGTGCAGGGAATCCTGTACGCCGCGTGCCGCCTGCTGCGCTTCAACCACGCGGACCGCGTGGCCATCATCTTCTGCGGCTCCAAGAAGAGCCTGGCCGTGGGCGCGCCCATGATGCTGGCCATCTTCGGGCAGTTCGACAACAACCTGCTGCTGCCGCTCATGATATTCCACCAGGTGCAGCTCATGGTCTGCGCGCGCCTGGCCGCCGTCTGGAAACGCCGCGCCGCCCGGGCGGAGCAACCCGCATGATATTCAGCCCCCCACCCGCCATGTTAGCAGAGCTCACGCATCCGTTCATCCGCTGGTCCAGCCCGCACATTGTGGCGCTGGTGCTCACCGTGCTGGCCACCGCCGCCGTGCTGTGGTGGGGCAGCCGGCAGAAACAGGAAACGCGCTTCCGCATCTGCCGCGTGCTCGCCGTGGTTATCGCCGTGCAATTCATCAGCGAATTCTGCTGGCGAGCGTTCTCAGACGCCTACGGGGAGTGGCGCTACAACATGCCGCTGCACTTCTGCTCGTTCATGAGCATTGTGGCGTTCATTGCGCTGTGGTGGCGCAAGCACTGGGCGTGCTCGCTCGTGTTTTTCGCGGTGCTCACCGCCAGCATCCAGGCGCTCATCACCCCGGCCATGGCGGACGGCTACCCCAGCCTGCCCTTCTTCATCTTCTTCCTCTCCCACGGCCTGCTCATGGTGGTGGCGCTCTCCGTGCCCGTGCTCATCGGCTGGCGCGCGCGCGGGTACGACGACTTGAAGTCTCTGGGGCTGATGAACCTGTACGTGCTGCTCATCATCCCGGTGAATATCTGGCTGGGCACCAACTACGGATACACGCAGGGCGCGCCTGTGCCGGGAACACTGCTGGATTTCCTGGGGCCGGCCCCCTGGTACTACCTGTGGGTGGAGCTGCCCGTGCTGGCCGTCTTCCGCATCATGATGCTCTTTGTGCACGACAAGGCGGAGGCGTGACCCGCGCTGCGCCTACTTGCGCGTGTACTTCTTCCAGTTGCCGATGATTTCCCCGGCGTGGGCGTTGGCAACCTCCTTGCCGTTGGCTTTCACCACGGAGGCGTTGGGGATGCCGCCCGCAAACTTGAAGGCGGGCAGCTTGCCGGACTCGCCGGAGTTGGCCAGGATGCACGGGAAATCCCCGCCGTACTTCTTCATGAACTTCACGGCGGCGTCCGCGTTGTTGTCGTGGCTCACCAGGATGAGCTCCACCTTCTTGCCCATCTTCATGGCCTTGTACTGCTTCACCACAATGGGCATCTCCATGTTGCAGGGGCCGCACCAGGAGGCGGACTGCAGGTAGATGAAGTACTTGGCCTCCGGGTTTGGTTTCGTGTCTGTGAGGAAGGTCATCTCCTGCAGGGCCTTGCCCATGACGGTGGGTTCCTTGGCGGGAGCATCCTTCTTGCCCTTGGCGGCCTTCTTGGCGGGCGCGGGGGCATCTGTGCCCTCCTGCGCCAACATGGCGGGCGCGGCCACCAGCAGCCCCAGGGCGAGCACGGTATGGAAAACGTTTTTGATGTTCATGGCTTGAGTTTTCTCTTGAAGATTTTGCTGGTCAACAGCTCTT
>JAUNHW010000016.1:20968-59870 GCA_030523775.1 Akkermansia sp.
CTAATCCTAAACCGAATTGCCGCCGCAGGCGGCGCCCGTCACTTCCCGGCGTTGGCGGTGATCTGCTTCCACCTCATCATGACCACCTTGGCATGGGTGATGCCTTGCAGCTCCGCGCCGCTGCCGTCCACAATGGAGGCCATGGGGTAGGAGTCCGACTTGCTGAAGCCCGGCAGCTTTTCGATGTCCGGCGAGCCGATCATGATGCAGGGGAAATCCGCGCCGTACTTCTTCATGAACTCCTTGGCGTCTTCCTCCGAGGCATCGCGGCAGATGAAGATGAGCTCGGTCTTGCCCTTGGGCATGTCCTTGTACTGGTTCACCACGTCGGGCATCTCGCGGTTGCAGGGGCCGCAGTTGCGGGAGGACTGCAGGTAGATGAAGAACTTGGCCTTGGGGTCCGGCCGCTTGTCTGTGACGAAGGTGATATCCTTGAAGGCCTCCTGCACGGCGTTTTTGTTGGCCTTCTCCTTCTTGCCCTTCTTGTCTTTCTTGGCGGCCTTGAGCTCGGTCTTGTCGGCCTTGTCTTTTTGGGGCTTGGCCATCACCACGGGCATGGCGGTGAACAGGGCGGCCGCCAGCACCAGACGGAACAGTGATTTGATTTTCATATCGGGATGGGGTTAAGGGTTATTTCACAGCGGGGGAGTGGGTGATTTCGCGCCACCTGGGCAGCACGTGGGCGGGGTACGTCGGCCCCTCCGCCACCTTGCCCTCGGCGTCCACAATGGTCATGCGCGGCACGCGGCGTTCTGGCGTGTAGCCCGGCAGGGCCGCGGCATCCGGACTCCCGAAGCCGATGCACGCGAAATCCGCACCGTACTTCTTCATGAAGGCCACGGCGTCGTCCGGCGTCTTGTCGCAGCTCACGAAGACGAGCTCCACGCCGTTCTTGCGCATCTCTTTGTACTCCTGCACAATCTTGGGCATCTCCTGGTTGCAGGGGCCGCACCATCCGGCGGACTGCAGGTAGACGTAGTAGCGGGCGTGCGTGTCCGGGCGCTTGTCCGTGGCGTAGCCCTGCATGGCTTCCAGGGCCTTGCCCACCACGGCCTCCTCCTGTGCGGGGGGCTGCGCCTGTTGCTCCTGCGGGGCGGGAGCGGGGGCCTGCTGCTCCTGGGCGGGAAGGCAGGGCGCTGCCAGCAGGCCCAGGGCCAATGCGGTGATGAAGTTCTTGCTCATTTTGTCTGCAGAAAGGGTACAGCCGCGGGGGCGAAAAGTCAATGCCGCGTGCGGGTTTATTCTGCGGGGGAGTCCTGAGCCTGCTCGGCCCTGGCCTGCTGGGCGTACTGCTCCAGCTTGGGCAGGATGAGCCCGGCGTTGCCGTCCTCCTTCACCTCGCCGTTGGCATCGATGATCATGGCCCAGGGAATGCCCGCGGCCTCCTTGAAGTGCGGTATCCTCTTGGCGTCCTTGCGCATCACGGCGGGGAACTTGCCCTTGTACTTGTTGATGAACGCCTTGGCGGAGCCGGGGTCGTTGTCCCAGCTGGCCAGCACAATTTCCACCAGGCCCTCCTCCTTGTACTTCTCGTGCGCCTCCACCACGTGCGGCATTTCTGCGTTGCAGGGGCCGCACCAGGAAGCGGACTGCAGCACCATGTAGTACCTGGCGTTGGCGTTGGGCTTCACGCCGTTGATGGTGCGCAGGTGGCCGATAACCTTGTTGGCCTTGCCCTGCTTGGGCTTGGCGGCCTTCTTCTTGTCCTTCTTGGCGGTTGGGGCGGCGGTGTTCCCGCTGTCATCCTGCTGCGCGCAAAGCTGCGGCGCGGCAAGGCCGATTCCCAGCACAAGGCCGAGACAGAGGATGTATGTTCTCATACCGCAGGGAACGCACACGCGCGCGCGTTTCTACAGCTTTTGCCACCTCTCCCCGCCTCCGCGGCTTCAGGGCCGGGCATCCGGCTCGGCCATGACTTGGCTGAAGGCGAAAGGTGAAGGTTCAGGCTGGGACATAAATCGCTGCCCGTCAACGGCAATTTCCCAAATTCGAGGGAGATTTAGTGCTTTTTCTTCCCAAAGTCGAAGGAGATTGCAAAAAATGGGCCTGCCTTACAAGAAGGAATAGGCGTCGATGTCCAGGGAGATAGTGATTTCCTCACCGTGGTGGAGGTTGTTGATTTCCTTGGAGCAGGTATCGGCGACCAGGCGGGAGGAGGTTGATTTGATGGTGCACTGGAAGCGGAACTGGCCGTGAGCCTTTGGGATGGGAGCGGGCATGGGCTCTGTGATTTCCACGGTTTGGGGCAGGGCTGCGCGGAGGCGCTTGTAGAGGGTGGCGATGGAGAAATGCGCCAGCTCCTCCTGTTCCGAACGCACGGTGAGCACGGCCATGTGGGAGAAGGGCGGGAAGGAGAACATTTGGCGCAGTGCCAGCTCTGCCTCCGCGAACCCGTCGGTATCATGGTGGCGCGCGAACTGGATGGCGGCGGCCTGGGGGGAGTAGGTCTGGATGATGACCTCACCGTCCACATCGCCGCGCCCGGCGCGGCCGGCCACCTGGGTGAGCAGCTGGAAGGTGCGCTCTGCGGCGCGGGGGTCCGGGATGCAGAGGCCGAGGTCCGCATTGAGCACGCCCACCAGGGTGACGCCGGGGAAGTCCAGCCCCTTGGAAATCATCTGGGTGCCGAGCAGGATATCAATCTTGCGGGCGCGGAAATCATGCAGGATGGCGCTCAGCGCGCCCTTGCGGGCGGTCACGTCGGCATCCACGCGGCGCACGCGGGCGTCCGGGAAGCAGCGGCGCAGCACCATCTCCACCTTCTGGGTGCCGTAGCCCTCCAGCAGGATGGCGTCCGAATGGCATTCCGGGCAGCGGCGCGGCACCACGGCACGGTGTCCGCACATGTGGCAGATGAGGCGGTTCTCCGTGGCGTGGTAGGTCATGGGCAGCGCGCAGTGCGGGCATTCCGCCACGTGGCCGCAGTCCGGGCATTGCAGGGCGCGCGCGAACCCGCGGCGGTTGAGCAGCAGGATAACCTGCTCGCCCTTGTGCAGGCGGTCATCGATGGCCATGCGCAAACGCTCGGAAAGGATGCCGAGGTTGCGTTTGTCCTTGGCCTCGGTGCGCATATCCAGCACGCGGGTGAGCGGCAGGCGCTGGCCGTCTGCGCGGTGGTCCAGGCGCAGCATCTCGTACTTGCCGGTGTGGGCGTTGTGCAGGGATTCCAGGGAGGGCGTGGCGGAGCCGAGCACGATGGTGGCGCCCTCCATGGCGGCGCGCAGCACGGCGATATCCCGCCCGTGGTAGCGCGGGCTGTTCTCCTGCTTGTAGGAGGAGTCGTGTTCCTCGTCCACGATGATGAGGCCGAGGTTCTGCACGGGTGCGAACACTGCGGAGCGCGGGCCGATGGCGATGCGCGCCTTGCCCTTGCGGATGGCGTGCCACTCGTCGAAGCGCTCGCCGTCGCTCATGGCGCTGTGCAGGATGGCCACCGCGCCGGGGATGTCCGCGAACCGGCTCTTGAAGCGCGCCATGGTCTGCGGCGTGAGCGAGATTTCCGGCACCAGGATGAGCACGCCGCGTCCGGCGTCCATCACGCGGCGCGCCGCCTGCAGGTACACCTCCGTCTTGCCGGAGCCCGTGACGCCCTGCAGCAGCAGGGGCTTGGTGCTGCGGGCGTCCACGGCCCTGTTGACGGACTCCAGCGCGGCGGCCTGCTCCTCGTTGAGCCGGAGCGGCTGGGAGAGGGCGAATTCCTCCTTGCCTGCGGGGTCGCGGTGGACGGCCTCCTCCTCGATGCGCACGAAGCCCTGTTTCTCCAGGGAGCGGCAGGCGTTGAGAGCGGGCGTGCCGCCGAGGTCGGCCAGGGGCTCGCGCCTCTTTCCGCCGGCGTGTAGGTAGCGCAGCACGGAAGCCTGGCGCGGGGCGCGCGCGTTGATCTTGTTCATCTTCTCGTCGTCCGGCATTTGGACGAGCACCACCACCTTGCGGGTCTTCTCCTCGTGCCGCTCTTGGCGCACGGGTTCCGGCACAATGCAGCGTATCATCTGCTCCACGGGCACGGCGTAGTAGCGCGCGGCCCACTCCGCAATGTCCATGAGCACGGGGGAGACCACGGGCTCGTCTGCCACCAGGCGCGCCAGCGGGCGCAGCCGGCCCTCCCACTCGCCGTCCTCCACCACCTGCAGCACGGTTCCCGTGGCGTGGCGGTTGCGCAAGGGAAGCTCCACGCGGCTGCCGCGCACCACGCCCTCCATGCCCTCCGGCACGGCGTAGTCCAGCACCATGTCGTTCATGCCGTCCACCAGCACGCGGGCGGCGCGGCGGTCCTGGTGCGGCGAGCTGGGGAAAAGCTCCTGCATGGCGGGATGTTCCCCGCTTCAGGGGGAAATCAAGATCAGGCCTGTTCCTCGGCGGCCTCCTCCTTGGAGAGGATGTGGACCACCACCTTGACGCCCTGCTTGTCTCCGGCGGCCTTGGCGAGGGAGCGGATGGCGGAGGCGGTCATGCCGTTGCGGCCGATGACGCGGGCCACGTCCACCTGCTCCAAGATGAGGCGGAAGCGGACGTACTTGCCATCGTCGGAAGCGGCCACGCGCAGCTCTGCGCTGTCGGGGTTCTGGATGAGGGGGGAGACGACGGTGAGGAGGTACTTGCCGATGGATTCAGTGAGCGGTTGCATGGTGGTATGGATTATGGTTGAGAAAGGATTTGTTTCCAGAACTTGATGCGGCGGGCGGTGTTGGCGGGGTTGGGGGCGCCGGGGTTGGTGCGCAGGGCGAACGCGCGGTCCAGGCTGAACACCTGTGCCGCGTCCTCCCCGAACTCCGGGGAAATTTCCCTGTACTGCTCGGTGGTGAGCTTGTCCAGCGGCGTGCCCGTCTGCACAGAGAGCGCCACCGCCTTGCCCACCAGCTCGTGCGCCTGCCGGAACGGCACGCCCCGCCGCACCAGGTGGTCCGCCAAATCCGTGGCCAGCAGCAGCGGGTCCGCCACCGCGGCGGCGCAGCGCTCCGCGTTGATGCGCATGGCGGCTATCATCTCCGCGTTCACCCGCAGGGCCAGGGAGACTGTCTCGAAGGAATCGAACAGGGGTTCCTTGTCCTCCTGCAAATCGCGGTTGTAGGTGAGCGGCAGGCCCTTCACGGCCACCATCACCGCCACCAGATTGCCGTACAGGCGGCCGCACTTCCCGCGCGTGAGCTCGCACACGTCCGGGTTCTTCTTTTGCGGCATCAGGCTGGAGCCCGTGGTGTGGGCGTCGGAAAGCGTGCAGAAGCCGAATTCAGCGCTGCTCCACAGCACCAGGTCCTCGCTCAGGCGGGAGAGGTGCGTGCCGATGACGGCCAGGCAGTACAGGCAGTCCATGATGTAGTCGCGGTCCGCGATGGCGTCCATGGAGTTCTCCGTCACGGCGTCGAAGGCCAGTTCCTCCGCAATGGCCTGGCGGTTGAGGTTGATGGTGGAGCCGGCGATGGCCCCGCTGCCCAGCGGGCACACGTTCAGACGCTCCCGGCATTGCGTGAGCCGCTGCGCATCCCGCGCCAGCATCTCCACGTACGCCAGCAGGTGGTGCCCCACCGTCACGGGCTGCGCGTGCTGCAGGTGCGTGAACCCCGGCAGGCGAACCTCCGCGTATTCCTCCGCCTTGTCCACCAGCGCCGTTTGCAGCGCATGCACGAGCGGCAGGGTGGCATCCACCTGCGCGCGGCAGTATAGGCGGGTGTCGGTAGCCACCTGGTCGTTGCGGGAGCGGGCTGTGTGGAGCTTGGCGCCGGGCGCGCCGATGCGCCGCGTGAGCTCCGCCTCGATGTTCATGTGGACGTCCTCCAGCTTGATATCCCAGGGGAAGTTGCCGGACTCGATATCCGCCAGAATTTCCATCAGCCCGCGCTCGATGGCGGAAAACTCCTCCGGCGTGAGCAGCCCGGCCTCCCGCTGGGCGCGCGCGTGCGCTATGGACCCCGCTATATCATGCCGATATAGCTTCCAATCGTAGGAAACGGATTCCCCGTACTGCAGAACCAGGTCTGCCGGCGCCTCTTTGAACCTCCCGTGCCACATACGCGCCAAGATTACACCAAAAAGCACCGCAGGGCAACCCATTTGCCGCACGCTGCCGCACAATGCCGTAAATTTGCTTGCAAATTCACCGCGGGGGGAGTATACTCCGCGCGGCGCGTTGCAGGCGCGACGCGCGTAACCTCTGTATCAACATCTAACCGCATTTTTATCATGGAATTCATCTCCGACAACGCTTCCTCCCTCACTCCTTCTCTCACCCTCGCCGTCACCAACAAGGCCAAGGACATGAAGGCCCGCGGCGAGCAGGTCTTCGGACTCGCCGGCGGCGAGCCCGACAAGGACACCCCGGAAAACATCAAGCAGGCCGCCATCAAGGCCCTGACCGAGGGCGCCACCAAGTACACCCCCTCCGTGGGCCTTCCCGCCCTGCGAGAGGCTATTGCCGCCAAGCTGAAGCACGACAACAACCTGGAGTATGGCATCGACCAGATTTGCGTGACCTCCGGAGCCAAGCCTGCGGTGTACGCGGCGCTGCGCGCGGTCATCAACCCCGGGGACGAGGTGATCATCCCCACGCCGTACTGGGTGAGCTACCCGTCCATGGTGCAGCTTTGCGGCGGCACGCCGGTGCTGGTGGAAACCACCGCGGAGAACGCCTGGAAGATTACGCCGGAGCAGTTTGAGAACGCCATGACCCCGCGCACCAAGCTCATCATCCTCAACACGCCGCACAACCCCACCGGCACCGTGTACACGGAGGAGGAGCTGCGCGCCATCGGTGAAATCGCCGTGGAGGAGGACATCCTTATCCTGGCGGATGAAATCTACGAGCACCTCATCTACGGCGACGCCAAGCACGTCTCCATCGCCGCCCTCAGCCCGGAGCTCTACAACCTCACCATCACCATCAACGGCTTCTCCAAGGCCTACGCCATGACCGGCTGGCGCCTCGGCTACACCGCCGCCCCCGCGGAGATTGCCAAGGCCATCAAGCTCAGCCTGGACCACACGGCATCCAACGCCACCACCTTCTGCCAGTACGGCGCCATTGAGGCGCTCAAGGGCGACCAGACCTTCATTGCGGACCTGCGGGAGGAGTACGACTTCCGCCGCCAGTACGTGTACGGCCGCCTGAGCGCCATGCCCAAGATCAAGGTGGTGGAGCCCAAGGGAGCCTTCTACTTCTTCATCGACACCACGGAGCTGGGGCTCGGTTCCCTGGACCTGTGCGAGAAGCTGCTGGAGCGCTACAAGGTGGCCGCCGTGCCCGGAATCGCCTTCGGCAACGACCACGCCATCCGCATCTCCTACTGCACCTCGCTGGATGTGCTCAAGGAGGGCCTGGACCGCCTGGAGGAGTTCTGCAAGAAAAACTGATACCCGCGCTTGCCATGAAGGGCCTTTCCCTGCTTCTCTGCGCCGCCGCGGCCTTGGCCGCGCCCCTGTGCCCTGCCCAGGATGCCTTGGCGCCCGCGGAAGAAAACCCCGCCGCCACCAAGGTGACGGATGCCGACCGCGAGGCCGTGCTGAACAACTTGCGCCAACAGCTCGCCTGCCTGCGCGAGCTGCGGGATGCCATCTGCACGGTGCAGGACAAGGCCGGTGCAGATGCTGCCGCCACCAAGGTGAAGGAGATTGCCGAGCGCTATGTGCAGCTGGCGGAGGCAAGCCAGAAGTTTGGCGAGGTGACGGACGAAAGCATGCTGCAGGAGGTGATGAAGCTGCTACAGGACGAGCCCGCCGCGGAGAGCCTGCCGCTCATCGTGGAGATGCTGGGGAACAATGATTTCTACGGCTCCACCGCACTGAAAGAGGCCCTGGTCCCCTTCCTGAGCTGAGCTTTGCCCCCCCTTACATTTGAAACAAAAAACACGCGCCCGTTCAGGCGCGTGTTTGCTTTGAACCCAATAGTTGGGAAGTGGGTTAGCCCTTGAGGGCGCCGGAGGGCTTGAAGCCTACGGACTTGCAGGCGGGAATCTGCATGGGTTCGCCGGTGCGCGGGTTGCGCCCCTTGCGGGCAGACCTCGTCTTGGTCTCAAACGTGCCGAAGCCCGCAATCTGCACCTTCTCCTTGGCCAGGGTCTTGATGATGGCGCTGATGGTGGCGTTCAGGGCGCGGACGGCGCATTGCCGGGTGGCATCGGGTCCGAGCTCCTCACGAACAACGTTGATTAGCTGAGTTTTGTTCATATCTGCAGTTCGGTTGCTTTCTTGAGGTCCACCTATTCTAGCAAAGACGCGGCAACGTTCAACAAATAAATGCTTTACGTTCCTTAAGAATGAATTGAATTTGGCTATACCTAGCCAATTTTCTAGAGTGAAAAAGTTGCGGCACCCATGTAGCCCGGCATGGGGGAGAAGAGTTCCACGGCGGGTTTTGGCTCAAAAAGCGGGGAGACGCAGCCGCTGCGGTAGGAGAGGGGAAAGCGTTCCGCAGCATGCCATATGCTGTCACCCGCCAGCTTCACCAGGGCTTCCGCCGCGCACCAGCAGGCGTAAAACTCCTCCATGGGGCAGCCGCGCGCCAGAAATCCCTCCAACTGCCGCGGTGCCATGAAGCGCGGTGCGATTTGCGCGAAGTTGCGCGGGCGCATGCGCTCCACGTCCACGCCCACTGGGCTGTGGTGGAAGGCCAGGCACAGGCAATCCCCGGAGTGGGCCAGGCTGAACGGCTGCGGCGCAAACTCCGGCTTGCCGTTTTCGTTGTAGGTGAGGCGGATGTCCTGCACGGGCACGCCGCTCAGGCGGGAGAGCTCGCGGCGCAGCAGCATGCGTTCCGCCAGGTAGCGCGCGCCGCGCCGCGCGTACTGCACGCGCTCGTATTCATCCAGCAGGGCGGCATCCGCCGCATCGGCGGCGGGCAGATTGTCCATGCTGTAGACCAGGTAGTGCATCAGAGCTCATGGATGGATACGGTATTATCCCCGGTGTGGTAGATGCCGAAGGAGGGGTGCCCGCCGCGGCCCGTGATTTCACCGGGGTTGGCCACCAGCGTGTTGCCGAAGGTTTTGTTGAACACCTGGTGGGTGTGGCCGAAGAATACGGCATCAAAGCAGCCCGCAGCCAGTGCGTTCTGCGCGTGTTCCGGCAGGTGGGTGAAAAAGATGCGGCGGCCGCCCAGCTCCACCTCGCCCGTGTCACCGTGCAGGGTGGTGTTGGAAAAATCCTCCGCCATTCTGCGGAAGAGGGTGCGTTCCCGTTCGTTGTTGCCGAACACCAGGTCAATGCCGAAGGCCCAGGACCGGCGCAGGGTGCGGAAGGTGGCGCTGTGCACCATATCCCCCAGGCAGATGAGGTGTGTGCAGCCTGCCGATTCCGCCAGAGACAGAGCCTGCACCAGGTTGCCGTCGTTGTCGTGGATATCGGATATCAGTGCAACCTTCATGGGGAATCAGTCCTTTTGCTCGGCGGTGAAGATGGGGGAGAAGGGGATGGCGTTCTCCAGCTCATCCGCGCCGGCGGCTGTGGAGATTCCGTTCTGCGTTACATGCCACAGCGGTTCTCCCTGTGCGGGCTTGCGGCAGAAGTGCGGTTTGCCGTCCGGCATGATGAAACCGCAGAAGCGCGGGCGCACGTTGCCGAGCATGTTGCTGAAGTTTTTCGCCATCTCCCCGGCGTAGGAGGCAGCGGTGGCGCGCTCGGAAAACCACTCGGAGAAGGCTGCCTCCGCGCGGTTGTGCGCGGGGGTGGTCAGCAGCCAGCAGTTGCCGGTCAGTTCCACGCCGCTGTGCTCCGCGAGCGCGTTGAAGCTGCGGATGTCCGCCTGCAGGGAGGGGGAGTACGGCAGCCCGGTGGTCATCCTGTCCTCCCGCGCCAGCATCATTTTCACCAGTTGGTTGTACACGAAGGCGCGCGCCAGTGCAGGGCATTCCGCCGCACGGCAGCGCAGTACGGCATCCAGCGCCTTGCCGTAGTGCAGGTTTGCGAAGAATGCCGCGCGGTTCTCCGTGTGCAGGAGCCCTGCCAGGGGTGTGGGATCCATGCGGCGCGTCTTCACCCAGTGCGGGTTTTCCCACACAATGGCGGACTCCCCGCCGGTGGGCTTGCCGGGGTCGAGCGCGGAGCGGTTGAAATGCACTTTGCCGTCCTTCACCACGGGTTCCTGTTCCGTAAAGAAGACCTGCCGCGCTTCGTCTATGACGGCGTAGAGCGGCGTGCGCAGGGCCTTGTTCTCCAGCAGTTCGTCCGCCAGGTGGGTTTCATTGCGCGAGGCGGGGGTTGCCTCCGTGATGGAGGGTTCCCCCAGAATGAGGGTTTTGCGCGCGGCCTGCAGCTGCGTGCGGTCAATATCCTTGCCGCGGGTGCGTACCTCCCAGAGCACGGTGCCGTGGTCCGGCAGGGATTGCGCCGCCTCCAGCGCGGGCAGCATGCAGGTGTACAGCTTGGGCTTGATGGAGAGCAGGCACTTGCGGTAGCTCTCATAGTCCTGCGCGGCGGCCAGCCGGGACAGCTTGTCCTGCAGGAAGCGGTTCTCCTGCAGGATGATGTTGACGCTCTTGAGGGCATCCTGCGCGGGGCGTATGATTTCCTCGTCCAGCTGGCGGGAGTAGTGGGCGTCTGCAAAGATGAGGCAGCGCTCCATCAGCTCGGTGCGCGCCTCCTCCAGCGCGGCGGCATCCGCCGGCAGGTCCATGCCCGGGGTGGGAATGGGGGGCAGGGGGCGGGAAAGGCGTTCCACAAACTGCATGCGCTGCGCGGAGAGCTGGGCCTGTTCCTCGCTGCAGAACTTGTTCCAGGTATCCGCCAGCGGGGCGGCGTCCTTCTTGGGCAGGGTGGTGAGCTTGTGCTCTATCTCCATGCGGCGGATGGGCCCCAGTTCCGTGATGGAGGCTTGGCCGTAGCGGATGTCGTGGAAGAGTGCGGCGAGCTCGTCCTTGATGGCCTGTTCCTTGCGCAGGCGCGTTTGCGCGGCGGTGATGAGCAGGTCCAGCCGGTTGCAGAAGCGGCGGTTCATGCTGGTGTCGCACGCCTTGAGGCAGGATTCCAGCTCTGCGGAATCCCCGCTGCGGATGCATTCTCCCAAGCGCACGGCCGCGTTTTCCGCATGGCGCGCCATCAGCACGCATGCCAGCACCACCAGGGCGGCGGCACCGGCAATGCCCGCCACCAGCAGCACCAGGCGCCGTGTGGGCTTGCGGCGGCGCGCCTGCTCGCGCGACAAGGCCCTGCGGAGCTGCACGCAGGTGCGGTGGTCCGCGCTGTCCAGCAGGTGCCCCGCGTATTTTTCACGGCGGCGCAAATCCTTTTTCATGCGGCGCAGCTGCTTGTCGTCGCACTTGGCGGGCAGTTGGGGATTGGCGGTGAAATCCGCGAGCAACTGCAGCAGGCGCGCGAGGTTCTGCTCATCTTGTGCGGCCTGGCGCTTGCGCTCCTTCTCGATGATTCGCAGGGGCTCCCCGGAATCCAGGCGTTCCAGCTCTGCGCGGGCGCGGGCGTTGCGCGGGTTTTTGCGCAGTTGCTCCACGAGCACCTGGCGGGCGGAATCCAAATCTCCGGCGGCAATGAAACGGCGCAGGGATTGCGTGGCGGGATCTGGGCGTCTCTTGCTCATGGTTTCGCGGTGGCGGTAAAGGGTGAAAGATAGGGGGAGAAGGATGCCAGCAGGGAATCCCGCAGCACGGGGTTTCCGTTCAGGAAATACGCCCACGCGGCGCGTTCCCGCGCCTCCATGCCGCCGAGCCAGCGCGCGGGCGTTGTGCCGTGCGTGGAGAGCTGCATGTAGAGCTGCGCCAGCGAGGCGGGGGGCACGCCCAGCAGCTCCGCGCATTCAATGGCGCGTGCCAGGTGCGCCGCACGGTTGTCCGCCTGCAGCAGCAGGCGGCAGCACTCCTGCAGGGTGGCGGCGGTCACCTCGGAAAGCTCACCGGTCTGTCCGCACACATTGGCCTGGTTGGCCAGGCTGGTCAGGGTGGTCTCCGCGCGCGCGGCATCGAAGGGTTGTTCCGCCAGCTCCGCGAGGTTGCCGATGATGTTGGCTGCGCCGCCCTGTGGCTGCTGCTGCACGCGGATGGTGACGGTGGCGGGTTTGCCTTGCGTGGAGAGCAGCCAGACGGCACCCGCCAGGCAGAGGGCCGCCGCTCCGGCACAGGCGGCCTTGATGATGTGGCGGCGGTGGCGGCGCAGGTGGGTGCCGTGGCGGTCGCACGGCTGCGGGGCTTCCTGCGTGCGGGTGCGGCAGGGAGCGCATGCGGGTGCCGGGGCCGGTTCCTGCTGCGGTTTGCAGGGCGGTGGCGCGGCAGGCGTTTGCGGCAGCTCCAGCGTTTCGCAGATGCGCAACACGGGGTGCCCGGCATCCTGCGCACGCTCCAGCAGGCGGCGTGATTCCGCCGTGCATGCCATGCGGTGGGTGTCTGCAAAGGAATCCGTTTCCGCTGCGGCGGTGGTGAAGGTGTGCCCCCAGCCGCGCAGGTGAGTGAGCCAGTCTCCCTCGTGCAACAGGTGCAGGATGTCTGCCCCGCATACGCCCTGCGGCACCAGCAGCACGCAGTCGTTCTCATATTGCGGCGTGCAGAAGGCGCGGGCGTTGCCCTTGTGGCCGGTGAGGCGTTTCCAGGTGGGCTGGGCGGCGGCATCGGGCACGTCTTCCGTGCAGAAGGCGGGTACATCCGCCAGGAAGCTGGGTTCCCCGCACCATGCGGTTTTCCAGAGCCCGCGCGCTTCCATGGCGAGCATGATGCCGGCGGGCGTGGGGCGCGCGGGATGGCGGCTCATGGCTTCCGCCTCCCCGGCGGTGAGGATGAGGTGGTGGGCAATGTGGCACGCGCGCCCGCTGTAGTCCGCCCCGCTCATTTGCACGCGGGTGAGCACGTGGTACGCGCTGCCGCGGTCCGCCAGCACGCGGTAGGAGTATTGCGCGCCCCCCGCCCCCGCGGCTTCCTCGCGGTAGGAGCTCAGCGCCGTAAGCTTGTCGCACAGGATGCGGGAGAGCGCCTCGCTGCGCGCCACGGTGCCGTAGCCGGAGCCCTGGCGGTCCAGCAGGTGTTCTGCGCTGGTGTGGATGAGCTGGAGCGGCATGGCGCGGGCGGTTTCAGGTGGTTTGTGCACAGGGCAGCAGGGAGGGCGCCACGCAGCTCAGCGCCCACAGTGCGGCATCCGTCACGCGGAAGGGGTGCACCTGCCCGGATGCGGGGCCGATGAGGGTGGAGCCGCTGCTCTCATCCGTGAATTCGATGGGGGATTCACCGAAGGCGGAGGCAGCGAAGTAGCGCACGTTGGAGGAGATGGCCTCTGCATTGGTGCAGATGTGCGGGGCGATGCTGAAGATGAGCTGGCGCAGGCGCGCGGAGTTGGCGTGGATGAGCTCCGGCATGAACATGCCGTTGCGCGTGGCGGGCAGCAGCGGTTCCGGCCCCAGCAGGTGCATCCACGTATCGCACTTGCCGATGATGACCGCCAGCGGCACGTCCAGCTTGTTGCCGGGGGCTATGTTGAGCTGCGTGCGCATGCGCATTTCCGATTCCGCCAGCAGCAGGGCCTGCCGCCCCGGCGGGTACAGGTTGCGCTGCAGCTGCGGGTCCTTGTTGTCCGCCAGCAGCTTGCGGAAGCCGGGGTTGGCCGTGGGGTCGAAGAGGAAGAGGATGGCATCCGCCACCTCCAGGTGGTGGGCACCGGGGTTCAGCTCGCTGCCGCTGCCGGGCTGGAAATCCTCCCCGGCGTTGTCGTAGAGCACAATGGAGTGGGTGTCACCGCCCTTGTTGAGGTTGTAGATGAAGGGGCGGGGCATGTTGGCCGTTACGCCGTGGCGCCACACCTTGTGGTACAGGCGGCCCTGCAGCTGGGTCTTGCCGATGTAGGCCTCCTGCGGGCTCTTGGCGGAGAAGAGGCGCATGCGCATGTCGTTCAACGGTTCGTTGATGATGGGGTCTGCATCCCGGAACGGCATGCCGAAATCACGCGGGAATTCCAGCTCCAGTTCGCGCACCAGGGCCGCCAGGAAGTATGACTTGCCCGCCGCAGGCACCCCCACCAGGGAGAGCAGGTGCTGCTGCGTGCCCGTGAAGAACGGCGGCAGCTTGGTGTGGCAGTGCGGGCATGCGTAATCGGAGCAGGGGGAGCCCTTGGCATCAATGGGCAGCCCCTGCCAGTTGCGCTCCGTGGGTTTGAAGCGCAGCATGGCGTCCGCGCCCAGGATGCTGTCGCCGCGGAGGTCCGGGTGCACGGCGATTGCCAGCTCCTGCCCGGCGCGGAACTTCTCCCAGCAGTTGGGGCAGAGCAGCTCCGGCGCATCGGCGTCCTCCGCCGTGGTGGATGCCGCCTTCTTCTCCAGGCGGGAGGCGAACACGGCCACGGCCAGCATGTCCTTCAGGTAGAACGCGCAGTTTTCCAGCCCTTGGAAAGTCACCAGCACCTCCGGCGGGAAATCCTGCGCAATCGTCGGCAGGTCGCTTAGCGAGTAGGGGCCGTACCATTCGTGGTTCTCCGTGTTGTACAGGAACCACACGTTCGGATCGTACTGTTCGAAATCCGGCTTGTTCGCCGGGTCCCCGTACCAGCACACGAAACACCCGCAATCCAGCACGAAGAGGTACATGGTTTCCGGCTTGATGACCACGTCCGTGTTCATGACCACCCCGTTGAGCGAGTATTTTTCAATGTGCCCGTGCGGGAAGAAGCGGCAGCTGCCGTCACGCTGCGTGAACGAGCCCCCGTTCTCTCCCTGCATCGGGATGCGGAACGTGCTCTTCTCCCCGGAGCCGATGGTCATGAACACGCCGTCGGACGACCAGAGCTTGGCCGTCAGGCAGTCGTAGATGTAGAGCTGGTTGTTCATGGAAAGGCGTGCCTGCATTCTAGCGTACGCGCGCGCGTGCGTCAAGAACCCCATTCGCCATCCGGGTGTTCTTCAGAAACCGCGGATGCCTTATTTCCCCAGCACCAGGCTGGCCAGGCGCTCCATGTCCTCCGGGGTGTAGCGCTGGTCCAGCGGCAGGGGGAGCAGGGTGCGCGCCAGGCGGTTCTCCACGCTTTCTGCCGTGGTGGCCTTGATGACTTCCGGCCAGAAGAGCGGCAGTGCCACGCCTGCATCAATCAGGCTGTCGCGCAGGTCCGGTATGCCGCTCACCAGCGGGTAGCACATGGGTGCGGCGGGTGCATGCTCCGGCAGCTCCAGGCGGTTGATGCCGCCCAGCAGGCGGTGCAGGGCGGCATAGTTCTCCAGGCGGCGCCGCCGGATTGTGTCGAAATCGTATGCGCCTATCAGGCTGCGCGTGACGGGTGACATGTCGCGCGGCTCCGTGTTCAGGTCCTGCTCCGCCAGCTCGCAGAGGTGGCTTGCCAGGGAGAATCCGGTTTCCAGGCGCTCCAGCAGGAAGAGGGATTTCACGGCGGAGGAGTCCGTGTCATTCGGGTAGATGCTGAAGTCGCGGGAATCGCACGCCACGCCGCCGTCCGCCAGGCCGCAGAATTTGCGCGGGCTGTAGAAACACGGCAGCTGCGTTTGCGAGAAGAGGGCCGTGGTGGCATCCACAATGCTCGTGCCGCGGTGCTGGCGCGCCGCCTCTTCCACCGCCCGCCCCGTGAAGCCGAAATAGTTCACCAGCAGCAGAACATCGTCCTCTCGCAAATCCTCCGGCAGCTCCGGGCGCAGTTGGTCATTGCAGTGGTAGCGCTCCACCGGGATGGAGAGCCGCTTCATGGGCTGCATCACGGTGTCGCACACAAAGCGCGGCACCAGCACGCGCCGCGGCCTTTCCTCCCTGTTCTGCAAAAGCAGCTGCAGGGCGGCGCGCCCGCTGTTCACAAAGATACAGCTGCGCGATTCCGTGAAGGGGAAATTCCCCACCACGGGAAACTCCAGCCCCATCACGCCGCCCATCATCTCGTCCACCATGCCGCCATCCTACTATCTTTTCCCGCCTTCAGCAAGGGAAAACGGATGCAAAAAGCCGGCCCGGCGAAACACCGGGCCGGCTTGAAGATATGCGATACCGATTAGCGGATGTTCACCACCTTGGTCTCACCCTTCTTCATATCCATGGTGGGGAAGAGGATGAAATCATTGGTGTACACGGCATCCTTGGCGTCACAGCCCTTGGCCCCGGTGTGGCCGATGCTGGTGTTGGGGAACCACACGGCGCAGCGCTCCTTGGTGTCGCGGTTGGCGGTGATGGTGAACTGGCGCTTGCCGGTCCACTCCACGGTGTAGGGGGACTGCACGTGCGATTCGTCCACGGTGGCGCTCCAGGCGGGGTCTCCGTAGAAGGCAATGACATCACGGTCATGCACGAGGCCGAGGTAGTCTTGGACCTTCTCCTGATCGATGGCGATGCGGTTGTTGAGCATCTTGCCGAGCAGCAGGCGGGGGTTGAACTGGGGCTCGTCGAAGGAAATCTTCATGAGGTCCGGGTTGAGCTGCATGGTCTCGTGCAGGATGAACTGGTTGTTGGTGGCCACGGCCTCCGCCAGGGTGATACCGGCCACGCTGTTGGTGAAGGTGCCCAGGGTACCCCAGCCGCCTTTTCCGTACCAGGAGGGTACGGTGTATCCCACGAGCTGGTTGCCGGTGTAGGCGGAGATGGCGGTGATGGCCATGCTCTGGTTGGTGCCGTAGGCATCACCGAAGAGGCAGTTGCCCACGGGCATCCAGATGCGGGTCTCGCCGTCCGGTTCAATCACGGGGAATTTGTTGTCCGCCGCCAGTTTGGCCAGGGCCTCCGGGTGCCCCTGCATGGCTTTGCCGAGCGCGATGGAGAAATCGCGGAAGCGGTTGGCGGGAAGCTGGTAGAAGCGGTTGTTGGCGGGGAAGATGATACCCTTGCTGAACGGCATCTCCAGGTTGAACTCCGTGGCGTGGCTGGCAGAGACAATCATCTGCGGCTTCTGGGTGGCGAGCTGGTTGGCGAAAAGCCCCTGCACGCCTTCCTCATACACCTTCTTGCCTTCCGGGGTGTTGGGGTCGTACTTGGTCTCCTTGGGCTTGGTGTAGCCGCTCTGCTCCAGGATGGGGAAGCCGCCCCAGTCTGTGATGCAGTAGCTGTGCTCGAAGCGCGAGGGGTCCACGTTCGTGCTGCCCAGCAGGCGCTTCACCACAAGCGGCTTGGCGTCCTTGGCAATGCGCAGCGCGTCCTTGGCCTCGTAGCCCGTCACCATGCCCCACAGGCAGTCGCCCCACGGGTCGTCGTCTATCTGGCGGGCCACGCGGTTGAGCACGTTCACCATGGGCTGGGTGATTTCCTGCGGGCGCATCACGTAGGCCACGTAGTGGGCCTCCGTGCCGTGCAGGGCATCCTTGAGCGTATCCTGCTTCAGGTCCGCCACCTCGTGCACGGTGGCACCCTCATGCTTGGCCTTGAGGGCCTCCACCACCTCTGCCCAGCCTTCCGCGGCCAGGGTGTCCTTGGAGACGACGATGTGGTAGGGGGCGCCCTGCGTGGCGGGGCACTTGGGGCCCTTGGTAAGGGAAGCGGGCTGCTCCTCCTTCACGGGGGCGTCCTTGTCGAAGTCCTTGGGCACGGTGAAGAAGTAGTTGGTCTTGTCCGTGCTGAACACCTCCTTGCCGAGCTGCTGGATTTCCTCCAGCTTCACGGACTTGAGGTCCGGCAGGACCTCGCGGAGGGTCTGCAGGGGCTTGGTGTCGCTCTGCAGCTTGGTGAGGATGCCGCCCCAGAAGCCGGGGTCGCGGAACTGCTTTTCGATGCCGGAAATCATGGGCAGCACGGCGCGGTCCACGTCCTCCTGGGTGATTTCGCCCTGGCCGATCTTGCCGAGGATGATATCAATGGCGGCGTTGACCTTCTCGCGGTTGCCCTTCACGCCCGCGGAGGCGCAGGTGATGAAGGCGGCGTCCTTGAAGTTGCGGTTGCCGGTCACTCCCACGCTGGGGGAGTAGGTTTCGCCCAGCTCGGCGCGCAGGCCGTCGAACAGCTTCTCTCGCACAATGTCCGTGAGGATTTCCAGACGGCGGTTGCGCTTCAGGTCCATGCCGTCGCCGGCGGGGCGCACCTGCGCCACGATGGTCTTGTCCAGCTCGGTGTCGTAGCGCAGGAACTTGCGCTGGCCCCACGGCTGGAAGTTCACCGTGCGCTCCTCGTCCGTGAGCGGGGTGAACTCCGCGGCGCGCTTGGGCATGGCGCCGAAGGTGCGCTCAATCACCGGCAGCACGTCCGCCACCTTGAAGTCACCCACGATGGTGACCTCCATGGCGCCGTCCTTCAGGTACGGGGTGAGGGCCTTCTTCACCATCTCGGTGTTGCAGGCCTCCACCTCCTTCTGCTCCGGCATCACAAAGCGGGAATCGTTGCCGAACATGGCGCGGCCGGACTGCATGGCGAAGGCGCCGTTCGGCGTGGTGAGCACGCGCTTGTAGGTGGCGGGCAGGGCGCGGCGCAGCAGCAGCTCGCCCTCCTTGCGCCAGCCGGGGTGCAGGATGCGCGCCACCACCAGTTTGCACTGCAGCTCGAAATCCTGCGGCGTGGTGCCGCCGCCGAAGATGAAGCGGTCCTGTGAGGCCTCGAAGCCCACGCCCGCCACATGCCCGGCCAGGATGCGCTCCAGGTCCGTGACGGAGTGCGCCTCCAGTCCGCCCATACCCATGACCGCGCCGGCCATGGTGTTCAGGCCGGGCGTGCCTGCCAGGCGCAGGGAGCCGCCGTCCACCGCTGCGGAGACGGAGATACTGCCCTTCTTGAAATCGATAGGCTTCAGGTTGACGCGCACGCCGTTGGAGAGGGTGAGCGTGGTGACGCCGATGTCCTCGATGGTGTCCTGCACGATGATGGAGCCGGGTTCGCCCACCTTGTCATAGGCGAACTTGAGCTCCTTCTGGTCGGCGGGCTTGGCCACCTCGGTCTTGAGCGCGGCATCGTATGCCTTGCGCAGCTGGGGGGCATCCACGCCTTCCGGCACGGTTCCGGTGAGGATGATTCGGGCGCGGTCGCTCTTGAAATCATTGACCAGTTCCTGCTGGCAGAGCTCCGGGTGCTCCTGCACCAGCTTCACACCCTCCTCGAACGCACGCAGGTCCTCTGCGGGGGCGGTGATGATTTCGTCCTCGTCCAGGCAATCCACAATGCTGCTGGCCATCTCCTTGGCGGAGACGGTGGTCCAGGTGCTCTGCAGCTGGGTGAGCCCGGCGCGGGCGGAGGTGATGACCTCGTCAAGCTCCTGCTTGGAGAACCCGTACTTGGCGGCGCGGCGCACTTCCTCCGTGACGGTGCGCAAGGCCTCCTTCCACTTGCCGGGTTCGGAGGTCACGTTCACGCTGAAGGCATCCAGCACGTGCAGGTCGCTCCCCTTGGCAATGCGGGCGGCCAGGAACGGGCAGTCCGGCTTGCGGGTCATGCGGGCCAGGCGCTGGTTGAGCATGGCGCGGCACATGCTGCCGGGGAAATCCTTCACGCGCTGCTCGATGGTGTCGGGGCGCGGGGTGTAGTTGTCCGTCACGTTGATGGAGATGCTGGTCTGGGCGTTTTCCGGGTTGGGGATGACCACTTCTCCCGGGCCCAGGTCCGCAATCTTGCCGCGGTCCTCGTTGGGGCGGCCGGGCACATCGCGCATGTCGCCGAAGTATTTCTCCACCCACTGCTTGGCCTGCTCCGGCTTGAAGTCGCCGGTAACAATGACGGTCATGCGGCGGGGCAGGTAGTTTTCCTTGTAGAAGTTGCGGATGGTGTCGTAGCTGGCGCCGCGGATGACCTCCTCCGTGCCGATGGGCAGGAAGTCCGGCACCTTGGTGCCGTTCATCAGGAAGCGCATGGACGCGATGCTGGCGCGGTAGCTTGCGGAGTCCCGCGCCTTCAGCTCGCTCACAATGATGCCGCGCTCGTGGTCGATGGCATCGTCCTCCAGCAGGGAGCCGTCACCGAAGTCGCGGATCACCGTGAAGCAGAAGTCAACCGTCTCGTCCTTCAGGTTCGGCAGGTCCATCATGTAGACGGTCTGCTCCAGCCCGGTGTAGGCGTTCACATCACCGCCGAACTCCAGGCCCAGCTTCTGCATGGCGGGAATGAGCTCGCCGCGCTTGTAGTGGCGGCTGCCGTTGAACATCATGTGCTCCAGGAAGTGGGAGATGCCCGTGGTTGTCTCGTCCTCGTTCAGCGAGCCGTGCTTGGTGTACAGGCGGATGCACGCGCGGCCCGCCGGTTCCGTGGTGGGGCGGATGATGTAGTGTACGCCGTTGGGCAGCTCGCCGGAGAGGATTTGCGGATCCTGCTGAAGGGCCTGCAGCTGCTGCGGGGCAGCGGCCGGTGCGGTTTGCTGCACGGCCTGTGCCGCCGGTGCGGCGGGGGCTGCGGTTTGGGCCTGCGCAAACGGCACCGTGAGCGCCAGCGCAACAATCGGGGTGATGATACGGTTCATATCTATCTGTTTTCTAGGTTAAAATCCGGGGCCGGGCGCCGCGGGGCTCCCGTCTCCTCGTTACCACAAAGACTACCACTTCGCGCGCGCGTGTCAAGCACGCATCACGTAATGAATAAGGCGCGCCCGGCTGTATCAATCGCAAATCAATCGCCGGCCTCGTTGCTCTCGAATTCGGCAATCCATTCTCTCACCTTGGCTTGCAGGAGAGCTTTGTCCGGCAGGTAAAGCTCGTAGGAGGAAGCGTAGATGTTGGCGTCTTCGGGAAGGGTGAGTTCCACAAGGGCATAGTTCTTCTCCTTGCAAAGCAGGATGCCGATGGTGGGTTTCTCGAACGGCTGGCGCACGTGCCGGTCGAAATAGTTCACGTACATCTGCATCTGCCCCAAATCCTGGTGGGTGAGCTTGTCGGTTTTCAAATCGATGAGGCAGTAGCACTGCAGCAGGCGGTTGTAGAAGACGAGATCCACGTAAAAGTGTTCCTCGTCGAAGGTGAACCGCTTTTGACGGGCCTCGAATAGGAAACCCTTGCCCAGTTCCAGCAGGAAATCGCGCATGCGGTCGATGATGGCGGTCTCCAGCTTTGACTCGGTGTAGGCATCCTCCGGCTTGAGCCCCAGGAATTCCAGCATGATGGGATCTTTGATGATATCGGACGGCTTGGAAACGACATGTCCCTCGCTAGCCAGGGCCAGCACGGCATCCTTGTCGCGGCTGAGGGCCAGACGCTCGTACAGGCAGGAATTGACCTGCCGTTGCAGCTGGCGCACGCTCCAGTCCTGCCGTGCGCACTCGATTTCATAGAACGAGCGCGCACCTTCGTCTTTAATGCGAATAAGAATCAAGTAATGGCTCCAAGACAAGGAGAAAAGGGGAGTAACGGCTCCGTCTTTTGAATTCTCCATACAGTGTGTGAAGAATTCGTCTGTCCTAGGTTCGGGATTCCCTATGAGTTTAGTTGCCAATTGGTTGTGGTCTGCGGAGGAGGGCTCTTTCGCTGCGTATGCGAGATAAAAACGTCTGATGTTGTAGAGGAGAGTGTATCCCCAGCCATCGCCCAAACGCGAGGTCAGGGCGGCAGACAGTTCGTTGAGAAGACGTTTGCCGTAATCGGCACGCGTGTTGCCGCCTTGCTCATACTCCACAATATGGCGACCGATTTCAAAGTAGGCGTACACCATGGCCGTGTTCACGGCAGTGCGCACGCGCTGCCGCGCCTGCTCAACGATATGGGCGATGTCGTTGATAAGTTGCGCGTCCCGCGACAGGGAATTCCGCTCGCCGTGTTACATCGTGTCGTCGCTCATTGTTGTGCGTGGGATTTTGTCTGGGAGCGGTGGATACTCTCCACACGCGTCCACACGGCAGTGTATCACGCATGTCAGGCTACGGCAAGTTTAAAGCCAACGCAAAAAACAGGGCAAATTCACTTGCGCGGGCGTGCGCCGTTCGGCACGTGCCAAGCGTCCTCCCAGAGGTCGCCCTCAACGTTCTGTTCGCCGGATTGGTTTTGTTCCATGTGTCTCACATCGGCAAGCCCGCTATTTTCCCGCGAAAAGCTCTTTGATGCGGCCGATGAGGGCGAAGGCGTGGCTCACCATGGCGCGGGTTTCGTTGAGGAGGGTGAGGTAGAGGATGCTGTTGCGCAGGCCTCCCTCGTCCTCCCCGCCGATGACCAGGTGGCGCTTGATGCAGTCCGCGAAGTCGTCGCCCAGCTTGTCCACCGTTTCCAGCATGGATTCAATGCCGGCGTAGTCTCCGGCCTTGAGCATGTCCGTGAGGTTGGGGAAGAAGCGGCCGATTTTTTCCACCAGGGCGAGGAGGTCCTTGCCCTGGGCCTCGTTGAGGCCGGCGTGGTTGTTGTCGATGTGCGTGAAGGCGGCCTTGACGAGCGCGAGCAGGCGCTCGCACGCGGCGATGGAGATGTGGTCGATACGGTAGATGAGCTGGCCGCGCTCGGCGTATTCACGCGGGAGCTGGGCGAGCGTGGGCTGCACCTCGTTCTCGTCGATGTTCTCGAGGTCGCGGTGGAGGGAGCGCGCCTTCTTGCGGAGGCGCTTGAGGGAATCGCGGTCCTCGCTGAGCAGGGCTTTCACCATGGCCTTGTAGATGGCCACCATGCGGCCCAGGTGGCCGGATGCCTGCAGGCCGTACTCGCGGATGGAGGCTTCGTTCTTGACATCGATGAGCGAGATTTCCGGCGAGTCGTCGGACCCGAAGAAGAAGGATTTGACGAGCAGGGCGAGCGCCAGCACCATCATGCCGATGATGCCCCAGAGGCCGCCGGAGGCCATGGCGATGGCAATGCCGAAAGCCATGGCGGTGGCTGCGAAGGCCGTGAGGAACCAGCCGCCCACCACGGTGAGCACGCCGGTGATGCGGTACACCGCGCTGTCACGCCCCCAGGCGCGGTCCGCCAGGGAGGAGCCCATGGCCACCATGAAGGTGACGTATGTGGTGGAGAGGGGCCAGCCGAAGGAGGTGGCGATGGAGATGAGCACAGCGGCGATGGTGAGGTTCACGGAGGCGCGCACCTGGTCGTACAGGGCACCTGTTTCCTCTTCCGGGGTGAGGGGGGCGAAGCGGCTGCCCACGAAATCCGAGAGGCGCTTGGGGGAAACCTTCTCAATGAAGCGCATGGTGTTGATGGTGCCGCGCACGAGCATGCGTGCGGGCGGGCTGGAGCCGAAACGCTCCTTGCTGGTGTTGGCGGAGGAGAGCTTGAGCTCCGTCTGGGAAATCTTCTGGATGCGCTTGGAGAAGAACAGCACGCCCACCATGATGAAGCCCGCCAGCACCAGGTAAATCATATCCGCAGGGCTGCCCGCCCCGTTCAGGGAACCCATCATGAACGTGTGGGGGTCATGCCCCATGCAGTCGCGCACGGAGCTGAGCGCCGCCATGAACGGGCCGATGAAGTTCACCAAATCGTTGCCGGCAAAGGAGAGGGCCAGGGAGAAGGAGCCGCCCAGCACCGTGAGCCGCAGCGTGTTCACGCGGCACACGTACTGCAGGAACGCCGCCACCACCACCCAGAACAGGAACGCGCAGCACATGAAGGGCAGCACGTTGGCCTTCAGCATGGCGAAGGTGGGCGTATCCGCCACCAGCGGGCTGTTGGCCAGCCCCTTGAAGATGGCGAAGTAGGTGATGCAGGTGAACGCCGTGCCGCACCACAGAGGGCCTATCCTGCGGTACATGCGCGCGTAGCGGAACGTGAGCACCAGGCGTGATACCCACATGACCGTCGAACCCAGCACGAACGCGCACGCCACGGAGCCGAAGATGGCCAGCACAATCTGGAACGCCTTGTCTGCGCGGATGTAGTTGGCGATGCCGTGCACGCGGTCCGCCAGCGAGCTGTCGTACGCCGCCATGCCCAGCCCCGCGCCCAGCAATGCAAACACCAGCACCACCGTGGTGGAGGTGGGGAGCCGCAGCACGTAGAAAATCTCCATCAGCACAATGTTTGCCACCATCACCGCCAGATACAGCAGCATCATGTCGTGGAAGGTGAACAGGGAGGGGTCGAACATGTTGTTGCGTGCCACGCCCATCATGCCGCTGGAGAAGGAGGCGCCCAGCACCACGCCCACGGAGGCGATGGTGACCACCACCCGCCGCTTGGCCGCCTGGCAGCCCACCGCAGAGTTCAGGAAGTTGCAGGCATCGTTGCTCACGCCCACAATCAGACCGGACACGGACAGCACGGCAAGCATGCCGATAATCACATAGTATATGGCATCCATAAAGACGCGTCCTTTCTAGCACGTGCCTGTGATTTTTTCAAGCCCAAAGCTCCTTTTTTAGTAGTCGGTCCCGTAGGAGTTGATGTTGCCGTAGTTGAACTTGTCGATGAGGTCCTTTTCCGTTTCGCTGCCATCCTGTGGCAGGATGTCCCCGGGCTTGAAGGAGAGCAGCACCTTGTTCTTGGTCTTGCCGACGGTCTTCATGCCTTGTTCGATATGTTCATTGAGTTCATTGCTGAAGGCCCAGAGCTGGGGAATGGCGTCCTTGTACTTTTGGATGGCCTCCTGAGAGTTCTTCACCACGATGAGATCCAGGTTCTTCAGGCGAGAGCTGTATTCCCCACCGCAATAGCTCGCGGAGGGGCGCACATCGTACTTTTTGGCAACGCCGTAAAGCTTCTTGCGCAGGGTGGTGATGTTGTTGCGGGAGTACTTGATCTTGGCGTCCACCGCGCGCTTGGTCTTCACCAGCAGAATGGTGTTCTTCATGATTTTCTTCTTGCCTGCACTCTTGGCCTTGTCATCGTTCTTGGCCTTGTCGTCCTTTGTTTCCGCGGCTGGCTCCTGCTTCTGTTCCTGCGTGTCTGTGGCGGGCGTATCCGGTTCGGGGGAATCGTCTGCCGCCGGTTCCGCGGGCTGCGGGGTTTCGGGTGCGGGCTCTTCCGTCTGCACCTCCTCGGCCTTTTCCTCCTCCATGTCCGCATCCCATTCCTCGTCCATGAGCTTTTGCGCCTCTGAGGTTTGGCGGGCAAAGTCTGCGCCGTAGAGCTGGGTCATTTCCTCTGCGGTGAGTCCCAGGGCGGTGGCTGCCTGAACGCGGGCTGAGCAGCAGAGGGCGGCACATATGGCAAGGGTGAGGAGATGGCGGGTTTTCATATGAACCGTATTTTACGGGCATCACGGCGGTTGGGCAAGAAAATTGAGCGCCCGCGCGGAAAAAAACCGTGCGGGCGTTGAAGGTGCCTTGCGGGGGAGATGTCAATTCCGTGCGGCGGCGGGTGAGCCTTGCTGCGGCACGGCGGATTTGAAACGCTCGAAGACGGCGCGCGGGTTTTCCGGTTCCTGGCGCAGGGCGGCGTATATTTGGTCCCGCATTTCCAGGGCGGCCTGCAGGGCGGCCTCTTCCGTGCCGTACTGGCGGTCTGAGAAGTACTTGGTGAACTGGTTCCACTTGCGGCAGATGCTGAGCCTCCAGCCCTGGAAGGAAGTGGTTTCATACGTGTACCTGGTGATGTTTCTCTGGGTCATGGTCTTATGATGCAGTGTTTATCTTCTGTGTGCCCGCACAGAACGGGTATCTGCACGGAACACGCATAACATGCCACAGCACCGCCGCCTTCCGCAATCTAACAAAATAATTGTTAGCGGCAGTCTGGGAAACAGGGCAAAAGGCGTTTCACTTCCCGCTGTTCTCCCTCTTCTTGAGGAAGGCCCAATCCGCCAGGCCGGGCATGTTGGGCATGGAGGGCATTTCCACGGTGCCGAAGCGCGCGCGCAGCATGAACCAGAGCTTGCGGAAGTTGCCCACGCTGTAGCGGCGCTCGAACACGCGGAACTCGTCCGCCTGCATTTTCTCCAGAATGGTGTGGTAGATGAGGCTCATGGCCTGGGCGGGCACCAGGGCGTTGCGGTCTTCCACGGAGAGGGCCTGGTAGCGCTCCTCCGCCTCGCCGAAATAGCGCTCCGCCAGCGCGGCCTCGTACGCCAGCAGCTGGCGCATGCGGTAGCTGTAGCGTTGCTGGCGGATGTCCTCGTGCGTGACGCCGAAGAGCTCCATGTCGTCCAGCGGCAGGTAGAAGCGGCCGTACTTGCGGCAGTCCTCCGCCACATCCCGCAGGATGTTCACCAGCTGCAGCGCGTGGCCCAGCGCCACGGCGTAGTCCCGCGCGGCATCCGTGGCGCCCATCACGGCGGCGCTGGTGAGCCCCACGCAGGCCGCCACCTTGTAGGAGTACGCCAGCAGCTCCCGCCGCGTGGCCGGCTGCACGGGCGAGATGTCCCCGCGGCAGCCCGCTATGAGCTCCAGCATGGGCTCCGTGTCCAGGTGCAGGTCATCGATGAGCGTGCGCACCTCCCTTTCGATGCCGGGGTCCGGCTCGCAGGAGCCGCGCACCACGGAGACCCAGCGGTCCAGCGCTTCGTGGCGCTGCTGCGGGGTCATGCCGGGTTCGTCCACAATGTCGTCCACAATGCGGCAGAAGGCATAGAACTGGGCCATGTGGATGCGCTCCTCCTCCGGCAGGTTCACCAGGGTGAAGGCCAGGTTGGACTTGGCGTTGCGGGTGATGGTGTCAGATTCGGATTCCGGCATGGCGCGTGGATGGGAAGGGGGTTAGTCAATGCCGCCCCAGTGCTCCGTGAAGGGCCAGAGGGTGAACCAGGCGGGGCCCAGGATGTTGAACTGGCGCACCGGGCCCCAGAAGCGGGAATCCAGGGATTTGGTGGTGTTGTCGCCCAGGGCCAGGTACTCGCGCAGATTCGGTTCCGTGGGGTTGAGCAGCACCTTGTTGCCCTCGCTCGTGAGATAGGCCAGGGGGTTGCGCTCCTTCTCCAGCGTTTGGTAGCCCACGGGGTTGTAGGGGGCCTTGCGCTCCATGACGCGCTGCATGCCGAATTCCGCAGCCGGGGTGCCGTTGACGAAGAGCGTGGGGGTCTGTATTTCCACCTTGTCTCCCGGCAGGCCGCAAAGGCGCTTGATGAAGTGGGTGCCGGCCATCTGGTCCTCCAGCTGCCCCAGAGCGGGGGCCTGCATGCTGGTGTTGATGCCGCGGGTGTCGAACACGAAGGGCTCCCCGCGTTCCGGCTTGCGGAAATGGTAGGCCACGCGGTTCACCACCACCATGTCACCCGCATCCACACGCGCGCGGATGATGGTTTCCCCGGCGCGGAAGCGGCCCAGCTTGAGCACGCCGGAGGGCGTGGTGCGTATCTTGCCCTGTTCCTGCAGGTACTGGATGACCGCGCCCTTGGCGGAGGGCAGGTACACCTTGGAGCCGTCGTTGAAGCTGAGCACCGTTTCCGTGAACAGCTTGTACTTGGGGTGGTCCTCTATGTTCACCAGCTGCTTGTTGGCATCGCTCACGGCCTCCACGTAGGAGCTGCCCAGCGTGAGCAAATCCCACCAGCGCTTGGGCGCGGCGGGGATTTCATCCACCGGGTGCACGATGATGCCGTTGAGCGTGGGCTGCATGGACCCCGTGGGGATGCGGAAGGGCTGCGCGTAGTAGGTGCGGATGCCCAGGAAGACCACCATGATGACGAAGAAGGACTCCACCACCTCCAGCACGGGGTTGCGCTTGAACCCGGGCATGTTCTCGCAGTGCACCGCCACCAGCTTGGTGATGCGGTCTGTTTCCTCCCCGTCCCAGTTGTGCAGGGCGGTGCGGAGCCTGCCCAGCAGGGAGGTGCACTCCTGCAGCTCGCTTTCCGGCAGCTTGTGGCGGTACGTTTTGATATAGCGGGAAAGGATGCCCGCCACCTCGCACCCCTGCCTGCGCCACTTGGGCGTGAACCAGGAGATGAAGGTTTTATCGATGCAGCCGTTGCCTATGGATTTGAGGATGGACATGATGGCGTACCCGCTCATTCTACACCCGCGCCCGGCGCAGGGAAAGAATTATTTCTGCACCTCTGCGGCGGGAGCCTCCGCCGGTTCCGGGGCATCCTGCGGCACCTCGAAGCCGTTCCAGATGAGCAGCAGCATCACCGCTGCGGCCGCCAGGCGGTACCAGCCGAAGATGGACAGGCTGTGCCGGTTCAGGTAGCCCACCATCCATTTCACCGCCACCCAGGCGCTCGCCCAGGCCATCACCGTGCCGGCTACCATGGGGCCCCAGCCTATGTCCTCCACCATGTGGGAGCCGTACTTCACCGCATCATGGCAGGTGGCGGCACCCAGCGTGATGAGACCCAGGATGAAGCTGAACTCCACAGCCGCCGCCACGCTCAGGCCCACGCACAGGCCGCCCAGCATGGTCATGAGGCTGCGGCTCACCCCCGGGCACATGGCAATGCACTGCATGAAACCCACGCCCAGAGCGCCCTTCCAGGTGAGCTGCTCCAGCGGTTGCCCGCCGAAACCCTGGCCGCCCTTGTTGCGGGCGGCCACGTACAGGAGGATGACAATGCCGCCAACCGCCCAGGAAACCATGACCGTGGTGGCGTTGAAAAGGTACTCCTTTATGTAGTCGTTGCAGAGCAGGCCGATCACGGCGGCGGGCAGGAAGGCCACCACGGTGTTCACAAGCATGCGCAGCCCGGCGGCATCCTTGCCCAGTGCTCCGCGAACCATGGCTGCTACACGTTGGAAATACAATCCCAGAACCGCCAGAATGGCCCCGCCCTGAATGCATATCTCGAACGCCTTCATGGCATTCGTATCCTCCAGCCCCAGCAGGTACTGCGTGATAATCAGGTGCCCGGTGGAGCTCACGGGAAGGTACTCCGTGAGCCCTTCCACCAATCCCATAATCAGTGATTCCAGAATACTCATCCCGCGTGCATATACAGCATTTCCCCTGTTTCGTCAATGCTAAAAACTCTTGCGCCCACGCTGTTTTCCCATAAAAAAAGATTGCTTTGCGGGGCGCGGGATGCTAGGATATGGGTCAACCGAATTCAAGTCCGGTCCTTCAAGTTTATGAAACGCTACAGCAGCAAACACCACGGCGCTTTCACCATGATTGAACTCATGGTTGTCATCGCCATCATCAGTCTCATGATGGTTATGGCCGCCAGCGTGCTGCGCGACCCCGGCAAGGGCCGCAGCATGGACAGTGCCGTGGACATGATGGAATCCCTGGTGCGGGAGGCGCGGGCCACCGCGCAGGGGAACGACACCTACACGCGCATCATTATAGCGGACGACCCCCGCACCGCCGCGGAACGCACATCCCGCCACCTGCGCTACATGACGGTGCAGATGTTCAAGAAGAACGATGGCAAGGGCGTTGGGGCCGACGGCACGGATGTGGTGCACAAGGGCAAGTGGGTGTCCACCTCCGCCGGCGTGATGCTGCCCAGCGGCGTGTATTTCAGCCCGCACTACAGCCGCTCCGTGGAATGGATGGACGGGGAGGACGGCCTGGGGCAGGACTCCGCCCGCCTCTCCAACAAGGGCAAGACGAACATCTACTGCATCGAGTTTGACGAGAAAGGCCGCTTTGTGGCACCCGGGGCAAACCCCGGCAACGCCACGCGCGCTCAGCGCATGGTCTTCATCTACGGCCACCCCGGCAGCGGCAAGGTGGCCAAGGACGGTATCGTCCCCGCCTCCGTGGACGACCAGAAGCGCCCCGCCGGGGCCAAGGGCATAGTGGTGTGGCCCAACGGCAACACCACCCGCCTGCGCACCATTGACCAAACCATCCAAAACTAAAGAGACTTTCAAGTTATGACGAGACACAACCCCAGCTCACGGCACGGCGGCTTCACCTTGGTGGAGACGCTGCTCGCCATTGGCCTAGTAGGCGTGCTGCTTTCCTTGTTCCTGGTGGTGTTCGTGCCGGCCCGCGGCATGATCCGCCAGGCCATGGCGCGGCAGGAGGCAGAGCGCATCACCACCGTGCTGCGTACGGAAATGAGCATGCTGCGCGGCAGGGAGCAGGCCCCCCAATCCGCCCAAACCTCCACTTCCACCAGCTTCATCACCCCGTTTGACAAGGCCTTCCACTGGATGCGCAGGTCGGAGAAGCCCAGCACCTCCATCGTCATCTTCTCCTACCGCGCGGATACGCGTGAGAGAGTGCGCCCGGACGGCACCTACCCGGCGCTCCCCGCCAACGCCAACCAGCCCAACGGCCACACCCAGCTCATCACCATCGCCTGCCCCATGGACGATCCCGTGCACAGCAGGGAAATCAAGGATGCCGTGGGCAATGTGTTCCTGGTGCGCATGACGGAGCTGGAGCGCCAGAACAACGGCACCTTCAAGCCCGCCAAGGAATCCGGCACCATCAAGGGCGCACAGTCCCCGGAACGCTTCGCCATTGAAGAGAACAACACCGTCCGCGGCGCCATCGTCTACTACCGTGCGGATTTCTACATCATGTCGCCCCCCAACCCGGCGCGCTACAAGAACAAGCCGTGGAAGCGCCTGGGGCGCCCCGCCTTCTCCGCCAACCTCTCATTCCGCCGATAAGCCATGAAGACTTTCAAGAACATGATACGGCGCGGCTTCACGCTCATTGAGCTGATGACCGCCATGGCCATCACCGCCATCCTGGTGCTGGTGATTATGCAGATGACCACCAAGGGCATCGATATCTGGCGCCTGGTGCAGGAGGATATCAGCACCGGCTCCCGCGCGCGCCTGGCCATGGATTGCGTGAGCCATGACTTCGAGGCCATGCAGTGGCGCATCGGCGACAACCGGTACGAGTGGCTCTTCGCCCGTGCCGACAAGGAGCTGAAGGGCGTGAACAAGGAAATGCAAATCCCCCGCTCCGCCCAGTGCGTGTTCTTCACCAGCACCGTGGACCGCAACCCCGCCGTGAGCAGCAACGAATCCCTGCGCCGCTCCTACCGCGACACCCGCGCCCACAACAACGAAACCCAGGGAGACGTGCTCTGCGTGGGCTACCGCCTGATGTACCGTGACCAGGTGCTCAACCTGCCGGCGGACAAGAAGTCCGGCCAGGAGCAGAGTTTCCCGCGCTTCTCCCTGTACCGCCACCTGGTGACGCCGCGCACCACCTTTGAGCGCCTGCTGGGCACGCTGAACCTCAAGACCGCGTACGCCCCGTATGAGGCGGACGATGAGCAGTACTTCCTGTGCGAGGATATCCTGGAGTTCAACGTCACCTTCACCATCCGCCATTCCGTGGGCAAGGGCGACCCCGAGCGCGGCTACCCCAACTATGAGACCGCCGTGGTGCCCGTGATCACCTCCAACGGCAAGGAGAAGGAGATTGAGGTGTACGGAGACCGCATCGAGGTGGACGGCAAGATTCTCTACAACCCGCGCATAGACAGCGTGAACATTGCCATGACCGTGCTCACGGAGGAGGGCGCCAACATTATGGAGCAGGTGCGCCAGAAGCGCCGCCGCCCACCCAAGGCGGCAGACTTCTTCCACCGCTACACGCGCTCGTACTCCACCACGGTGATGCCGCCCCAGCCGCTGTAGGGCCGCGCTTTCACAATCCCATGGACAACCCGTTCATGCAGGCACCGGATGCCGGCCGGGACACCCTGCCGCAGAGCATCAACCTGTGGGTGGACCCCGTGCCCCGCAAGGGCTGGTGCAACATGGCGGCGGACGAGGTGCTTTCCCTGCGCCCCGAGGCTTGGCTGCGCGTGTACGGCTGGGCTCTGCCCGCCGTGAGTTTCGGCTACTTCGACACCGCCACGGAAGCCGCGGGAATTTTCCCCGGCGCGCAGGAGTACATACGCCGCTGGACCGGCGGCGGCATTGTGGACCACCGCAGCGGCTACACCTACACCGTCACCCTGCCCGCGCGGGAGGGGGTGGTCTACCCCATGGCGGACCAGCTCTACCTGTGGATTCACGGTGCGCTGGCCAAGGCGCTGGCGGCAAGCGGGGTGCCGTGCACGCTGCTCACGGAGGATGCCCCGGATGGCGGGCGCGCCTGCTGGGCCAGCCCGGTGAAGAGCGATATCGTGGATGCCGCCGGGCGCAAGCTGGCGGGTGCCGGGCAGCGCCGCCGCAAGGGTGCCGTGCTGCACCAGGGGCTTATCCAGGAATGCACCCCCGCGCCCGGCTGGGAGCTCTTGCTGGCGCAGGGGCTCGCTCCGCGAGTGAACGTGCTGCCGCCCGGTTCAAGAGAGCCCTTTGCCGGTTTCGATGCCGCGGTGCAGGAGCTGGTGGAATCCAAATACGCCACCGCCGCGTGGAACGATGAGACGCACGGCCGCCGCAAGCCGCACCAGGCCTAACCGTACCGCCATGCGCTCCCCAATCTCCAAGCTGTGCGCCCTCGCAGCCGCCTTGCTCTGTTGGGCGCATGCGGCGCAGCAGCGGCCCAACATCATCCTCTTTCTGGTGGACGACATGGGCTGGGAGGATACCTCCGTGCCCTTCTGGCGCGCGCAGGACGGCTCGCCGCGCCCCGTGTTCCTGAATGCCCGCTACCGCACCCCCAACATGCAGCGCCTGGCGGATGCCGGCATGATGTTCACCCGCGCGTACGCCTCCCCCGTTTGCTCCCCCTCCCGCTGCAGCATCATCAGCGGCATGAACGCCGCCCGCCACCGCGTCACCAACTGGACCCTCCCGCGGGATCACGAGACGGACGAGCCGAACTGCCCCATGCTGCCGCCCGCGGATTGGTGCGTGAACGGCATCCAGCCGCAGGGCACCGCACCGCAGGGGCAGAGCCGCCATCCGCTCACGGAGGAGGTGTTCTCCTACCGCATGCAGCGGCCCTACGCCATCTGCACCCCGCTGCCGGAGCTGCTGCGCCAAAGGGGATACGTCACCATTCATTGCGGCAAGGCCCACTGGGGTGCCAAGGACACCCCCGGCGCCAACCCCACGCTCTTCGGGTTCGACTACAACATCGCAGGCTCGGAAATCGGCGGCCTGGCCGACTACCGCGGCAAGACCGGATACGGCCCCGGCGCCTTCACCGTCCGCGGTATGGACAAGCCCGAATACCGCGAAAACGACGTCTTCCTCACCGAGGCCCTCACCCGCGAGGCCGTGGCAACCCTCCAAAAGGCCACCACCGACCCCCGCCATGCGGGAAAACCCTTCTTCCTCTACATGGCGCACTACGCCGTGCACTGCCCGCTGGACGAACGCGCGCACGACACCCGCTTCCATTACGACGACCCGCACGACGGCCACCCCTGGAGCCAGGCGGAGCGCAACTATGCCGCCCTGATAGAAGGCATGGACAAGAGCCTCGGCGACCTCATGCAATGGCTGGAGCACCGCGGCCTGCGGGAGAATACCATCCTCATCTTCATGTCGGACAACGGCGGCTTGGCGCGCGCGGAGGGCGGCCGCATGGGCGACACGCTTTCCAACTACCCCCTGCGCGGCGGAAAGGGCACCTGCTACGAGGGCGGCATCCGCGTGCCCCTCATCGTCTGCTGGCCCGGCACCACGCGCCCGCGCAGCATCTGCACCGCCCCCGTGGTGTGTGAGGACCTTTTCCCCACCATCCTCCAAATGGCGGGCTACACGCAGCTACCGCGCACCGTGCAGGAGGTGGACGGCCAATCCCTGCTGCCGCGCCTGCGCGGGGAACCCGCCCCCGCATCCCCGCGCCCCATCCTCTTCCACTTCCCCCACAATTGGGTCCCCCACGCCTTGGGCGACACCTATTCCCCCCAATCCGCCATCGTCTGCGGCGACTTCAAGCTCATCCACTTCCCCGAAACGAACAAATACGAGCTCTACAACCTCCGCGAAGACATCTCCGAGCGCCACGACCTCTCACAAGAGCAGCCCGAAAAACTGCAGCAGATGATCAACCTCCTCAACTCCTCCCTGAAGGCCAAGTCCGCCCTCCACCCGCGCATGCGCTGAACGCCCGCAGCGCCACATGTGTCCCAATGGTTGCATTGTGATTATACAGGGCATTGTGATGGACAAGAGGTGGGGAATTTTATAAAAATGGAGGCCCCGCTCTTCAAAATTTGTCAGTAATGACGGCCAGAAACATTTGGGAAGGTACAGGTCCAACCGCCCCGCCATTCGTCCGCCTTCGCTATGCTACGGCGTGACTGGGCGGGGTTCTCGGCTGGGAGGTTTGGACGGGGGACGATCCCCACGTTGACACGTGGGGCGAATTTTTGGAAGCACCCCCCATTCGGCGGGGTGCAAAGCTAGCGCGCGCTTCGCGCGCGGGGCAATGATGCTGTTCGGCTTCCTGCCGGAACAGCTTGAAATTCCTGTGCCGTATTGACACATACGACTGCGTCTGCTAGCATCCCCGGTATTATGGGTCACACCTATTACCAGAATTATGGGCATGTAACATACCATGTCAATTCCGTTCCCCTGCGCACGGATGATGTGCCGCGAGTGCATGCATACATGCGGGCGATATTGGATAGGTTGGGTGTGCGCTATACAGTTGTCGGCGGCATTGAAGATCATGTCCATATCCTGGGGGACTTCCCCGTCAACAAGGCACTTTCCGACATCGTGCGTGAGCTGAAGATATCTACCACCATGTGGCTGAAACAACACCATGCCGGGTACACTCGTTTCGGATGGCAGGGTGGTTTCGGATACCGTTCGATTGGTGCCGAACGCTATCTTGGGGTGAAGTCCTATATCCAGCACCAGAGGAAACACCACGCCCACATGACGTATGAGGATGAGATACGCGAAATGAGAGTCTGCCCCATTTCATTCTCCGATTCCTAAATGCGCGACAGCGCAAGTGGCGGAGCCCGCATTCCCCCGCGCGCGAAGCGCGCGCTAGCTTTGCACCCCGCCGAATGGGGGGTGCTTCCAAAAATTCGCCCCACGTGTCAACGTGGGGATGGCCCCCCGTTCAAACCTGTCAGCCGAGCACCCCGCCCAGTCACGCCGTAGCATAGCGAAGGCGGACGAATGGCGGGGTGACTGGACCTGCACCGGATCGCATGTCCCGGAACCATCGATATACTCCCGTCCAAATATCTCCCGAAGGCCACGGCGGCATGTCTCGGCGTTGTATCTCGGCGTAGCCCCACCGGGGCGTAGACTGAAGCAAGGGCGAGAAGCGCCACGCGGAGGCGGACGAATGGCGGGGTGGCATCGCGCTCCCTGTCCGGTAACTCTCCGCGCCCGCGTTTGCGCTATTGCGCGGTGGACTGCACAATGTGGACCAGTGCGGCTGGAAGGTTGCGGGAGCCGTAGAATTCTGCGGCGGCAATGCGGGCCCCCTGGGACTGGATGCGGTTGTTGAGGCGCTTGATGACGGGCATGTAGCGGTCCTCCATCTCCATGCGCTCCAAATCAGAGAGGGGCTGCATGGCGGCGGTTGCCTTGGCCCAGAGGGTCAGTTCCTCTCCCAGGCGCATGAGGGGCGGCACGGCGGCCTCCGCGGTGTCACGGTCCTGCACCTTGGCCAGCTCGTCATGGATTTTGGCCAGCACGAGCAGGCCCGCGCGTATATGTTTCTCTGCGGCGGAGGGCTGCTGTGTTTCCGCCTGCTGCGGTGCGGGCGCGGGGGTGTTTGCGGCCTGCACGGCGCAGAGCAGGAGGGGCAGGGCGGCTGTGGCGGCGGCAATCTTCATTTTTCCAGCATCAGGCACATGTAGTTGAAGAGTTTGAAGAATTCCTCCGATTCATAGCACTTGGCCTGCTGAAGGCGGAAGATTTCACGGTAGAGCTTGCCCCATTCCTCGCGCATGGGCTTTTCGTAGCGCTCTTTCACCTCGGCGGCGTCCGCCTCGGAGAGCGCTTTGATGCCCTGCAGCGCGTTGCGGGCATCGTACACGGTGGCCATGGCCTTCTGCAGCTCCGGCGCGGCGGCATCCGCCGTGCCCTTGTCCTTCACCTTCTGCAGCACGGGCAGCATGGCGGCCGGTATGGCCATGTAGCGCTCAAACGCCTGGGCCACGGCGGGCTCCAGCGCCTGCGCGCAGGCCAGCACCACCCCGGGCAGCAGCGCGGGGAGCATCCATTTCACGCTGTTCATTCCTTGCCCTCCTCATCGCCCTTGGCGGGGGCCTCGTCATCGCCGCCGTCCTCCTCGTCACCGGATTCCTCGTCAGCTTCGTCGGCCTCGTCCTGTGCGGCTTGCTTGGCCTCTGCCTCCTTCTTGGCCTTTTCCGCCTGGTCCTCGGCCTGGTTTTGCACGGTGCGTTCCACATCGTTCATGAGCGCGTTAATCTGGTTCTCCAGCCCTTCCACGGTGCGTTCCAGGCGGTTGGTGGCGCTGTCCAGCATGCGCTTGGCGTTCTGCACGCTGCGCGTGCGCTCGCGGATGGCCTTCTCCAGTGCGCGGTGCTGCTCCTGCAGCGGCTTGCGGTACTCTTCCGGCAGAAGGTCGCGGTTCAGGCGGGTGAGCTCCTTGAAGACATCGCTCTTGGTCAGTGTGTCGAGGGCCTTGGCGCAGTTCCCGGCATCCAGCAGGGCTTTCGCCTGGTCCATTTCCTCCCAGTATTTCTTGAGCATTTCCGGCACGCGCCCCACGGCGTCGGGCATTTGTTCGTTCTTGTTGCGGCGCAGGGCGTCCTCCACGCGGGAAACGGCATCCTGCAGCATGGTTGCATTGTGCGGGGAGGGCGTAATCCAGGCGGTCTCGTACTTCTCGTTCTCGTCCTCCAGCATCTTGGTGACCTTTTCTATGTCCTTGGTATCGGCCTGGTGGGCCTTTTCCAAGCGCTCTCCCACCAGCTTGCGGCGGCGGTTGTCCTCGGTGGAGAGCATCTTGCCCCACTTCTTCTGCAGGTCCTTGAGGGTGGAGATGTACCAATCATGGGCCTGCTTGTATTCCGGGATGCCCTGGAAGTTCTTGCGCAGTTCCTCGAACTTGGAGAGCCCGCCCACGCGGCGGCTGTTCTTGCCGGTTTTCATGTCCTCCACCATGGCATCGTAGGCAGCCTTGCCGTCCGTCTCGTACTTGGTGCGGTCCTCCGGTTTCACGATCTCGAAGGTGAAGGGCTCCGCGTCCTTGGCGCTTGCGGCATCCTGCGCATCCTGCACCTGTTTGGCGGCTTTCTCCACCTCCGGCAGCTTGCGTTCAATCATGCCGCGCAGGCTCTTGGCGCGGCGCTCCAGGGAGAACTTGGGACCCGTGATGGTGGCCAGGGCCTTGTCCACCTCGTCCAGCTGGGCGTGCAGGGAATCTGCAATGGATTGGAAATCACGGGAGGCGGGCTTGGCCTCCTCTTCGGGCTGCTCCTCATCCTCCTGCGGTTGCTCCTGTGCCTGTTGGGCGGGTTGCTCCGGTGTTGCCTGCTCCTTGGGTTGTTCTGCGGGCTGCTGCTCCTTGGGCTTGTCTTCTGCCTGGGGCTGCGGCGCGGGTTTCTCCTCCGCCACGGGAGCCATCACCAGGATGTCCCCGTTGTTCACGGTGCGGGTGATAACGTAGCCGTCCTTGTCAGAGCCGCTGAATTTCGTTTCCGTGTCGGTCTTGATGAGGATGGAGCAGTCCGTGTACCGCTGGGAGTCTGCGAGCGTGATATTGTAGAGCTGCTTGGCCGCGGCCAGAGTGGTGAGGCATGCCGAGAGCGCGATGGCGATGAGTGTACGTTTCATGGCTGATGGGGGAAATGGTGGTTGCCAGTCTCCATGCTACCATACATGCCCGCCCCATGCAACCAGCAAATGCGCGCGGAAAGAGTTTTTTGCCGCTTCAGCGCGGCGAGGGGCGAATTCCGCTTGGGCGCGCGTTTGGCTGCGGCCTTTACGCTCCCTCGGTGCGCGCGGCGCGCTTGCGGAGGATGCGGACCAGGAGGAGGGGGGCGGTGAAGACCAGGATGACCAGCAGGGGGATGAAGAGGTAGAAGTAGAGGTTGAGGCAGCGGCTGCAGGCGGGGTCGTTTGCCTCTGCCCCCTGTTTCCACCAGCGGTAGGCCAGGGTGGGGCTCCACTCCACGGGGGAGAAGGGGTTGAGGTGCAGCATGCCGCGGCGTGCCATGGCGGGGGCGTAGCCGCGCTCGCTGGCCTTGATGTACCATGAGTCCGCCTGGTCCGGTTCACCCGCGAGCTTGTAGTGCCGGGCCAGCTCATAGGCGGCAAAGGGGGATTGGCGCCGGGTGGCGGTGTCTTCCAGCAGTTGGAGCCCGCGCGCCTTGCCCTCCTCTCCCCGGGCGCCGTTGAGCAGGAGCACGCCCAGGCGCACGGGGGCGCGGTCGTGGTTGAGCAGGGTGGCGCGCTCGTAGTAGGGGAGGGCCCCGGTGGTGTTGCCGGCTTGCTCCGTGTTCCAGCCCATTTGGTAGAGGGCTTCCGGGAAGGGCTGCGGTTCCTTGATGGCGGCCTGCAGGTACTTGGCGGCGGCCTGTTCATCACGGTCCAGGTATTTGCCGCGCAGGAGCTCGCAGGAGACGAGGTAGGCCATGCGGGTGTCTCCCTTGTCCGCCAGGCGTGTGGCGTAGCCCATGGCGATCCGCATGCCCTTGTCTGTCTTGGCGTTTGCGGAGTAGATGCGGAAGAGCTCCGAGAGGGCCTGCGCGTTGTCCTTTTCCGCGAGCTGCTTGTAGATGGCCACGGCGCGGTCCGGGTCCTGCTTGGTTCCCATGCCGCGGAAAAGCATATCGGCCTGGTTGAGCATGGCGTCCGCATTTCCCTCTGCGGCGCGCTTTTCATAGATGGCATAGGCGTGGGCGAATGCCTTGCCGGCCTCCTCCGTCCGGTTGTCTGCCGCCAGGATTCCGCCGAGTATGAGGCACGCTCCGGGCATTTCCTTCTCTCCCGCGGCTTGGAGCCACTTCACGGCCTTTTCCCGGTCTGCCGGCACCACAGTGTCCCCCTGCATGTAGATATGGGCGAGGTTGGTCATGGCGTGCGGGTTGCCCTGGGCCGCCTTTTCCTCCAGCAGGCGTATGAAGACATCCGCCCAGGCGAGGGCCTGTTCGCGGTGCCCGGCGTAGTCGTAGCGCAGGTATACCTGGCGCGCGGCGCGGGGGCTGCCGCCGTTTTCGCGCGCCTCCTTTTTCAAGTCTGCCAACGCCTCCTCCAGCTTCGCGTCGTCACAGCTCAGGGAATCCTGCTGCGCGGGCAGCAGGGGCGCGCACGCCAGCAGGGCTGTGGTGAGCAGGGTTCGCAGCATGGTGGGGTGGGATAAAAATCAGTCTTCGCGCCGGCGTCCGCCGAAAGGTTTTCTCGGCCCGCCGCTACGCGGTCCGCCGAAGTTCCTGCCGCCGCCGCGGTGGTTGCCGCCAAAGCTCCTGCCGCCGCGCGGTCCGCCGAAGCCGCGTTCGCGGCGCTCACCGAAAGAACCTTCTCTGCGCTCGCCGAAGCTGCGCTCACGGCGTTCACC
>JAUNHW010000031.1 GCA_030523775.1 Akkermansia sp.
TTGTACGCACGCCGGGGCTATTTTAACAGCGCCGATTAATTGAGTACAATGTACCCGTCTACGCCGCGGGGCGGGCAAGTGGGATGTACCCGTCTACGCCCTACGGGCAGCCGCTGCGCGGCTGGCCAAGTGCCCTTACCGCACTGCTGTGCAGCGCGCCCTAAACGGGGTTGCTTCGGGCACGCCTCACGCGCCCTCACCCTTCGGGCAGCCTTTGGCTGGCTAATCCCCCTCCAAGCCTTCGGGGGCTTTGTCGGGCGCTTTGATTCGGTGCCGCCTCTCGGCACCTCACCCCCTGCGGGGGCAGAAGCTTTGCTTCTGTCCAATCGCCCTTACCGCACTGCTGTGCAGCGCGCCCTAAACGGGGTTGCTTCGGGCACGCCTCACGCGCCCTCACCCTTCGGGCAGCCTTTGGCTGGCTAATCCCCCTCCAAGCCTTCGGGGGCTTTGTCGGGCGTTTTGCCTCGCGCGCTACCCCATTGTCACCCTTATTCCATGGTGAAGCGGATGCCCCCGTAGGGGCGGGAGGTGCGCGCCGCCAGGCCGGGGCAAGTTAGAAATACCTGTTCACGGCATCCTGAAACTGCTCCATGAAGATGCCTTTGATGGCGGAAATGTTGTTGCGCTCGTAGAACAGCAGCACGGCCCTCTTGAAATCCACGGGTTCCACCGTTCGGTAGGAGAGCGGGCAGTACCCGTGCGCCAGCAGCGCCGCGTTGGAGGCCAGGCGCGCCGTGCGCTTGTTGCCATCGCTGTACGGCTGGATGTAGGATATCAGCGCCAGCGCCAGCAGCGCCTTGCAGAACACGCACGCCGTGCCGTTCACCAGGCGGCATGCGGCTTCCAATTCACGGCGTATCTGCGTGTCGTTATTCAGCGGGCGGTAGTTGGTGCCGATGATACCCACACTGTACGTGCGGATGAGGGTGTCCTCGCCCAAGTATTTGACCAGCTGCGTGTGGATGCGCGAGATTTTCTCCAAGCCCAGCTCCCGGAAATCCCCAGGGTGCTGCATGATGCCATCGAGCGCGTCCTTGTGGTTGAGCAGCATCGTCGCCTCGTCGCGGGTCCGGCCATCCGCGGTCTTCTGTTCCTCCAGCAGACGCTCCGTCTCCAGCAGCGTGTAGGTGTTGCCCTCTATCTGGCTGGACTTCCAGCTCAGGTCGACTCCGAGGCGCTTCATCTCCTTGACCCGGGCCTCCGGCGGCATGCCCGCCACGTGGCGCTGATACTTCGACTGAAGGGAACACAGGTGACTGCGCTCCGCCGCCGTGAACAAGTCCACCCCGGGCAGCACGCGGGCAATCAGGTCGGGATTGTACTGCATGCGCCCCGCGCGCCCATCCGCCTCTCGGCTGAAATACGCTTCCAAATCCACCTTCTCCAGCAGCAGGCTCTCCGCGCCCAGGCGGTAGCGCGTGGCGCGCGCACGCCCGCTCACCTCCACCTTCCCCGCTGCCACCATACGCTGCAGCGCGCGCTTCAGCGTGGCATCACTCACCGGTTCCGGCAGCATGCCCGCCAGCTCCGCGCGCCCCACCGCATCACAGAGCGCCAGCTTGTTCAGGATGATTTCGTCCTTTTTCATAGTATCGGCTCATTTTCGACACCAATTCGGCTCAAATTTATCAAAAACAACCCGATTTGCAAGTGCATTTTGCAAAATTTGAGCCGATTTGCGCCAAAATCAGGCAAAACATGGACAAATCGCCCCGTATGTATACAAAATGCCCATTTCTTGGGGATGAAAACGGCGCTGCGAAACGGAGAAAAATTTTGAAAAAAGTTGAAAAAGTTGTTCAGGGCGTGCGCTCGCAGCGCAATGTCTGGTGGCGCGTGGCGGGGCGGAGCAAAGGGACCGCCGTCGGCCCCCCGCGCAGCCTCGCCACGTCACCCGGTTATCTTTGCAAAAACTGCACAAGTGCGGCAATTTGTCTTTGCATTAGTTGCAGAATGCGCTTGCAAGTCGTTATAAAACATGACAAAACGTCTCCGGCATGAAAAGAAGCATTTTCGCCCGGCCATGCGCGGGGGTATGACGTACGCACGGGCGGGCGGGGGCGTTTTATGCTGGAAGTGCGGAAGGGATTGTGGTAGCATGCGGGCGCAATGCTATCGGATAGGACCAAGGCGGGAATCGAGCGGGCGCCGCACCGCAGCCTGATGAGGGCGACAGGCATGACGGATGAGGACATCCGCAAGCCGTTTATCGCGATTTGCAACTCCTTCAACGAGGTGATTCCCGGGCACGTGCACCTGAACAAGGTGGCGGAGCTGGTGAAGGAGGAGGTGCGCAAGGCCGGGGGCACGCCCATCGAATTCAACCTCATCGGCGTGTGCGACGGCATAGCCATGGCGCACACGGGGATGAAGTACTCCCTGGCGAGCCGCGAGCTGATAGCCGACAGCGTGGAAACCATGCTCTCCGCGCATGCGTTCGATGCCTGCATCTGCATCCCCAACTGCGACAAGATTGTGCCGGGCATGGTGATGGGCGCGCTGCGCTGCAACATCCCCACCATCTTCTGCAGCGGCGGCCCCATGGCCGTGGGCAAGGGCCGCAACGGCGAGGATCTGGACCTCAACAGCGTGTTCGAGGCCGTGGCCGCCTGCACCGCCGGCAAGATTTCAGAGGAGGAACTGCACTACGTGGAATGCCACGCATGCCCGGGCGCGGGTTCCTGCTCCGGGCTGTTCACGGCCAACTCCATGAACTGCCTGTGCGAGGTGCTGGGCCTGGCGCTGCCCGGCAACGGCACCCTGCTGGCGCTTTCCGACGAGCGCAAGGAGATGTGGCGCGCCGCCGCCCGCCGCGCCGTGGAAATGGCGCGCGAGAACGGCCCCCTGCCCCGCGACTTGGTGACGGAGAAGGGCATCGACAACGTGTTTGCGTGCGACATGGCCATGGGCGGCTCCTCCAACACCGTGCTGCACACGCTGGCCTTCGCCGCGGAGGCCGGGCTGGACTACGACCTGCACCGCATCGACGAGATTTCCCGCCGCACCCCGAACATCTGCAAGATAGCACCCAGCTCCCGCTACCACATGCACGACCTGCTGCGCGCGGGCGGCATCATGACCCTGCTGGCGGAGGTGAACGCCGTTTCCGGCGTGCTGCACACGGATGTTCCCACCGTGAGCGGCAAGACCCTCGGCGAGCAGATGCAGGGGCTGCACACGCAGGACCCCGCCGTCATCCGCACCGTGGACAATGCCTACTCGCCGGACGGCGGGCTGGCCGTGCTCTTCGGCAACCTGGCGGAACAGGGTGCCATCGTGAAGAAGGCGGGCGTGCTGCCGGAAATGCTGGTGCACCGCGGACCCGCCGTCATCTTCGAGAGCCAGGAGGACGCCTGCGCCGGCATCCTGGCAGACCGCGTGAAGCCCGGCGATGTCGTTGTCATCCGCAACGAGGGCCCCAAGGGCGGCCCCGGCATGCAGGAGATGCTGGCCCCCACCAGCTACATCATGGGCAAGGGACTCGGCAACTCCGTGGCCCTGATTACGGACGGACGCTTCTCCGGCGCCACGCACGGCGCGTGCATCGGCCACGTGTCCCCGGAAGCCGCGGAGGGCGGGCTCATCGGCCTGCTGAAGGACGGCGACATCATCAGCATCGACATCCCGAACCGCACGATCACCGCGGAGCTGGGAGAGGATGAAATCGCGGCGCGCCGCGCGGTGTGGCAGCCCACCATGCAGGAGATACCCGGCAAGTGGCTCAACCGCTACCGCAAGATGGCCGCCAACGCCAGCCGCGGCGCCGTCCTCCAATAACCACATTTCACAACATCATACTATGAGCGATACCAATACCAAGACAGGAAACCCCATCACCCGCTACTTCTCGGAGTTCGGCGTGCTGAAGGAGTGCGGCAAGAACTTCTGGCTGACCAACTTCATCCAGTTCTTCGACGGCCTGGCGTACTTCACCCTCATCATCGTGTTTGCCCTCTTCCTGAACAAGTACTGCGGCTTCCGCGATGCGGACGCGCCGTTCTGGGTGGGCATGTACACGCTGTTCCTCTCCATGTTCGTGTTCGCCGTGGGCACCATCTGCGACATCATCGGCCTGAAGCGCACGTACGCCATCGGGTTCGCCCTGCTCATCACGGGGCGCGCCATCCTGGGCCTGGGCTCGGATTTCGGCATGCACGTGCTGGGGCTCTCGCAAGACTCCTCGCGCTACATCGTGATGGGCGGCATCGCCATCATGTCCTTCGGCTCCGCGTTCATGAGCCCGTGCATCACCACCTCCATCCGCCGCTTCACCACCAAGCGCGCCAGGCCCACCGGCTTCAACTTCTACTACCTCTTCATGAACATCGGCGCCCTGCTGGCGGGATTCGCCATCGTGGACCCGCTGCTGGCATGGAAGGGTGACGTGGACGGCCTGCAGTGGGTGGTGAACCTGGGCACCTGCAGCTCGCTCTGCGCGTTCATCTTCACCCGCTTCATCAACGAGGACTTCTTCGCGGAGCCGGACGAGAAGGTCTCCCGCCACGAGACCTCCAACCGCCGCCCGCTCAAGCTCATCTGCGAGGTGGCCAAGGAGCGCACGTTCCAGAAGCTCATCGTGTTCCTGCTGCTGACGCTGGGCGTGCGCCTGGTGTTCACGCTGCAGTTCCTGGTGATGCCGCAGTACTACACCCGCACCATAGGCGACGACTTCCAGCTGGGCTTCATGAACTCGCTCAACCCGTTCGTCATCATCACGGGCCTGATTGTCATCATCCCCATCATCAACAAGTTCTCCACGGTGAAGCTGATGATTTCCGGCATGTCCATCTCCGCCGCATCGCTCATCCTCATGGCCATCCCGCCGCAGTGCTACTTCATCGTGCCCGGCATCACCACCATCAGCCAGGCCTACTACGTGGCCATCTTCCTGCAGATTCTGGTGTTCGCGTTCGGCGAGCTGCTGTTCAGCCCGCGCTTCTCGGAATACGTGGCGCGCGTGGCCCCCAAGGACAAGGTGGCCTCCTACATGTCGCTCTCCGCGCTGCCCATGTTCATCGCCAAGCCCATCAACGGCGTCATCGGCGGCCTGCTGGTCTCCTACCTCTGCTATGACGGCATCGCCGCCAAGATGGACACCATGCACATCGACTTCTGGCACTCGCCGGAGTTCATGTGGACCATCTACCTGATCATGGCGGTCATCTCCCCGCTCGCCATCATCCTCACCAAGGGCATGTTCGTCACCGAGAACCCGGAAGCGGACGCCAAGAAGGTCTCCGACGAGGAGGAGAAGGAACAGGCCGCCGAGGCCGTGGCCGAGGAGGCCGCCCTCGAGAACGAATAACCACCAACCCACTTTCATACCATGTCTGACAACGATAACAAGACCCCGGAAGCAGCCCCCGCCCAGAAGACGGACTGGAAGGCCATCATTATGGATATGCTCATCCTGATTCTCTGCACCGGCACCATCGGCGGGCTCTGCAACCTCATCATGATGCCCTTCGAGACCGTCAACCCCACGGACTCCATCATCTCCCTCGTCCGCAAGGGCGGCCAGTCCAACAAGAATTTCAAGGCGTTCTACAAGGAGCTCCAGAAAGGCACCGAGGAGGCTGCCGCGGAAAACCGGATCTTCATCAACATCCCGGACCAGACCGACCGCACCCCGCTCATGTGGGCCGCCTACGCCAACTTCAACGCCCCCAACAAGGCTCTCAAGAAGGATGTGGAGGAGCGCGTTCCCTATGTGGAAGCCTTGCTGAAGGTGGACGGCATAGATGTGCAGGCCAAGGACAACAACGGCTTCACGGCGCTGCACTGGGCGGCCTGGAGCGGCATGCCCGCCACCTCCTACCTGCTCATCAAGGCAGGGCTGGATGTCAACCAGCAGGAGAACAACGGCTTCACCCCGCTCATGCTGGCAGCCCTGCGCGGCAACGCGGAGGTGGTGCGCCTGCTCCTGCAGATGGGCGCGGATGTATCCCTCAGGAATGCAGAGGGCTTGACCGCGGAGCAGTTGGTGACAAACTCCGAGGCAGCCTACAAGAAGCGCGACGACTGGAAATACAGCCTCATCTTCTCCGATGCGCGCGAGCTGTTCTACAACGAGGCCATAGCATACCTGAAAAACCCGCCCGCCATAGAAGACCCCGGCAAGGAGGCCGTGATTGACCGCGTGGCCAAGCGCATGAAGCGCCTTGCCATGCTCAACTACAAGTCTCAAATGCAGGCCTTGGTGGAATCCGCCGACGAGGACGAGGCTTGGGAGGAGCTTGCCGAGATGGTGAGCGAAATGGCTGCCGACCACAAAGTGCAGGTTCTTGAAGCTAAGGTCAAGGGTGCCGAAGCGGCTCTCAAGAAGGCTCGGGAGAGGTGGAAGGAGATGATGGCGGATCTGGTAAAGGACCCGCCCACGAACGAGGAGGAAACGGCGAAGCGCCAGGAGCAGATGGATGAAGCGGCTACCGATGTGAAGGACGCAGAAATCGCTCTCGAAAAGGCCCGGCAGAAGCTGGAGGCCGCCAAGGACGTGAAGTAAACCGCCTTTCCCCGCGCAATGAAAGCCGCCGCGTCATGCCTGGCGTTCGCCGCGTTGGCGGCGCTGGCCTCCTGCGACAAGAGGGAGGCCGCCGCGCCGGAGCCGCAGACCGCGCAGGAGATGTACGCGCGGGCGCAGGAGCTCATCCGCCCGAACGTGGAGCACGCCGCCAGCGATTTCGCCGGCGCGCTCCAGTGGCTGCAGAAGGCCGCGGACGCCGGGCTGGTGCAGGCGCAGACCGATTTGGCCGCGCTCTACCTGGAGGGCGGCAAGGGCGTGGAGAAGAACGCCAAGCTGGCGCACGAGTGGTTCTCCAAGGCCGCCGCGCAAGGCAGCAAGGAGGCGTGCGACTTCCTCGGCATCCTGGAATACGAGGGCCGCGGCGTGGCGCAGGACGTGAACGCCGCCCTGGCGCACTGGCGCACCGCGGCGGATGCCGGGATAGCGGACGCGCAGTTCCGCCTGGGCATGGTGCTGGCGCAGAAGGCTGAGAGCATGCACGAGGCCGTGGACTGGCTGGTGAAGGCCGCACGCTCCGGCGACAAGACGGGAGAGCCCGCCGCCGCAACCGCCCTCGGCAACATCTACGCCAAGGGCACCAACGGCATTGAAAAGGACCTTCAGAAATCCGCGGAGTGGTACGCGCAAGCCGCCGCCGCGGGAGAGCCCCGCGCCCAGATGGTCTACGCGGTCATGCTCCTCACCGGTGAACCCGTGCCCAAGGACGAGCAGCGCGGCATGGCCATGCTCCGCCTCTCCGCCGGCCAGGACAACCCCCAGGCCATCGCACTGCTCATCCGCATCCTCAAAAATTCCCCGGATGCCGCCAAGAACGAGCCCGAAATCAACGCCTGGCAGGCGCGCCTGGAGAAATTGTCCACAGGAAACACGCAAGAGAAGTAACGCGCGGTCATGTGCCGCCCCCGCAGAATTTTTGCGTCAAGCCTCACATTATGCTTGCACGCTCCGCGGGGCCCGCATATAATCTGCGCCACACGGGGCATTAGCTCAGTTGGTAGAGCGGTTGCATCGCACGCAACAGGTCAGGGGTTCGAATCCCCTATGCTCCATTAAACAAAACCCAGGGTTTACCCCTGGGTTTTGTTTAATGGAACGGGCGTACCGACCCGGCCTGTTGCGGGTGTATGCATGAGCGTTGTTGCCCCGCCAGGGGCAGAGCGGTTGTTGAGCACACGCGGAAGCCCGGTGGGCTTCCGCGCCCCGAGAGGCGAGGACTCCTCCGAGCCGGTACCCCTTGCGGCACGCAAGGGGGCGAGCGGGGCCGTCAGGTCAGGGGTTCGACCACTCACTTTCCCTCTCCCATGCCTACACAGCCACAGTTCCACTACGTCTATATCCTGCGAGACTGCGCTACAGGGCGCCACCATTACACTGGCTCCACACAGAACCTTGAGCAGCGGCTTGCCATGCACAATGCAGGGCACGTGCCGCACACCTCAAAATTTGCACCGTGGTACATTGAAACTGCCATTGCCTTCCGGGATAAGGACAAGGCATACGCGTACGAGCTTTACCTCAAATCAGGTGCCGGACGCGCATATGCAATCAAACACTTCTGACAGCCGAACCCCTGGTTTTTTTTGCAGTCTGGAATATGCGCTCTCCCCTGCCTTTCTTGGCGGGATGAGAACGTGCTGCCATGCGAACAATGAGAAGCCCCACCCGTTGAGAAGCGAGTGGGGTTCCCGATTGATTGGTTTGCTGATTGATTACTTCCAGCGGCTCCGGCTTGACCAAGGCTTCCGTTTTCGCGTCTCGCTGCGCTCGCGAGCGCTTGTTTGCCGCGCGCGGTGCGCGCGCTCGCCCATTCCTAATCCTAATCCTAATCCTAATTGATTGCTCCCATTGTCCCGTAAAACAAAAATTCAACCAGTGGCACGCATGTGCACGCGGGCGCAATTTATTTCCCATTTTCCTCTTTTTTTGCTTGACTTTGCTCCCGTTGGCACCTACACTGCCCGCAGACGTGTCATGAGCGTCTGTTCAATCAAATTCTTCTGTTAACAAAAGAAATCCAAAAACAATGAAAACGAGATTACCCAAAATGCTCCTGGCCGCGGTCCTTGCGGCTATGACCTCCGCGTACGCCCTCCCGTCGTACGTGCTCATCGACGGCGGCCACCAGTACTACCAGGGCGGCTCTTCCGGCGACCCCACCGTCATCGATGATGCTGCCAACTTCGGTTCCGGCATCAGCAGCGCTCCCGCCAGCACCGTCAACATCGGCTACGGCAACGATGGCGGCGTTGCATACGACGCCTACTTCACGCTGAGCGGCGATGAATTCACCACGCCCAACGCGCTCTTCATCGGCGGTCCCGGCTGGCCCCACACCCTTACCGAGGGCTACGAGACGTCCAAAGGCGTCCTCACCATCGATGACGCCACGCTGACGGTTGGCACGAACATCCAAATGGGCACCTGCGCGGGCGCGGTCTCCTATCTCTACATCCAGGGCGGCAGCGAGGTCTATGCCGGCCACATGCAGGTTTCCAACGGCGGCGGCGTGGCCCAGGCCACCGTGGGTACCAGCGACAGCTCCGGCTACCTCCGCCTGGAAGGCAACCTTGGCATCGGCGTCAACAACGTGACCGGCCAGGAACACATGGGCAACAAGATGGAGATCGGCGAACAGGGCCGTGTCGACGTGGCGGGCTCCACCTCCATCGGCTACGCGACGGATGAATATTGCGGTGCCGAGGGCATGCTGTTCATCCAGCCTGGCGGCACATTGAACACGGGCTCCCTGGAATTGGGTATCGGCACAATGGCTCCCGGTGTTGCCTCCAAGGGCCAGGTGAGCGTGGCCGGCACGCTCAATGTCACCGCCTCCGAGAATGAAACGCTTATCGGCATCAACGGCGGATACGGAGAGCTCCGGATCGTTGACGGCGGCACAGTCAACCTGGGCAGTGCCGATGTGCGCGTGGGCGCCACCAGCCAATTCGACGACACCACGCATGCCGAGCTTAATGTGGAAGAAGGCGGCAGCCTCAACCACGACGGCACCATCTACGTGGGCGACAAGGGCACCGTGAGCTTGGAAACCGGCATGCCCAACTACGGCGTGGGCCTGCTGGTCATCGAGGAAGGAGCAACGGCCATACTCAACAACGTGGAAGTCTCCGCCGGGTCCAAGCTTTACGTGGACGGCAATGTGAGCGTGAACGAGAAGAATTGGGGCAAGGTGGACGCACCCGGCATCCACCTCTTCCATGATGCCTATGTGGGCGGCGCTCCCGATGGCGCCAAGCTCACCCTTGTCTCCATCCGCGAGCAGGGCGATCCCCAAGCGGACATCCACATGTACCGGGACGGCCTGACCCTGACCAAGGGCACCACCTTTGAGGCCTGCTGCGATACGCACTTCAAGGTGGGCTCCGGCTCCACCCTCACCTTCGGCGAGGGCACGCTGTGGCTCACGGACGGCATAGGCTACATTGACAGCGACGGCGATGTTGCCGGCACCATCACCACCACCGGCACGGGCCACGTGAGCGTGGCGGGCAATGGGAATCTCGACCTCTACCTGTCCCAGATGGGCAGCGAGAGGAGCGGCAGCAAGGACATGGTGGCCCTGATTGATGTCAGCAACTTCCTTGACAATGACGGCACCGTCACTGGTATTCTCAGTGAAAGCGGCACGCTGAAGCTGGACCGCGCCGGCTATGAAGTGCGCTTCACCGATAAAGCCGTGACCGTGCTCAACGATGAATACGATGTGGACGACTTCCGCGGCTTCTACGTGGTGAAGGTAGAGTACCCGGCAGAGGAGGCGTATCCCACGTTCGACCGCAACCAGCGCGAGGTGTACGATGTGATCAAGCAGTTGGAGGAATCCGGCGCACCCATTCCCGAGGAACTTAAGGAGGTCATCAACGTGGTGCTGAACATGGACGGCCGCACAGAGGCCGGGCAGATTCAGGAGGCCCTGGACTTCCTGGGCGCGGTGAACTACTCCGTGATGATGCACAACCAGATTGACGCCAACACCTCCCACCAGCGCATGCTGCGCAACCGCAGCATGGCCGGCCGCAACCTGCGCCACAACAAGGGCTGCACGGATGTGTACGCCGCCGGCTTCTATGACGGCCAGCGCCTCAACGGCTCCCACAGCAAGGGAGAGGGCTACCGCCGCACCGAATGGGGCGGCCTGGTGGGCGCAGACACCTGCATCAACGAGAACCTGCGCATCGGCGCAGACCTGGCCTACGGCCGCGCTCGCATCAACCCCAGCCACAACTGGGCCATGCACCAGGATTCCTTCTACTGGGACGTGTACGCCCAGTACCGCAAGGGCAACTGGCGCAGCATTACCGCCCTGGGTATGGGTATCCACAGCTTCGACCTGAAGCGCGGCGCGGGACCCGCCGTGGCCAAGGCAAACAATGTGAAGGGCTACTCCCTCAACTTCACCGAAGAAGTCTCCTACGACTGGAAGGTGAACGAGAAGACCACCATCCAGCCCTTCGCCGCGCTTGACCTGAACTGGAACACCATCAAGGCCTTCACCGATGGCGACCTGGGTGCCTTGAACATCCATGTGAAGAAGCAGGATGCGCTGGCGGCGGACCTCACGCTGGGCGGCCGCTACATCCGCGACTTCGCGCTGCTCACCAATGTGCCGGATGCCACCTGGTACGCCCAGCTGGGCGTGGTGGTGAGCATGGGCAAGACGGATTGCGACATGGATTGCAACTTCGTGGGCACGCCTGATTCGGTGTTTACCGTCAAGGCCGCCGAGCGCGACCGCGTCGGTCTGGACCTGGGTACCGGCATCACCATCCCCGTGAAGGACAACTGGGCCATCTTCGCCAACGCCGAGGCTATCCTCCGTGGCGATTCCCACAACATCAACGCCCAGATCGGCGTGCAAGTAGCATTCTAAGGATGTACTAGGTACTAAGTACTAGGTACTATTTAATTATCAAGGCCCGTCCGGTGGTTAGCCGGGCGGGCCTTTCAAATTTCACGCGCGCGGCGGGGGTGGGGGTTATTCGCCGGTCATGTCCGTGTCGCGCCGCAACACGTCCCAGCCGCCCTCCAGCACGTAGACGGGGGCCTCCACAATACCCAGGGAGCGCAGATGCTCCGCCACCTCCGTGGCGGAACCGCAATCAGCCGTGCAGAACACCACAATGCATTCTCCCTGCTCCGCGGCGGCCAGCATGCGCTCCATGGCGGCATCCACCTGGTCCTGCATGGCCGCCCCCTGGCGGATGGGGAACATGCGGTTCTCCGGCAGCATCAGGTGGTTGAGCTCGTAATCCGCCTCGCTGCGGGCATCCACCCACACCACCTTGTCGCCGTACTTCTTCAGCACCGTATCCAGGCAGATCCGCCCGGGGGGCAGCTGCCCCTGCACGCAGGGCGGCACACGCCGCGGCGCAAACACCAGCGCATCCACGCCGTATATCGCGCCGGAGAGCGCCACTATCGCGCACCCCAACCGCAGGGCCTGTTCCATTGTTCCTCGCATGCGCCGTTTGTTCTACCACGCCCGCGCGGGAATGTCAACCTTTGCACAGAGAGGGAACGCGGGGGACAAGAGGAGGGGAATTTCATGAAAATGGAAGCCCCCCTCTTCAAAATTTGTCAGTAATGACGGCCACCCGTCTTCGCTAAAGCTTCGCCGTGGCCTTCGGGAAACATGTGGGAGGGGACAGGTCCAACCACCCCGCCATTCGTCCGCCTTCGCTATGCAACGGCGTGACTAGGCGGGGTTTGCGGCTGGGAGGTTTGGATGGGGGACAATCCCCACGTTGACACGTGGGGCGAATTTTTGGAAGCACCCCCCATTCGGCGGGGTGCAAAGGGAGCGCGCGCGTCGCGCGCGATGCAACCATGCGCTCGCGCGCAACACAGCGCACCGTCATGAAAAGCATGCTGCGATTTGCACGTTGGCTGCGCAAACCTGCGCTTGCGTTTGCCCCGCGCATGCGGAGCATTGTATTGGAAACGCGCCCGAAGGGCACGCTAACTTTGCACCCCGCCGTTCAGGGGGGTGCTTCCTTTCAATTCGCCCCACGTGTCAACGTGGGGATTGACCCCGGCACAAATGTTTCGGCTCCGCACCCCGCCGTATGGCGGGGTGGCTGGACCTGCACCGGAACGCATGTCTCCTCACCACCGTTACACACTTTGCTTCGCGCCCGCCTCACGGGCGCTCACCCTGCGGGCAAACCCTTGCGGGTTTGGCTACCCGCCCTTACCGCACAGCTGCGCTGTGCGCCCTCTACGGGGCCGTCGGGCGTTTTGCTTCGCGCCCGCCTCACGGGCGCTCACCCTGCGGGCAAACCCTTGCGGGTTTGGCTACCCGCCCTTACCGCACAGCTGCGCTGTGCGCCCTCTACGGGGCCGTCGGGCGTTTTGCTTCGCGCCCGCCTCACGCGCCTTGATTCGGTGCCGCCTCTCGGCACCTCACCCCCTGCGGGGGCAGAAGCTTTGCTTCTGTCCAATCGCCCTTACCGCACTGCTGTGCAGCGCGCCCTAAACGGGGCCGTCGGGCGCTTTCACCCTTCGGGCAGCCTTCGGCTGGCTAATCCCCCTCCAAGCCTTCGGGGGCTTTGTCGGGCGTTTTGCGCATCCATGTCCGCACCATTCAAATTCGCGTGCCCGCAAAAACATTGGGGGCGCATGCGGTGCCGCCAAACACAAGCGCATTTGATTTTGTTTGCGCCGCGGGGCGGGCTGTGCTATGCTGCGTGGCATGATGCAACGCACCGACAACCGCGGGACGGATGAAATGCGCCCGCTGGAATTTATCCTGAACGTGGCGCCGCACGCCACGGCCTCCGTGCTTTCCTGCTTCGGCAACACCCGCGTGATATGCGCCGTCACCATTGAGGAGGACGTGCCGCGCTGGATGAAGAACCAGCATGTGCCCGGGGGTTGGCTCACCGCAGAGTACTCCATGCTGCCGTACTCCACCCTGGACCGCAAGAAGCGTGATATCTCCAACGGCAAGCAGGACGGGCGCTCTGTGGAAATCCAGCGCCTCATAGGGCGCTCGCTGCGCGCCGTCATGGATTTGGAGGCCCTGGGCGAGCGCACCGTGTGGGTGGACTGCGATGTGCTGGAGGCAGACGGCGGAACGCGCACGGCCAGCATCACCGGTGCGGCCGTGGCGCTCTCCATTGCCCTCAACAAGCTGGTGGCCAGGGGGGCGCTGGAGAAAAGCCCCATGAAGCAGCTGGTATCCGCCATCTCCGTGGGCAAGCTGGAGGGCACGCCCCTGCTGGACCTCTGCTATGTGGAGGACCGCGATGCAGAGGTGGACATGAACGTGGTGCTCACCGAGCGCGGGGAGTACGTGGAGGTGCAGGGCACCGGGGAGGAAGCCGTGTTTACGGCGGACGAGATGACGCAGATGCTGGCGCTGGCCGCCAAGGGCGCCGCGCAAATCACCGCGGCGCAGCGGGAGGCCATTGCCCGCGCGGATACCGTGGGGGAGGATGATTTCAACTCCCTGCGCGACTTTTTTGCCGCGAAAGGCAAATAATTTGTTGAATTTGCGGGCAAAGTGCCGTTCCCAGCCACGTGGGGACGGGTGTCCCCGTGCAAAATAGTAATTACTAACCAGAAAGCAATATGAAGACAGCATTACTTATCACTGTACTGGCCGCTCTTCCCATGCTTGCCCAGCAGCCCCAGGGTGCTCCCCAGGCTCCGCAGGCGCCCGCCCCCGCGCAGGCCCCGCAGGCAGCCCAGCAGCACCGCCACGGCCACCACATGGGCATGCCCGGGCAGCGCCCCCAGTGGCAGGGAAAGCAGGCTCCGCAGCGTCCCCAGTGGAACAAGCAGCGCCCGCAGCGCCCCCAGTGGGCCGGCAAGCAGGCTCCGCAGCGTCCCCAGATGGCCAAGCAGCATGCCCAGTGGGCCAACCACCCGCTCGTGCAGGCCTGGCAGAAGATGACCCCGGAGCAGCGCCAGCAGACCATTCAGCAGGTTGCCGCTGTTGTGAAGCAGCTTCACCAGCGCCACCAGCAGATGCCGCAGTGGGGCAAGAAGGCTCCGCAGCGTCATCAGCAGGCTAAGCGTGCTCCGCAGCGCCACCACATGAGCTTCGGTCCGCAGGGCCGCCGCCACATGGTGCGTGGCCACCAGCGCCCGCATTTCGCCGCTC
>JAUNHW010000032.1 GCA_030523775.1 Akkermansia sp.
TACATCCCGCGTGTGCGGGGTGCCAGTTTTCCTGCGGATTGGGAATGGGCGCCTATTGCGCGTTCCGTTCGTGGGCGGCGCGCCAACCGCCACCCAGCTGGGTGTAGAGGGTGGGGATGCAGGCGGCGTACTGGAAGCGCATGGCGGCCAGCTGGGTCTGTGCGGGGAAGAGGCCCTGCTGCGCGGTGAGCACCTCGTAGTAGTTGGAGAGGCCCTGGGTGTAGAGCTCCTTGGCCAGGCGCACGCTTTCCTGGTAGGAGGCCACGGCCTGTTCCTGCTTCTGCATGATTTCGCGCAGCTTCTGGCGCTCGGTGAGGGTGGTGGAGATTTCCGCCATGGCGTTGAGCACGGTCTGCTCGTAGTCCGCCTTGGCGGCCAGGAAGGCTTCCTTCTTCATCTTGTAGGAGCCGTACAGGGCGCCGCCGTTGAAGAGCGGCCCGGTGAGGCTGGCGCCCACGCCCCAGCCCGTGCGGTGCCCGGCTATGCCGTGGCGCAGGTCTGCGGAGGCGTAGCCCATGGTGCCGGTGAGGCTGATGCTCGGGAAGAAGTTGGTGATGGCCACGCCCACCTCTGCATTGGCGGCGCGCAGGTCGAGCTCCTTGGCGCGGATGTCCGGGCGGCGCGCGAGCACATGCGCCGGAATGCCGGCGGGCACGCCGCTGGCATCCGCGTAGTCATCCAGCGAGCCGTGGCGCGCTATGTGGCCCGGCATGCGCCCGGCCAGCACGGAGAGCGTGTTCTCCAGCGCGGCTATCTGGTTTTCCAGCTGCGGCACCTGGGCCTCTGCGGCAGAGAGCGCAGCCTGGGCGGATGCCGTCTGCAGGGAGGTGCCGATACCGCCCTTGAGGCGGTTGTTGAAGAGCTCCATGGATTCGGAGTAGGATTGCACGGCCTCCTTGGCAATGGAGAGCTGCTCATCCAGCATGATGAGCTGCAGGTAGCCGCAGGCCACGGATTTCATGAGCGAGACGCGCATGTTGTTGAATTCCGCCTCCGCGGCTTCCGCCTGGGCCATGGCGCCTTCCACCTTGTTGCGGGTCTTGCCCCAGATATCCAGCTCCCAGGCGGCGCTGAGGTTCATGGAGCCGGGCATGGCGGTGCGCCCGCCCGTTTGGGCCACGGCTGCGCCGCCGCTCTGGTTCATGCCCTTGCTGGCGCTGCCGCCGTAGCTTGCCCACGGGAAGAGCGGCGCGGCCTGCACGGTTACAAAGTGGCGTGCGGCGGTCACGTTGTGCTGCATGGCCTGCAGGTTGCGGTTGTGCTGGAAGACATCTTGCAGCAGGGCCTGCAGGTCGGAGTCGTGCAGCACCTCCTGCCAGGGCAGGTCTGCCATGGTGCTCTCTGAAATCCCGGCGCCGCGGAATTCTGCGGGCACGGGCATGTTGGGGGCCTGCCAGCGCGGCCCGAGCGCGCATGCGCTCAGGAACACGGCGGTTCCGGCCAGGGTGAGTATCACGGATTGTTTCATTGTCTAGTGCGTGTACGGGGTGATTATAGTTAAAAAACGATAAGAAATAAAGGGAAAATTCAGTCTTGCGCGCCGTGGGTGCCGTTGCCGTCCGCCGTCAGGTAGCGGCGCGCGCCTTCCTCGTCCGGGTCCTGTTCCAGGCTGTGCAGCTTGAACTTGATTCGGAACAGGCGCATGATGAAGACGTATGAGCAGGGGATGAGGAACACGCCCACCAGTGTGGCCACACCCATGCCCAGGACCACCACCGTGCCTATGGAACAGCGCGCCATGGCACCGGAGCCCGTGGAGAACATGAGCGGCAGGCAGCCCAGGATAAAGGCGAGCGAGGTCATCACAATCGGGCGGAAACGCAGGCGCGCCGCCGCCAGCGTGGCTGCCAGCAGATCCTTGCCGCGCTGCATCTCCAGGTTGGCGAATTCCACAATGAGGATGGCGTTCTTGGCCGCCAGGCCCACCAGCATCACCAGGCCCACCTGCGCGTACAGGTTGAGCTCCAGCCCCATGAGCCACAGCCCCGCGTACGCGCCCGCTACCGCTATGGGTACCGTCATGAACACGGAGAGCGGAAGCGTCCACTTCTCATACAGCGCCACCAGAATCAGGAACGCGAACACGCCGGACATGGCGAAGATTTCCAGCATGCTGGCGGAGTGCCGCACCTTGTTTTCCTGGAAGCTCATATCCTCGTAGTCCATGCCGATGCGCGAGGTGTCCATTTCCTCCGCGTACAGCTTCTCCAGGGCCTCCATGAGCTGTTGGGTGGAGTAGCCGGGCTTGGGCATGACGGTGAGTTTGGCACCGTTGTAGATGTTGTGGTGCATCACGAATTCCGTGTCCGCCTTCTCCTCCACGCTCACAATGGCGGCCAGGGGCACGCGCTCCCCGTCGCGGTTGGTGACGAAATAGCCCTCCATCTTGTCCAGGTCCGTGCGGTCTCCGCCCTTGGCCTGCATGTAGACGGCCCACTGCTGGCCGAAGTTGTTGAAGAAGTTGACGAATGCAGAGCCGTTGTAGGTGGAGATGATGGCGTTCGCCGCGGCTATGTCCACCTTGTGGAAGAGGCATTTCTCCTTGTCCAGCGCAAGGAATTTCTGCGGGGTGTCCGGCATCATCATGTGCATGCACAGCGCCACTTCCGGCAGGCGTTCCGCAGCCGCCTTGAACTTCTCCACATTCTCATGCAGGTACGGCACGCCCTGGCCCTCCAAATCCAGCAGCACCATGGACACGCCGTTGCACACGCCCACGCCGGGAATGGCCGGGGGCTCCATCACCATGGGGATGCCGTCCAGCCCGGCGGCGTGCACGCGCGCCTCAATGCGCTGCTTCACTTCCTGCAGGGTCACGCCGGGGCGGTCCTTCCAGTCCTTGAGCTCCACGAAGGCCACGGCGGCGCCGGGGGTTTGCACGAAGTTGAGGATGTTGATACCCACCACGCCGGCGACATGCTTGAGGGCGGGGTCCGCCTTTTCCGGTTCCTTGGCGTAGTCGCACCCCCAGATGGCGTTCTCCAGCTTCACGGCCTGGTTGTAGGAGACCTGCAGGGAGTTGTCCGGGCGCATGATGAGCGCGGCGAGCAGGAAGCCCTGGTCCTCATCCGGCAGGAAGGCGCCGGGCACCTTGTGGGAGAGCGGGTAGATGCTGCACCAGAACAACAGCAGCAGGGGAATGGAGACAACCAGCGCGCGGGAAAGCCCGCCGCACACCTTGGTGTAGGTGTTGGCCACGCTGTTGTACCCCTTGTTGAAGATGCGGAAGGCCAGGCCCAGCGTGGCATTGTGGATGCGCATGTACACGCGCTTGAGCATGCTGCGGCCCGCCGTGCGGTCTGCGCTCCCCGGCCGCAGCAGGATGGTGCTCAGGGCAGGGGAGAGCGTGAGCGCGTTGAACGCGGATATCAGCATGGAGATGGCGATGGTGATGGCAAACTGCTTGAACAGCGTGCCGGTGATGCCTTCCAGCAGCAGGGAGGGCAGGAACACCGCCGCCAGCACCAGCGCTATGGCCACCACGGGGCCGCTCACCTCCTGCATGGCGGCAAAGGCGGCCATGCGCGGGTTGAGCCCCTTGTCTATGTGGTGCTGCACGGCTTCCACCACCACAATGGCATCATCCACCACCAGGCCGATGGCCAGCACCATGCCCAGCAGCGAGATGGTGTTGAGCGTGAAGCCCAGGATGGGGAACACCGCAAAGGTGGAGAGCAGCGAGACCGGCACGGCTATCAGCGGTATCAGCGTGGCGCGCCAGCTCTGCAGGAACACGAACACCACCAGCGCCACCAGAACCACTGCCTCTATCAGCGTGGCGCGGATTTCAGAGATGGAGGCGCGCACCGCCGTGGTGGTGTCCAGCGCCAGCTCTCCCTCCAGCCCGGGCGGCATGGCGGCAGCCTGTTTCGCAAACACCTCTTTCAGGCGGTCCACGGTTTGGATGGCGTTGGAACCGGGGGCCTGGTACACCACCACGCTGGCGGCGGGTAGGTCGTTCATGCGCCCGGTGACGGAGTAGTTCTCAGAGCCGAGCTCTATCTGGGCGATGTCCTTGAGGTACACAATCTCGTCCCCGCTTTGGCGCACAATGATGTCGCCGAATTGCTCCGGCGTGCCCAGGCGGCCTTGGGTGCGCAGGGTGTAGGTTTTCTCCTGGCCGCCGGGCACGGGTTCCGCGCCCACCTTGCCGCCGGGGTTGGTCACGTTCTGCTGGGCAATGGCCTGCTGCACTTCCGCGGCGGAGATGTTGAGGTGGGTCATGGCCACGGTGTCCAGCCACACGCGTATGGCATAGCGCCCCGCGCCGTACACGGAGACCTCGCCCACGCCGGGCACGCGCTTCAGCTCGTCCACCATCTTGATCTGCGCGTAGTTGGAGAGGTGAACCGGGTCCCAGGACCCATCCGGCGAGGTGATGGAGTACATCACCAGCGGAAGCCCCGGCATCTGCCGGATGGTCACGCCGGAGTTCAGCACCTCCGTGGGGATGCGGGAGGACGCCTGCCCGTAGCGCATGTTGGTGAACACCTGGTCCAGGTCCGGATCGGATTTCGGGTCGAATATCACCGCCAGGTTGTACACGCCGTTGTTGGAGGAAACGGAGGACATGTAGTTCATGTTCTGCACGCCGGAGACTTCACGCTCCAGCGGCGTGCCCACGGAATCCGCCACGGACTTGGCGTCCGCGCCGGGGAAGATGCCCTGCACCTGCACAATGGTGGGGGTGATTTCCGGGTACTGTGCGATGGGCAGGTTCTGCAGGCACACCAGGCCCAGCAGGGTGGTCACCACGGCAATGACCGTGGCAATCACGGGATGCTTGATGAAAAAGGCGCTCATGGTGCTGCGTTGTTAGTGCTGGCTGCCCTGCGCGGTGACAGAGGGTGTGGTGGAGACGGGCACGGTGTACTGGAAGGGCGCGGGCGCCACGGTGCCGAACCCGGCCGTGGCACCCTGCATGCGCATGGCGCGGTTGGCCTGGGCGTACTTTTCCGCCATTTGGGAGCCCTCCACCACCACGGGTGCATCCGCGGGGTTCTCATAGCCGATTTCGCGCAGCTTCTCCGCCATGCTGCCGGCAGAGGCGTACACCACCTGCATGAGCATGGGAGCCTGCCCGCCCTTGCCGTCCGGCATGTCCAGCACCAGGGTGCCGCCGGGTTTCACATCCACGCCCACGGGCGTCTTGTCCGGCGCCACAATGTAGATGTAGCGGTGGTTCATGGAGGCAATCAGGGCGCGCGTGGGCACCAGGAAGGCATCCTTCTCCACGCCGGTGACGGCCCGCACGCGCACGGCGGTGCCGCTGCGCAGGGTGTGGTTGGGGTTGGGAATCTCGCCGATGAAGTAGATGGTGCCGGTGCTGCGGCTCACCTCGCTGTCCACGGCCACCACCTTGCCGGGGTGGGGGAATTCGGCCCCGCCATCCAGCAGCAGCCGGAATTCCTTGATGGGGGAACCCTGCTCGGCGGGGTTGTACCCGCTGCCCGCAAACCTCTCCACCAGTTGCTTGGTGGGCACGGCGAAATCCACGCGGATGGGGTCTATGGACGACATGGTGGTGAGCGGCTGCCCGCTGGCGCTCAGCAGCTCTCCCGTGCTGGCGGTGGATTTGGATGCCAGCCCGGTGAACGGCGCGCGGATGGTGCAGCGGTCCAGGTTGATTTGCGCGTTCTCCAGGTTGGCTTTCGCCTGGCTCACCTGAGCCTCTGCGGCGCAGCGGGCGGCGCGCGCCTCCTTCTGTGCCTGCAGGGCGTCCGTGTAGTTCTTTTCGGAGACGGTGCCGGATTGCACGAGCTTGGAGTAGCGTGCCACATCCTGGTCCACCTGCTCGCAGGCGGCCTGGGCGCGCAGCACGCTGGCCTTGGCGGCCTCCAGGTTGGCGGCGGCCATGTCCACGGCGGCCTGGTAGCTGGCGGGGTCTATCTGAAAGAGCACATCCCCCTGCCGGCACATGCTGCCGTCCCTGTACACCTGGCGCAGCAGCTTGCCGGAAACCTCCGGGCGGATTGCCGCCTCCTGCACGCCGCGCAGGTGCCCGAACCACGTCTGGTACAGGGTCACGTCCTGCTGCACCATGTTCATCACGCCCACCGGCACCGGCGGCATGGCGGGCGCGCCCGCCATGCCGTTCTCCTTCTCGCACCCGGTGGAGCACACCAGCGCGGCCCCGCCTGCTATCGTCATCAATATCGTCTTGGTATTCATATTTGTCAAAAGGTTTGGGAAATGTTGTCGAACACACGCTGCAGCATTCCGCCCAACTGCTTCTTCTCCGCTGCGGAGAACCCGGAGAGCATGCGCGCATCCAGGCGGTCTATGGCGCCCTGCGCCGCGGCGTGCCGCTTGTGGTAGTACGGGGTCAGGTAGGCGTGCTTCACGCGCCCGTCCTCGCTGTCGAACGCCGTGCGCACCAGCCCCTTGTCCTCCAGCCGCTGCAGCAGCCCCTTCACCGTGGTGTGGCTCACGCACATGTGCCGCTCTATGTCGCGCTGCGCCACCGCCTCCCCGCCGCGGCTCTCCAGGTACAGCAGCACGCGGCACTGCGCCGGCGTGATGTCCGGCGCACCCTCCATTTGCGCAAACAGCGTTTCCGCACGGTCCACAATCATCTTCAGCAGGAAGCCCGTGGGGTTCCCCGTGTTTTTGTTGGAATGTGAAGCATGCTTCATAAATCGGCGCTGATTCTACTCGCAAAAACCGCTTTGTCAAATGAAATGACAGATAAATCCCCACCTGTTAGCGTGCGTGCGCCGCATGCGGGATTCAGATTGCGCTTGAAAAGGGGCGGCGCGTGTGGCAGACTTGGCGTGCCGTGTTGGATGTATGCCTACTGGGAACGGGCGGCACGCTGCCGCTGACCAACAGGTGGCTCACCTCGCTGATGGTGCGCTACCAGGGGCATGCCGTGCTCATTGATTGCGGGGAGGGCACGCAGATAGCCGCCCAGCAGGCCGGGCTGAGCCTGAAACCCGTGGACCTGGTGCTGCTCACGCACCTGCATGCGGACCACGTGAGCGGCATGCCGGGGCTGCTGCTCACCATGGGCAACATGGGGCGCACGGAGGATTTGCACATTGTGGGCCCCGCCGGCACGGAGCGCGTGGTGAACGCCCTGCGCGTCATTGCCCCCAACCTGCCGTTCCGCATCACCACCACCGAGCTCAAGGGGCAGGATGAGTCCCTGGATTTCCTGGACTGCCGCATCCACGCCTTCAAGGTGCTCCACGGGGTCATCTGCTACGGTTACAGCATCTCCCTGGCACGCGCCGGCAAGTTCGACCCCGTGGCCGCGCGCTCCCGCAACATCCCGCTGCAGCTCTGGAGCCGCCTGCAAAAGGGGGAAACAGTGGAGCAGGACGGCACCACCTACACGCCGGATATGGTCATGGGGCCCCCACGCCACGGCTTGAAGGTGACCTACTGCACGGATACGCGCCCGGTGCCCGCCATCTCCGCCGCCGCCAAGGATTCGGACCTCTTTGTGTGCGAGGGCATGTACGGGGATGTGGACATGCAGCTCAAGGCGCTGGAGAACCGCCACATGCTCTTTGCAGAGGCAGCGCAGCTGGCGGTGGATGCCGGCGGCGTGAAACGCCTGTGGCTCACCCATTTCAGCCCATCCATGCCCAACCCGAAGCATTTCGCCGACTTCGCAAGCCGCATTTTCCCGGGCACCACCATCCCTGCGGACGGAGAATCCATCACCCTGGCCTTCGAGGACTGATCCTCCCGCGCGGCGGGGCGTCAATACTCATCCGCCGCCACAAACTTGATGTGGAACACCTCCGCGCCCTCGCTGTACAGGTGCACATCTATGCAGTTGGTGCTGTGGCGCACCATGTAGGCATCATGCTCCTCCGGCGGGCGCGGGGAAAAGCGGCCTATGCGCTCCGGCGTGAGCACCGCGCTGCGCAGCACGCCCACCAGGCGCGTGTTGCTCATGCCCACCATCTGCTCGTAATCCGTCGTCGGCAGGGTCAGCAGCGGTATCCTCTTCGTTTCCACGGCCGCAAAACATACCAGCAGCCCCGCGTTTTGTCAAGGACATGTCCTGCCACCCCGCCACGTGGGTCCCAATGGTTGCATTTTGATTTTACAAGCGCGCTATCTCCTCCAATTCTAAATCCCAAATTCTAAATTCTTTTCACCGCGTGAGGAATTTGGTAGGATAGCGCCATGCGGACAGTCATGGCGGCAGCAGTACTGTTGACCCTTGCGCCACTCGCGGCGCTGGGGGAAGACGTGCCGCAGGATGACGAGACGATTATTGACGACGGACGCGGCGAGCGCGTGGTGATACCGGACGTGACACCGCCCAAGCCGCGCGATTTCGTGGATGTGACGGATGAGGACGGCAACACCGTGGCGCGTCCCGTGGGTGAAATCCAACGGAGCAACAAACCGGACAAGGTCATTGAGCCGGAACCCGTGGCACCGCAGCCGCAACCCGCGCCGCAGGTGGAACCGCAGCCCAAGCCGGATGTCCCCGTTGCTCCCGCGCAGCCCGCCCCGCTCCCGGAGCCCCCGCCGGATGTGGATACCCCCGCCCCCGCCGCGGATGAAGCCGCGGATGCCGTCACTCCCACCTGGCTGGATGCGGAGGACACCACCGAGCAGCAGGAGCTGGAGCGCCTGAACGCCACCGCCGGGGAGCGGGAGCGCGCCCGCCGCACCACCCCCGCCCGGCAGGAGCGGGACCAGCACGTGGTTTCCCAATCCCGCCTGTTCTCCGTGAGCGGCGGCGATTCCCTGCGCATGGGCGCCATTGCCACCCACGCGGACGAGCTGTACGCGCGCCTGTGCTCCCTGTTGGAAATGCCGCGCGATTGGAAGAACGGCATCTCCATCCGCCTGGTGGGCCAGCCCACGGACCAGCCCGTGCGCAACCCCATCCGCCTGCGCGTGAACATCATCGGCGGCGCTCCCAACTTCCAGATACGCATCCACCCCGGCGGCGGTATCGACATGGAGCGGCTGGACGACGCCATCATCACCATGGTGCTCTACGAGCGCTCCCTGCGCGGCCTCTCCGGAGACGCCTTCCCGGATACGGTGAACCTGCCGCAGTGGCTGGTGAGCGGCATCCAGCAGGCCCTGCTCTGGCGCACCGGCAAGGCGGACAAGGAGCTCTACCGCAACCTCTACGACCGCGCGGAGATGATTCCGCCGGAGGAAATCATCGGCATTGAACAGCCCGACCGCCTGGATGCCGCCTCCCGCCAGATTTACGATGTCTCCTGCGGCGTGCTCGTCATGAGCCTCCTGGATGCCCCCAACGGCAGGGAGCAGTTCCTCAGCATGCTGGAGGAGGCCGCCACCACCGAGCTCCCCGCCCGCGATTTCATCGCCGCCCACTTCTCCGAGCTCTCCGCCAACCGCGACATGCTCGACAAGTGGTGGGCGCTGGAGCTCGCCGCGCTCTCCCTCCCCAAGGCATCGGATGCCCTCGCTCCCCTGGAGTCGGAAAAGCAGCTCGCGGATGCCCTCACCGTCGTCTATTTCGACCCCGAGACCGAAACCGCCCGCACCGTGAGCATCGACAACGCCTACGAGCTCATGCAGGTGCCGGATTGGGAGACCCTGCTGCGCCCCAACATTGAGCGCCTGGTGGCCCTGAGCGCCACCGCGTTCCCCGCCTACCGCCAAATCGTCATCGACTACTGCCGCGTGCTTTCCGCCCTCATGGACAACAAGGACCCGGACGCCGCGCAGAACACCCTGGGCCCCCTCAAGGAGCTGCGCCAGGCATACACCGCCGCCGCCACGCGCGGGCGAGACTACTTGGACTGGTACGAAATCACCCACCTGGGCCACACGGACACGCGCTCGTTCGATACCTACCTGGAGGCCATGCACGTGCTGCGCATGGAGCGGGAGGGCGTGGAAACCCCCATCAGCCGCTACCTGCGGGATATCGAGACCCTGCAGCGCCTGGGTGCGGATGAAGCCCTGCCGGAAAGCATCCGCGAGCAGATTGGCCGCCAACCGCAAGCCAGGGGAGAGGAGGGCGCAGATCATGAGTAGCCCGGATATGCTGGCCGAGCAGCAGGCCCACGAGGACGGGTTCGCCACCGTGGCCGGTATAGACGAGGCCGGGCGCGGCCCCCTGGCGGGCCCCGTGGTGGCCGCAGCCGTCATCCTGCCGGATGGCTACGGACTGGCCGGGCTCAACGACTCCAAGCAGCTCTCCGCCAAAAGGCGGGAGACCCTCTACGCCGCGCTCATGCAAGACCCCCGCGTGAAAAAAAACGTGGCGCAGGCCAGCGTGGAGGAAATCGACCGCATGAACATCCTGCGCGCCACCCACCTGGCCATGGCGCGCGCCGCGCAGGCGCTTTCTCCCCTGCCGCAAATGTGCATCATCGATGGCCTGCCCGTGCCCAACTTCCCGCTGCCCTCCCGCAACCTGGTGAAGGGGGACGCCCGCTGCCTGAGCATCGCCGCCGCCAGCATCCTCGCAAAAGTCACCAGGGACCACATCATGCAGGAGCTGGACGCGCAGTTCCCCGCATACGGATTCGCCCGCAACGCCGGGTACGGCACCAGGGAGCACCTGGAAGCCATACGCACCCATGGAATTACTGTACACCATCGCCGCTCGTTTGCGCCTGTTGCACAAATGGAACTGCCCCTGGGACTCTGATTCCCCGCCCCCGCGCGCCTTTACCGGCCGCTACGGCGAACTGGTGGCCGCTTCCTGGCTGCGCGCGCACGGCCACCGCATCCTCTACCGCAATTTCCGCATCGGCTCCGGCGGTGAGGTGGACATCGTCTCGCGCGCGGGCGACACCCTCGTCTTCACGGAGGTGAAGAGCACCACCAGCCCCGCCAGCGGCACGCCCGCGCGCATGGTGGACCACACCAAGCGTGAGCTCATACGCCGCGGCGCCCGCAACTGGCTCCGCATGCTCGGCCGCGAGGTCCCCTACCGCTTCGATATCATCGAAATCTACCTCCTCCCCGCCCGGCCGCCCGGCGTTAATCTCATGCAGAACGCCTTCCACATGCATGAGCACCCACCCATGGCGCACACCATCCCGAACAGCGCCCGGTGAATCCCGCAGGCTTCCCGCGCTCAGCGTTTCTTTTTCCCTGCCTTGATTCCCGTAATCCGGTGCCAATCGTTGAACACCTTGTCCGCCCGCGCGCTCTCCAGCACCTCGCCCTTGTCGTTCACCACAATTGCCCACGGGAAATGGCGGTTCGGCGTGAACCCCGGCAGCTTCGCCGTCTCCGGGGATGAAATCAGGATGCACGGGAAATCCGCCTTGTACTTCTTCATGAACGCCACCGCCGCCTCCGCTGTGTTGTCGCCGTTCACATAGATGATTTCCACCCTCTTCCTGGCCATCTCCTTGTATTCCCCCACCACGTGCGGCATCTCCACATTGCACGCCGCGCACCAGGAGGCGGACATCAGATACACATAGAACTTCGCCTTCGGGTTGGGCTTCTTCTCCGTCAGGAAAGGAATATCCTTCACCGCCTCCGCCACCGCGCTGCCGGGTTTTTCCGCGGCAGGCGCAATCGCCAGTGCTCCGGCCATCACAACAAGCGCAAGGAACAACTTCTTCATCCTCTTCATCCCGCCGGCCATTGTATGCACCATCCCCCACATGTCAAGCATATGTGTGCACTGGTCCTTGCCGCTTCCCATCCCCCTGCCTGCGTGCTCCCACTGCAGAAAAACGAAAAAGCATCTAATTATAGCGCTAGGTAAACCTCGTCCCTCTTTAACGAGGTTAATCTTCTAAATTGTAGCGCATCATGTTATTCCGATGTTTTCTATATTCTCATCCTCCACTACACTCCAATTCATCTAACGTAAAGTAAACAATTTCCTTAAGAACTTTTCTTCCCTCATAATTACTTATAATAAAATACATTAAATCATCATCATTAGGAGAGAACGAAACTATATCCAAATTATCCTCAGACAGATACGGAGCAATCAATTCATCAACAGAGTATACATCATCAATACTAGCTATACGATAAAGCTTACCATTATACTTACAATTAAAATCATGAGTTTCAACTATAATTTTTGCAGTAGTAAATTGTGTATTCTGGAATTCTGGCATATTTTTTAATTCAACAACAACTTTTATTTCTTTTGTATTAAAACATATGCATTCAGATATTCTATCATAGGTTTGTTGTATTGATTGGTCTGTTTGATTCGAAAGTTTTTCCCAAATCGTTGCTTCCCCAGCAAATAAACATCCCGAGAAACAAAGCAAACCAGAAATTTTCATAGTAATTGTGTTCATTTAAAATGCGTTGGTATAATTAAAAATTAATCATAAGCTGTTTATGCGGCTACATTGAGGTGAGCCCCGTTTTCTGACCACCGGCCATGTTGTTTAGGGAATTTCGGAGCCGACGCTTGGAGCAGTGTCCAAGTTACTAATTTTTGCGTTGATTGTCAACCCTAATTTTTGACCACAAGTGTAAAAGGCATCTTGCCTGCGCAAATGGGCGGATGCCCCAACCACCCCCGCGCAGGCATGCAAGACCAGGGAGTCATCATCTAGTTGAGCTCTGTGCATACGCCACGGTGTTACCACGGTGCAGGAATGCACTTTTTACAACTTCGCATAATTGTTTGAACGGTTGTGCTGGTGGGGGTGTCATTACGGCATGAATACGAACTTTACGACGAAGATGGTGGAGGCCCTGAACGGGGCAGCGCAGAGCGCGGCAGCCGGGGGCAGGGCGGTGGTTTACCCCGCGGAGGTGCTGGTTGCACTGCTGAAGCAGGAAGGGGGCCTGCTGCCTTCTGTGCTGCAGAAGGCAGGGGTGGAGCCTGCGGCGCTGGAGCGTGAGCTTTCCGCCTGGCTGGAGCGGCAGCCGAAGCAGCGCGGGGCTTCCGTGCAGGGTGCCGGGATTTCCGCGGAGCTGGACCGCGTGCTGGCGGCTGCGGAGGAGCAGCGCAAGCGCATGAAGGACGATTTCCTGAGCGTGGAGCATTTTGTGCTCGGCGTGATGGAGGCGGATGCGGAGATGCGGCGTCTGCTGGAATCCTGCGGGCTGACGCAGGCGAAGTACCTTGACGCCCTGAAGGAGGTGCGCGGCAACCAGCGTATCACGGACCAGGACCCGGAGGGCAAGTACCAGACGCTGGAGAAGTACGGCACGGATTTGACCGCGCGGGCGCGCCAGGGCAAGATCGACCCCGTCATCGGCCGAGATGCGGAAATCCGCCGCGTGCTGCAAATCCTTTCGCGCCGCACCAAGAACAACCCCGTGCTCATCGGTGAGCCGGGCGTGGGCAAGACCGCCATTGCGGAGGGCCTGGCGCGCCGCATTGTGGACGGCGACGTGCCGGAGGGCATGCGCGGCAAGCGCCTGGTGAGCCTGAACATCGGCTCCATGCTGGCGGGCGCCAAGTACCGCGGCGAGTTCGAGGAGCGCCTGAAGGCGTTCATCAAGGAGGTGACATCGTCCAACGGCGAAATCATCCTGTTCATCGATGAGCTGCACACGCTGGTGGGCGCGGGCGCCGGGGGAGACAGCTCCATGGATGCGGCCAACCTGCTGAAGCCTGCGCTGGCGCGCGGCGAGCTGCGCACCATCGGCGCCACCACGCTGGACGAGTACCGCAAGTACATCGAGAAGGACGCCGCGCTGGAGC
>JAUNHW010000033.1 GCA_030523775.1 Akkermansia sp.
CTCCCGCTCCGGCAACGCCGCCGGCGCCCACCCCGCCGCCGCCAGCCGCACCCGCCGCTCCCGCACCCGCGGAAGCCCCCGCTGCGGAAAAGCCGGCCGAACCTGCAACCTCAACCCCCTCCGAGCAATGAAATTCATCCGTTACTTCCTGATTCTCCTGATTGTGGCCGCGCAGGTGGCCTACCTGGTGCACAGCTACGGCGAGCGCACCAAGGAAATCGAGAACGCACCCCACCTGGTGCTCAAATGCAAGCAGTACGACCCGCGCGACATCTTCCGCGGCAACTACTTCGCCATCAGCAACTACTTCCTGCGACTGGAGCTGGATTCCCCCGTCTGGGGCAAGTCCCTGTACTGGGGCAAGGATTTCGACCAGGAGCGCGTGCTCAGCAGACACATCTACCTTAAAGAGGGCAAGGCTGTCCTCGACATCACCCCGCGCGAAAAGGGCGCCGACGATGCCGTCGATCTGCTGAATACGCTCATCGATGGCGGAAAGTTGGCGGTCTTCTGGAAACAGGGTGAGGACGGCATCCACAACGCCACCCGCGTGGAAGCCCCCGGCACTGCCGAGGACACCGCCGCAGAGGGTGAAATCCGCACCGTCATGAATGTGGAATTTGCCGAATTTGTCCCCCAGCGCGTGGAAACGGACGAGGAGGGCAAGGATGCGGAGAGCGAGGCCGATGGCGGGGACGGGGAGAACAAGGAAATCCACTACACCGTGACGGCAACGTTCAAGTTCTCCGGCATCACCAACTACGACGGCCTGCACTTCTACATACCGGACAACATGACGCCCAACGACTATGAGATTCCGGAGGACTGGAAGGACAAGTTCAGCGTGGTGCTGGTGTACCGCGAGGACGGCACGGTGATTCCGAACATGCTCTGCGTGGACGGCCAGCCGTACCTCAACGCCGTGAAGTCCCTGCCCCGCAGGGAGGGCCAGAGCCGCTACAACACCAGCCTGTACCACAATCCCCACAGCGGTGAAGAGGTGGTGCCGGTTGTGGTGCCGGACAAGGAAGAAGCCGCCGCCGAGGAAAAGGCCGAGCAGTCCGAGGAACAGACCGGGCAGCCCTCGGAAGAGGTGAAGCCGGAAGAGCCGAAGCCTGAAGTTCAGCCGCAGCCTGCGGAGCAGCCGCAAACTGTGGAAGAGCCCCAGCCGGAGCAGCCGCAACAGCCCGCGGAGGAAGTGCAGCAGCCCCAGCCGGAGCCGCAACCGCAAGCTCAGGAGGAGCCTGACCCCGCGCCCACTCCGGAGGCACCCGCGCCCACCGGGGAAGGGGACGGCCAAATCTGATTTCGGCATCCAGTTGATTCAAAGGCCGCCCGGTGTTGATACGGGCGGCCTTTTTTATCCGAACGTGGGCAGGAAAGCCGTGGCATCGTGCCCCACGTCAAGCCCCTCAAAATCATTGTGGGCGCGGCGCACCTCCTCCGGCACGCCCACGCAGGTCATCAAATCGTTCACCCAGGTGGCGCAGTTTTGGTCCAGCGGGTTGTACTTGTACTCGCCCAAGTGGTGCGCCATCCAGTCCCGGGACCTCAGGGCTGCATCGTTGATTCTCTGCATGAACTCCGCCATGTCCATGCCCGGCGGCGGCGGGATCCTGTGGCCCTCGTAGTCGAAATCGCACAGCACGCCCTGCGTGTTGCAAAAGTACTCTTCAAAGGCTTCCACGTCCTGCGCGGCATTCACCTTGATTTCAACGTTGCACTCCGGCCAGATCGGGAACAGCGCGTAGCACAGCACATAGATGTGCCGCCCGTGCCCATCGGAAACCTCGATGCTTTGGCCGGGATTGGGAGAGTCCGCCAAATCGTGGAAGGTCATGATGACGAAATGGTGGTTCCCCACCGGCGGGAAATATTCGATATCCCTCGCCGCCCAGTACACGTTCCTGCCATCGTAGCTAGCAGCCATCCTGTCCACCATGGTACGCAAAACGGTTGGGACCGTCAAACGAATTCGAAAATGCTTGCTGCAAGTCAGTAGTTGAACCTGTCTCCCCGGCCCAATTCCGCGGGGTCGATGTACGGCACGGTGAGGCGGGGGATGCCAGAGTAGGCGCGGGGGATGTTTTCCTCTGTGACGAGGGAGTGGCGGTGCAGGGCGGCGGGGAAATCCGCCTCCGGGTTAGGTGCGAGGATGGCGGCGGGGCCGATGACCAGGGTGCGCGCGGCGTGGGCGGAGGCTTGCTTGGCCCAGGTGGCGTGCAGCCTGTGGCGGTAGGCGGCGTGGTGCGCGGAGGGCATGGCGGGCGGGCAGAGCAGGGCCAGCCCCGGTTTCAGCTGCGCCATCACGGCTTCGGCACCGGCCTCCAGGAATCCGCTTTCGCGGTCCAGGCGGGAGCCGAGGAGAAAGACCTCCTGCGTGAAGCGCGCGGGGGAGAGTGCGTGCAGCACGGCGGGGTTGGCGGTGAACACGCGGCAGGGAAGCTGCGGATGGCGCGTGAGCAGCACCAGCGCGAACGCCGCATCGTCCAGGTACACATCCTGCGTGGCGGTATCCTTGAAAAAGTGCTCCGCCACCAGATCCGCCAGCTGGCAGTCCAGCCGCGCGCCGTCCTCTGCGCCGCCGGTGGGGGGAATGTACTTGGCGCCGCCGTGCACGCGGCGCAGCAGGCCCTGCCGCTGCATGGCCGCCAGGTCCGTGCGGACGGTTTCATCCGTCACGCCCAGCTCCCGTGCCAGTTCCGAGGAGCGTATGCTGCCGCGCTGCTCCAGCAGGCGCAGGATGTACGCGCGTCTCTCATGGGCCACATACATGGGGGGAAATCAGTGTTGCAGCTTGGCGGAGAAGTCATCCAGCTTGCCGAGGAGGGCGCTGCACGCCTCCAGCAGGAGCGGGGCCTGTTTCAACTTGCTTGCGTAGGAGTGGAGCGCGTTCAGACGCTCTGTGATGGCGCGCGCTCGGCGCAGTGCCAGATCCGCGGGGAACTGTTTCTGGCGCGTGAGCAGGATGGTGGCCAGAATGTGCGATACCAGCACGGAGTACCCGCTCACAAAGCGCTGGCCGTCCGGCGGCAGCTTGCCGCCCGCGGGCTGCAGCACGTGCCGCTGCACCAGCGCGGTCATGCGGTTCGTCTCCTGGAACAGGCGGTGGTGCATGGCCTTGCCCACCTCCTGGGCGTAGTCCTGCTCCACAAAGTCCAGCATGTCCCAGTCGTCGGTGTCGGTGGGCGGCAGGTGCGCCTCGTCCTCTGCGGCGTGGCGTGCCAGGATATCCGTGCGGTCCATCACGTAGGCGATGGAGTTTGCGCCATCCCTGCAGAAGCGGTACTTGCGGCGCACGGAGGGGTAGATGCTCATGCAAGCCTCCGCGCGGTTGAGGCGGTAGTCCCAGTCGCAGGGGGGGAATCCGTTGTTGTGGATGTCGTTGAAGGCGGCGCTGCGGAATTGGCGCACGTTGAGCGCCACGTGCTCGCGCAGGGCCTCCATGTTCAGGAAGGCTTGGGAGTTGGCCTCGCCCCAGCCCATGTGCCACTGCGGCAGCGAGATGTCGTAGCTGAACAGCGCGGTTTCCACCACCACGCGCAATTCGTGGGAGAGGAAGAACTCGATGGAGAGCAGGTTGGACAGCGCGCGCTTGTTGTCCGGGTCCGGCTCGCGGCGGGAGAGCGTGATATCCCCGGCAATCGGCATGCGGCGGTCGTCACGCATGGCGCGCAGCACCTGGTGCTCCTCCTTGTGTTCCGGCGCGGCGCCCTTGTTCACGAAGGTTACGCGGCAGCCGGCAATATCCCGCAGGCAGTTGCCGCGCATGGTGAATTCCAGCGGCTCGCCGCCGTCTATGCCCCAGAGCTGCAGGGTGACGGTGTCGCGCACGGTGTTGTCGATAACGCCGTGGGTGATGAGCGGAGTGATGAGGGCGAGCATGGTGGTGTTGCGGAGAAATCAGTTGCAGGTGGCGCGGGGCAGGGTGGCGGCCAGGCGTTCCACGGCCTCCTGTGCGTTCATGAGCTCCACCACGGCGTCCCAGCGGCCCTGCATGAGCGCGGCGCGCGGCTCCTCCGGCATGTGCAGGGGGATGCTGGTGCCGGGGCAGCTGAGCGTCATGGTTTCCAGGTCCACGCACCATTCCGTGTCCGGGTGCCGCGTGGTGGTGTCCATGGCGCGCTGGATGTCTTCTGCGGAAGCGCAGAGGCAGGGGAGGCCGATGCCGGAGCTGTTGCCGAAGAAGATTTCCGCGAAGGAGACGGCCACGATGGCGCGGATGCCGGAGCGCTTGATGCACTGCGGGGCGTGCTCGCGAGAGGAGCCGCAGCCGAAGTTCTCGCCGCCCAGGATGATGCACGCGCCCCGGTGCTGCGGGGCATCGATGGGGTGGCCCTTGGAGCTGCCGTCCGCGTTGAAGCGTTCATCGTGGAACATGGTTCCCGCCAGCTCGTCGAAGGTGATGCACTTCAGGAAGCGCGCGGGGATGATGCGGTCTGTGTCCATGTCCGCTCCCGGCACGGGAACGGCCTTGCCGCTGATGGATATGATTTTTGCGAGTGCCATGGCGGAAAAAATGTCAGGAGTTGGAAAGGATGGCGGGGAAGACCTCGCGCGCGTCCGCCACGCGGCCCGTGACGGCGGCTGCGGCGGCCATGGCGGGGCTCATGAGCAGCGTGCGCCCCGTGGGGCTGCCCTGGCGGCCCTTGAAGTTGCGGTTGCTGGTGCTGGCGCACACCTGGTCGCCCTCCAGGCGGTCCGGGTTCATGGCCAGGCACATGGAGCAGCCCGCCAGCCGCCACTCGAACCCGGCGGCGCGGAAGGTGTCGGCAATACCCTCTTCCTCACACTGCCGCGCGGTCATCTGCGAGCCCGGCACGGCGAGCGCGCGGATGCCCGCGGCCACGTGGCGGCCGCGGATGAGGCGGGCCACCTCCCGGAAGTCGGAGATGCGGCCGTTGGTGCAGGAGCCTATGAAGACCACATCCACCGGCAGCCCCTTGATGGGCTGGCCCGCGCGCAGCTTCATGTACTCCAGCGCGGCGGTGCGCGCCTTGCGGGTCTCTTCGTCCGCGGCGTCCTCCGGGGCGGGGATGGTGCCGTTGATGCCGATGTTCATGTCCGGCGAGATGCCCCAGGTGACGGTCGGCTCGATGTCGTCCGCATCGATGGTGACGATGTCGTCGTACTCGGCGTCGGCATCGCTGGCCACGGCCTTCCAGCGGGCCACGGCGGCGTCCCACTCCGCGCCCTTGGGTGCGTAGGGGCGGTTCTTCAGGTATGCGAAGGTCTTTTCATCCGGGTTGATGTAGCCGCAGCGCGCCGCGCCCTCGATGGCCAGGTTGCAGAGCGTCAGGCGGCCGTCCATCTCCATGTTGCGGATGACGGAGCCGCCGAACTCGTACGCGTAGCCCAGGCCGCCCTTGGCGCCGAGCACGCGGATGATGTGCAGCGCCACGTCCTTGGCGGTCACTCCGGGCTTCAGCGTGCCCTCCACCCGCACGGCACGCACCTTCAGGGGCGACATGGCGAGCGTCTGCGTGGCGAGCACATCCCGCACCTGGGTGGTGCCGATACCCATGGCCACGGCCCCCATGGCGCCGTGCGTGGCGGTGTGGGAATCGCCGCACACAATGGTCATGCCGGGTTGGGAGATGCCCAGCTCCGGCCCCACCATGTGCACAATGCCCTGCTGCCCGCTCGGCAGGTCGAACAGGCGGATGTTGTTCTCCCTGCAGTTGCGGCGCAGCTCCGTGAGCATGGCCGCCGCGCGCGGGTCCGCATAGGGTTCCGTCTGGTCGTCCGTGGGGATGATGTGGTCCGGCACGGCGAACAGGCGCTCCGGGTGCAGCACGGGCAGCCCAAGGTCACGCAGCATGGCGAACGCCTGCGGTGATGTCACCTCGTGCAGGTACATCGTGTCGATAAACAGCTGCGTGCGCCCGTCCGGCAGCAAGCCGGCGCTGTGCGCTTCCCATACCTTCCTGTAGAGTGTTTTGCCCATTGCGTTTGGAAACGCGTAGACTTTAACACCCCAACGCTGCGCGGTCAAATACGCGTTGCGGCATATTCGCCCCCAAATTGCGGCATGCTGCGGGCGCCATGGGCTTCCCTCTTCGCTAAAGGGAGCGCGATGCCGCCCCCGCCAAAAATCATTGCGATGCACATATGCCGAAAAAGGGCTGCCCGGATTGCTCCGGGCAGCCCCACCTTTCGTTTACGAAAACCAAGAAACAGAAATAGAATAAACTGCAACTTGGAAATCCTTTGCGCCTTACTTCCTGCGGCGGCGAGCGGCCAGCGCCATGAGCGCCAGCATCCGTCTCCGCTGAAGCTCCGCCGAGACAGGGGGAGCTTACTTGCGACGCCTCCTCATGCAGAGGGCGGCAAGAGCAAGTAAGCTCAGCGTGCCGGTCGTCGGCTCGGGAACGTTGCTCACCTTGGTCAGGCCGAAGCTATCTCCCGTGGCAACCACCTTGAAGTCGCCCTTCAACGTGTACTCGCCGGCGGTGCGGTCGAACAGCTGGCCGAACCACATGTCGTTGTAGTTGTCCATACCGCCCACACCGTAGGTCAGGTGGGTGTCCTGTTCCGCATTGATGAGCGCCAAGAAACCTCCCATGTCAAGATTGTCCAGCTTCTCCAACGTGGTTGCGTCCAGGTTGACGATGGCACCATCCACAAAGGCAAGGTTGCTGCCCAGAGTGAGCGCGTTCTCGCCCGCACCGCTCAGGTCAAGCGTGGAGCCGTCCACCAGATTCAGGTTGGCAAGCAGCGTGCCGCCACCGGCGGTCAGCGTCTCCGTGACGGTGATGGTGCCTTCGGCGGGAGTGACGGCCGTGTCGTAGAAGCTGACGGTGCTGCCGGCACCGATGGTCAGCTCTTCCAGGGAGAGCACACCTTCCGCGTTCTTCATCGTCATCTCGTTGCCGCTGATGTTCTCGATGCGAGTCAGCTGCACATCGACATCGGAGAGCGTAAGCGTGCCGTTACCCTTGTTCTCCACGGTGCCGTCTTGGCCCACGGTAATCTCAGAGTTGGCGAGCACACCCTCCACCACGAGCTTGCCGCCGTTCACCACGGTGGGGCCGGAGTAGGTGTAGGTGTTGTCGCCGCCGAGCGTGAGCGTGCCGTCGTTCACGGTGACGGAACCATTGAAATGGGACATGTCACCGTTGAAGGTCTGCGCGCCCGCGCCGTCCTTCTGCAGGGAGATGCCTTCCAGCACAGCGCCGGAGTATGTCAGGTCGGCGCCTTCCGCCACGTCCAGCACCAGGGTGGAGGTGCCAACGGAGGAGGGAGCGATTTGGCCGCGCTTGTTATCGCCGGAGCCGGTGGTACTGTCAGCCACGCCGACGAAGACGATGGCCTGGGCGTTGCCGCTCAAGCCGGCGGTCTCCACCGTCGGGGTGTGCAGGGCCACGGACATGTAGTCGACATCGGCGTTGTTCTTGTAGCCCACCACGTTCAGGACGGCGTTCTGCAGAGCTTCCGCATTGTCGATCTGCACATATCCCTGATAGGCGCCGTTGTCGCCGCCGTGGGCGGTGCGCTTGGCCGTGAAGGTACCGCTGAAGTCGCCTGCGCCCGTAAGGTAGAGGACGGAGTTGGACCAGTGGTTGGTCTTCATCTCCCAAGTGAAGCTGCCGGGCTGGGCGTCATCCACATCATTGATGGCGCCGATGTGCATGAAGTTGTTCCAGCTGGTCTGGGTGAGCTTGGAGTTGCCGGCAATCGCCAGGGATGCTATGTCGCGCACGCGGCCCTCGCCACCGTAGTTGATGTTGAGTTCACCGTTGTCGAGCACGATACGGCCCAAGGCCAGGCTCTCTGCGCTGTTGTTGACAGAGAGCTTGGAACCCACCACGGTGATGGAGCCGGTGTTGGCATAGCTATCCGTCACAGTGATATTGCCGCTCGCGGTCAGAGCGCCGGAATTGTCGAGATTGGCAACCGAGGCGGACTTGCCGAACGCCAGCTCGCCGGAGTTGTTGAGAGTGACAATCGTGGCGGAACCGCCAAACGTCACCTCGCCGGCATTGGTCAGGGTGGTGATGTAGTTGGCGGCATTGGCCACGGTTGCCAGCACAGCGCCATCGGCCACCTCCACAATACCGTTGTTGTTGTTGTTGGTGGACGTGTTGATGACCCTGCCGAACTTGACGTCGGCGCCCTCATTCAGCACAATCTTGCCGGTGGCGGAAATGCCGACGTTCTTGTCGCTCAAATCGGTTGTTCCACCCAGATAGACGGTGTTGCCGTTGCCGAGAAGCAGACCGTATCCGTTCGAGCCGTTGTACTCGAAGCCGGCATTGAAGGTGACGGTGGCACCGGAGGCGTTGGGGTTCTCATAGCCGACGGAGGGGCGCGCGGCACCCGTAACGGTCACCAGGCTGTTGAATGTCACGGTGGTGCCGTCGCCGGAGATGTTCAGGCCCTCCAGGCTGATGGTTTCGCCCGCGCCGAAGGTGGTGGTGCCGCCACCGCTGATGGCAAGCGCGCCACCTGCGACACCTGCGGCATCCACATGGGTGGTGCCCGCGCCGTTGATGGCAGTGACGCCATGAAGCGCACCCTCGCCGCCGATGGTGAGTTCCTTGCCCTGCGCCACGGTGATGTTGGCCGCGGTCAGGGTGGTCTCGGCAGCCACATCCACTTCACCCTCGCCAATCAGGTGGGTGAAGCTGGCGGTGCCGGCCGTCAGGGTGGCGGCATCGCCTCCCGTGGTGTTGATGCGCAGCGTGTCCACCGTGGCATCAACGCCCGTGGCGCTCAAGTTGGTGCCCGCATTCATGATGACCAGGTTCAGGTCTGTGCCACCCACGCTGATGGCGGTCGCCAGTCTTTCTTCCGTGGCGCTGTTCAGGTGGTAGGTGGAGTGGTCGGGAGCGGACTGCAGAACGTTGAAGACGCCTTCAGTCACCGTGCCGTGGTAGCCCTTGTAGGTCATGGCGGCTTCAACGCCTTCGCCCAGGATAACCGAACCATCGCCGGTGGCAAAGGTGACACTGGTGAGGGCGGAGGCAACAAAGCCGTTGTGCTCGGCGTCAACGCTTCCCTCGTATCCGTGGGGATTGGTCGTCACCCATTCCTCGCCGATGTTGTCCAACCCGATGGCTCCGTGGAGGGTCAGGACGCCTTCGTTGGCGATGGCGCTCTTGAGGGTACCGGCGGCCAGTGTCAGGTAGGCGTGCTCGCCCACCGTCACGGCCAGGTTGCCGGCGGTCATGTCCAGGTTGGCAACGGTGTTGCTGCCGTTGAGGAAGTCAACCGTGCCGCCGCTGGTGCCGGCCGCGATGTTCTGGAACTCGCGCGTCGCCACGCCCACCTCGTCCGCGCCGGCCGTGAGGGCGCCGCCGTTCACGTTGAGCGTGCAGTACTTGCTGTCAGAGGTTTTGAAGGTGACCGCACCCAGCAGGTTGAGCGCGGAACCCGCGTTCAGGTCAATGTGGGTGGTGTTGCTGTTGTGGGAGTCACCCGCATTGGCCAGACCCTTCACCGTCATGGTGATGTTCCGCAGGTTGAAGTTGGTGCCAACGTTGCAGATGTCCAGGGAACCCACCGTCAGGGAGCTGCCCTCACCGGAACCGATGATGTCCGTGGTGTTGGTGCAGCCGATGGCGTAGAAGTTGCCGGTGACGTCCAGGGAACCGTTGATGTTCAGGGTCGCCTTCTTGTTGTCGGCGATGCTCAACGAGGTGGCGGCGACAGTGGCGCCGCTGTTGATGGTCAGCGTGCCGGGACCGATGTTGATGGCACCCAGGGAGGATGTTCCGCCAACCGCCAGGGTGCCGGCGGTCATTTGCAGGGCGCCGGTGGTGATGTTCGTGGCAGTGGCGCTCACGACACCGCTGGAGACGATAATCTTGCCGATGGAACCGCCGTCGATGTGGTACTTGGCGGTCTCATTGGGGCCTGCCAGTTCCAGCGTGCCCTCGCCCGCCAGCAGCTCGATGCCGGTCTGGCCCTTCCAGGCGCCGACGAACTTGAGCGTGCTGCCGGCATCAATGGTGGTGGTGCCCGCCAGCGTGAGGTACTCCTTGTCCGCGCCCGACTTATCCTGTATGTGAATGGTGCTGGTGCCGTTGACCACCTTGACGCCATTGACTGTCAAGGGGGCGGTGTGCACCCAAAGCGTACCGTTGTCCAGCGTAACGCCCGTGAAGGAGCTCAAATCCACATAGTGGTCCGCAAAGGCCCCGCCCGTTTCCAACTTGCCGAGCTTGAGACGGCTGTGGTCAATGGTCAGCGTGCCGGTGGCCTGGGTCCTGGGCTGGTCCTCTTGGGCCGTTGTGCCGGCAAGGTCGGTATCCACCTTCAGGGTGATGTTGCCCTCACCGGTGATGCTCTGCAAGAGAGCTGCGGATTCCGCGGCGTTGGCCAGGACGACGGTGCCGCCTCTCAGCACGGTGATGGTGCCGTTGTGCGTGCCTTCGTTGATGGTCTGCGTGCCGCCGATGTTCCAGGTGGTGCCCTCCGCCATGTTGATGGCGGCCAGGACTTGGATGGTCATGTTCGTGGTGAGCGAGCCGTTGTCCACCTGCAGCGTGGTGGCGGTCAGGGTGGAGGCTTCACCGGCGGAAACGGTCACGTTGGCAGCAGCCTCCCCATTGCCCACAGCGATGGCGCTGGCCACAACATTCCCGGACACCTCCACAGTGGCATCCTGGTGGAAATTGGCGGTGGCATTCTCCACGAACGCGCTGCCGTGCCAGTTCTCATCGGAGTAGCTCCATTTGTTGTTGGCCGCGCCGTCCCACACAAGGTCGCTGGGCAGCGTCCAGGTGATGGTGCCGTTGTTGTTGAAGGTCCAAACCTTGCCGGTGGTATCCACTCCGGTGATGTTGGCGACGGTGTAGTTGTGGCTTGCCAGATCCACCGCACTGCCGGTGAAGATGGTGTACGTGCCGGTGGCGCTTTCGCCCGTGTACGCGAAGTTTGCCAGGTCGAACACCACGCTGTCCGTCAGCGTCAGCGCGCCGGATACGGCAATGCTGCCGGTGGTTCCCCTGGCGATGGTGCCGTCCAGCTTCAGGCTGCTGCCCCCGGCGATGGACAGGCCGCCCGTGTAGTTGGCGGTCATGCCCGTGGCTCCCAGGGTGATGGTCTTGCCTTCTGCGGTCTGCGCCGCCACATTGCCGATGGTCATGCCGTTGTAGGCAAGCATCCAGCTGTTGCTGTCAGCCTTCAGGGTGACATACTCGCTATCGCTGCCGCCTACGGTGACGTCGCATACGGCATTGTTATGTATCTGCAGCGCATTGCCGGTGGTGGTGAACTCCACCGTGCCACCCGTGATGCTGACGGGGATGTGCTTGCCGGCTGCATTGGAGTTGGAGTAGGCGTCAAGCGTGGCGGCCTTGAGGGAGCCGCCGCTCATCACCAGGCCGGTGGGGTTGCTGCCGCCGCTGTGGCCCAGCAGGAGCTTGCCGCCAACGGTCACATTGCCGCCGGAAATGGCGAGCTTGTTGCCGTGGTCCATCCACAAGTCGCCGCCGACCTGCAGGCCGGAGCCTGAACCCACCGTCCAAACGTGGTTGTTGCTGTAATCGTTGAAGCGCAGGGCGCCTCCCGTTGTGAATGTGGCGGCGGCCAGCGTGAAATCGCCGGTGCGGCCAGATCCGGCCAGGCTGGTCTCCAGAGAGGTCTCCGTGCCGCCAGGCGCTACTGCGCTGCCCTTGCTCTGCAGCTGCACCGTGCCACCGTGGATGCTGGTGCTGGTCAACAGGTTCAGAAGATTGGTGCCGTTGCCCACAACCGTCGCGTCAATCGTGCCGCTCCATCCGGTCTGGTCTGTGGCAAGGCCGGCCAGCACGTTGCTGGCGGAAGACGCGATGTATTTGCCCTCGCCAGCCAATGTGCCGCTGCCGGCGCCTGTCAGCACCACGCCTTCATTGATGGTGATGGTCTTGCCGGAAGCATCGATGGCGGTGGCGGCAACCGTGCCCGCGCCTGTCAGGGTAAGGGAGCCTCCCTCTCCGATGGTGAGCGCGCCCGTGGTCAAGTTGCCGCCGGACAGATTGAACGTGTGGGCCGCGCCGCTAACCGTCACGGAGTCTGCCGACACATTGGAAGTCACCGTTGCAGTCTTGATGTCAGCGTTGCCGTCGAACACAGCCGCGCCGCCATCCACAAACGGAGTGTCGGACCAAGCGTCGGAGTCGGACCAGGTGCTGTGGCCCTCCGTGCCGTTCCATGTGGAGGTCACCGCCACAGGCGTGTTGATGAGGGCAACGTTGCCGATGCCCACGAAGAAGCCGGTCGTAGTCACGCGGCTAACGGCCACGGTGAGGGTGTAGGTCGTATTGGAAGTCAACGCGAAATCATCGAAATCAAACGCGACGGTACCGCCGCAGTAGTGGCTCTGGTCTGAAGTGACGTAGCCACCATGTCCATCAGAAGCGTAGGCCGCGGTGGTTTGATTGGCAGAACTGCGGAAAGTGAGCTCGGCATTGCTGCTGGAACCGTTGAGGTTTTGGCCGCCGCCGGAAAGCGTCCAATCAACGTTCACGTAGTTGGTGGTGTTGTGCGGGTTGTTCTGACCGTTGAATGTCAGCAAATCCGCGGTGACGGAGCTCAGGGTAGCATTTGTGTCAGCTCCCGTGGTGAACTGCAGCGTGTACGTCCAGGTAGCGCCGTTGCCTACGTTGGTATCGACAGCGCGGAACGAATTCTCGTATGCGTTGTTGGTCCTGACATTCGTCGTTGAGCAGGAAGCGGTGACGCTTGTGAGGTCAAGCCCGTTTTCACCCCAGATGATGGGAGTGTCCGCCTTCTGGTTCATGACATTGGCGAGCGTGATGTCCGCTGCCTGTGCAGACGTGATGGTGAAGCCCACCACGGAGACGGCAGCGATGAGGGCCGCCCTGAGTTTTGCATTGATACGTAACTTCATATCTGTTTGCTTGTGGTTAGTGTTATTGTTTGATTTTCGTGTGGAACGAAAGGCTGAGCCGCGGGCACGATCCGCCCGCGCACGGGGGAGAGTGTACAGGTTTTGGAATGCTGTAGGCGTATTTTCTCCGCAACTCACGCCACTTCAACACCTGTTCCTGCGGGCGAATTCGCGTCTCCTACTTTTTTCGGGTATGCAAAATTCGGCGAAAGTTGGCCGATTCAGCGCGTTGGGACAATTTTTTTTGAGAAAAGGCTTGCATAAGTATTCCAAATACTGTAGTAGGGGCTTGATTGACGAGCCTTTCTTCCCTTTCCTATACTCTTTCTCCCTTTCTCATTCTATTTACTATATTTTCTTTCTTGCCCTTTCCTATACTTTGGCCTGACCATCCCAATTCCTCCCTTCCCCAACCCGGCTTTGAGGGCCGCGCCACTTCCTTCCTGGTCACTTTCCAAAGGGAGGCGGCACCCGCAACAAACGCTCCCGACACGGCGGTCGGCTTGTCGCGAAAAGAGCAGCAAGTGCGCCGCATCGCGAAGCTCATGCGCCAGAACCCCGCTATCACCACCACTCAAATTGCCGAGGAATTGGAGTTGAGCCGTGTTGCAATCAGCAACATCATATCCTACATGAAAGCCCAGGGAATTGTGAGCCGAGATGAGGGCAAAAGGTTTGGCCGCTGGATTGTCATCGATGGCAAGCCTTTACAGTAAG
>JAUNHW010000004.1:0-13703 GCA_030523775.1 Akkermansia sp.
GTAGATAGCCGCCAGGGCTAACAAAGGCCGCACAGGTAACACCTGTGCGGCCTTTTCCGTTGTGCCGGAGCTTCGGCTTGTCTCGGCGTAGCGCATGGCGCGAAGACGGGCCGCTGCGCGCAGCGCAGCACTATAGTCCCGCGAGAGACCACCGCCGACGGCTGTACGTGTCACGCCGAAGCCTTGGCGAAGGCGGAAGAAGGTGAAGACAAACCGCCACAGCGGTTTGCCCCGCAGGGGTGAGCCACCAATGCGGTGGTGGCGAATCAAGATAGCCGCCAGGGCTTCGTAGCACCACCCGCGGCACCCCGTGCCGCCATTCTCCTCACCCCCGCGCAGAAGGCGCGCGCGAACCCTGTGCACAACCGCCCGCCAATTCACGCCATGTGTGTACACAACCGAAAAATGGTGATGCCTTGACGGATTTTGAGCTTGCGGCGCGTGGGCGCGGGGCATAGAATAGACGGACGCGTACGATGAGGTTTGAAGAAGACAGCCCTATGCTTCTACAGGAGAAGAAACCGGGACCCTCTCGGCTTTGCGGCGCATTGGTGGTGGTGGCGGCGCTTGCGGTGGCATGCTGCCTGGCCACGTACAACCACGCGGAAATGGGCTGGGGGTTGCTGAATCCCGGCCATGCGGAGGAGGCGTCTGCCGTGCCGTGCACCAACCTGCTGGGTGTGCTCGGCCTGTATGTGGCGGGGCTGCTGTATTGGGCGTTCGGCTGCTGCGCGTACTACTTGGATTTTCTGGCGCTTCTTCTCGGTATTTGCATTTTGGTGCACCCGCGGCGCAGCGTGGCGGGGCAGATTCTGGCGATGGTGGTGATGCTGATTCTGGCGTGCGCCGTGATGAGCGTGCAAACGCTGGTGCTGCAGGAGTGGGCGGCGGCGCATCCATCCGGCGAGGCGGGCGGCATGCTGGGCTACCTGGACGGCAAGTTGATAGCGGGCCGCGTGATGCCGGAGCACATTTCGCTGGCCGTGTTGATTGCCCTGCACGGCATAGCGGTGGTGTATGCGGCGCGCTTGGGATTCCGGGATGTGTTCCACCAGATAGGTGTGGATGTGAAAGCTTTCTTTGAATGGCAGGGGCGGCGTTGGAAATTGCACCGCGAGCATGCCGCCGTGCGCCGCGAGCGCCGCCGCCTGAAGGCGGAGGAACGCGCCCGCCGCAAGGCTGCGGAAAAAGCGCGCCGCGCCATGCTGCAGGGCAGGGATGATGAAGCCCCCGCCGGCGGGCTGCCGCAGCGGCAGGCATCCGGGGTTCCCCACACACGCGCGGTCGATGACGCGTACGATGACCTTCCCGCCTCCATAGAGGAGCAGATACGCCGCCACAACCAGAGGGAAAGCGGGGACAACATCCAGCAGGCACCGTCATCCCGCACCATACACCGCGCGGGTGAGCGGCGGGGTGATATGCACCCGGAGCTGCCCAACCTGCTGGACCTGAATTTGCAGACGGAGGACACGGCACCCAAGGGAAATGTGAGCGACAGCCTGCGCCGCAAGGTGGCGGAGCGCGTGAAGCCGCGCGAGCCCCGCCAGCGCACGCGCCCCAAGCCGGTGCCGCGTCCCGTGGAGCCGGAGTACCCGTTCCCGCCGCTGGACATGCTGGAGTACAAGCCCGTGCCGCCGGAGGTGCTGGCGGAGTCCCAGCATGAAACGCAGGAGCTCCAGCAGCGCATTATCGACACCTTTGCCACCTTCCGCATAGAGGTGGAGCCGGGGCCCATCACCCGCGGCCCCAGTATCACCCGCTACGAATTCTACCCGCCGCGCGGCATGCGCGTGCAACAGTTCGACCGTTTGGACAAGGACCTGATGCTTGCCACCAGCAGCGCCTCTGTGAACATCCTGGCGCCGGTGCCGGGCAAGAACACCATCGGCATAGAGCTGGAGAACCGCCACAAGTCCCCGGTGTACCTGCGCGAGCTGCTGGAATCTTCCGCGTTCAACAACCCCAAGCTGCGCATCCCCGTGGCGCTGGGCAAGGATGTGTACGGCAACACCGTCATCGGCGACCTTGCCGCCATGCCGCACACGCTTGTGGCCGGCACCACCGGTTCCGGCAAGTCCGTGTGCATCAACAGCATGATTCTTTCCATGCTCTACAAGTTCCGCCCGGATGAGCTGCGCATGGTGCTGGTGGACCCCAAGGTGGTGGAGATGCAGCCCTACCGCAAGCTGCCGCACCTGGCGTGTCCCGTGGTCACCAACCCCGCGCGCGTCATCGGCGCGCTGCGCTGGGCCGTGAACGAGATGGAGCACCGCTACCGCCTCTTCAGCCGTATCGGCGTACGCAACTTCGAGGACTTCAACGCGCGCGACATCTCCAACGATCCCTCCGGGCCGGAGGAGGATTTCCGCCTGGAGTCCCCGGAGGAGGCCCGCAAGCGCGGAGCGGAGCTGGCGGATGAAATCATGGCCTCCAACGAGAGCCGCGGGGGCGAGATAGAGGAGGAACAGGCGGAGCTGGAGCTCTTCGACGAGGAATCCGAGCCCATCCCCTCCAAGCTGCCCTACATCGTCATCATCATTGATGAGCTGGCGGACCTGATGCAGGTGGTGAAGGAGGATTTGGAAGCGTACATTGCGCGGCTCACCCAGAAGGCGCGCGCGGCGGGCATCCACCTGGTGGCGGCCACGCAGACCCCGCGCGCCAACGTGGTCACCGGTCTCATCAAGGCGAACATACCCAGCCGCATAGCTTTCCGCGTGGCCAGCAATCTGGACAGCCGCGTGATCCTGGACACGAACGGAGCGGAGAACCTGCTTGGCCAGGGCGACTGCCTGTTCCTGCCGCCCGGCGGCCTCACCAAGCTCACCCGCGCCCAAGGCGCCTTCGTATCGGATGCCGAGATAGCCAACATCATTGCCTTCTGCGCCGCCCATGCCAAGCAGAACTTCGACCAGGCCGTGAGCGCAGAGATGAACAATGCGGAGAATTCCGGCGGGGGAGACGGCCCCGGGCGCTTCAACACCGGCGGCAATGCAGCAGGCGACAGCGAGGACGAGCTCTACGCCCGCTGCGTGAACCTGGTGGTCACGGAGCGCAAGGCCTCCACCTCCATGCTGCAGCGCCGCTTCAGCATAGGCTACGGCCGCGCCGCCAAGATTATGGACCTCATGGAGGAGCGCGGCGTCATTTCCCCGCCGCAGGGCGCCACCAGGGCGCGCGAGGTGCTCATTGAAAATCCCCAGTAGGATTTTCTGGATGTACTATTTACTATGTACTAGGTACTATTTTGAATTTAGCGCGCCAGAGGCGCGGGGCCGATTAGAGCAGAAGAGCGGCCAAATCTGGCGGCAAGGGTGATTCCACGGTGAGGGTGGAGCCGTTGAGGGGGAAGGTGAGCCTGGAGGCGTGGAGAGCGTGGCGTGGAATCTGCAGGCGCGCGGCGAGTTGCGGAGTCCAGCCGTTCTCCATGAAATCCAGGTAGCAGGATTCATCCCCGCCGTAGATTTTGTCGCCCGCAATGGGGTGGCCGAGGTGGGCGAGATGCACGCGAATCTGGTGCATGCGGCCGGTGTGGGGGATGCAGCGCACGAGCGCGCGGGTGGCGGTGCGCTGCAGCACCTCGAATTCCGTGCGGCAGGGCTTGCCGTTCGGGTGGCAGCACTGGCGCACGTGGATGCGCGTGGGGGCCACGTCCTCCATACGCAGGATGGGTTCCGCGCAGCAGGCGCGGTCCCACGCGGGCGCGCCCTGCACCACGGCCAGGTACTCCTTGTGGAGCATGCGCGCCATCATGGCCTTGCCGAGCTCCTTGGCGGCCTCCGCGGTCTTAGCCACCAGGGCGATGCCGCTGGTCTCGCGGTCCAGGCGGTTGATGAAGGAAACCTGGCCTCCGGTGGCGAGCTCGTAGGCCAGCAGCTCGCGCACGCCGTGCCAGAGGGTGGGCTCGTTCTTGGCGCCCGTGGGGTGGGTGAGTAGCGGGGCGGCCTTCTCCACCGCCAGCACGGCGGCGTCCTCGTACAGCACGCGGAATTCCGGGGTGACCGCAATGGGCATGTCGAAGGGGCTGTGCGCGCGGTCGCTCATGCCTGCTGGGAGAAGATGGCGGGGTTGAATGCGCACCACTCGCCGGGCTGCAGGTTGAGGTCCGCCAACCGCAGCGGGCCAATCTGCACGCGCTGCAGGGTGAGCACGGGTGCGCCCGCGGCGGCGAGCATGCGGCGCACCTGGTGGTAGCGCCCCTCATGCAGGGTGAGGCGTGCCGCGCAGGGGGCGGTGATGATAAGCTCCGCAGGTTTGCAGGGGGTGGTCTCCCCGTTGAGCAGGAGCGTGCCGGCGGCAAAGAGCACCACGGCATCTTCCGGGATGGGGGCGGATGTGGTCAGCTCGTACACCTTGGGCACATGGCGGCGCGGGCTGGTCATGGCGTGCTCGAACGCGCCGTCGTCCGTGAGCAGGAGCAGCCCGGAGGTCTCCTTGTCCAGCCGCCCCACGGAGTTGACGGGCGGGTTGCGGCGCAGCCACTCCGGCGGCAGGAGATCGTAGATGAGCGCGCCTTCCTCCTTGTGGCTGCAGGTGCAGCCCAGGGGCTTGTGGAAGGCGGCGTACAGGCCGTTGGGGAAGGGGACGGGAGCGCCGTCCACCAGCGTGCGCGCGGGGTCGGCGTTCTGCCTGGCTGCGGTGATGGCGGAGCCGTCCTGCACCACGCGGCCGGCCTTGATCCAGGCGGGGGCATCCTTTCGGGAGCAGTAGCCGAAACGGCTCAGCAGGGCATCCGTTCTCATAGCAAGGGCATTTTGACACGTATTTTGCAAAAAACAAGGTTGAAATCCCGCGTGCTTTGTGGTATCTCTGGGCTATGGTGCATGCACGCGCATGCACAGAACAACCTTATACCATGATTAGTCTCATTCAAGCCAACCAGCTCGCTCCCGATCAGTCCGCCCTCTGGGTCAAGGCCCAGCAGGCCGTTCAGGCCAAGAACTACAAGTACGCCGTCAGTATCCTCAAGACGCTCGTGAAACGCGTTCCGGGATTCCTGGAGGGGCGCAAGCTCCTGCGCGCCTGCGCCGTGAAATCCGGAGCGGAGGGCGGGGCTCGCAAGACCTCGCTGTTCGGCGGGTTCCACATGACCACCTCGCGCAAGGACCCGGCGACCACGCTCTCCAACGTGGAGGACATATTGGAGAACGACCCATACTCCATAGCCGCGAACGAGGCCCTGTTTGCCGCCGCGAACGAGGCGGGCCTGCCGGATTTGGCATCCTTTGCGCTGGAAACCATCTGCCAGGGGCAGCCCAAGCCCAAGAAGCACCTGCACCTGCTGGCCAACCACTACATCAGCATAGAAAAATTCTCAGAGGCGGCGGATGCCTACCGCCGCATCCTGGAATTCGACCGCGCGGACCCCATTGCCGTGCGCGGTGAGAAGGATTGCGCCGCCCGCGCCTCCATGAAGCAGGGCAACTGGGAGGGCAGCGGCGATTTCCGCACCAAGATGAAGGACCAGAACGCCACCAACGAGCTGGAGAGCCAGGACAAGATGGGCATGACCCGCGCCGAGCTGGAGGCCAAGCTGGCCGCACTCTCCAACGAGTACGCGGCGGACAACGCCAACCTGCGCGTGGTGAAGGAAATCGCCTCCGTGTACGAGCAGATGGAGGACTACGGCAACGCGTACTCCTTCTACGCCTACGCCTACGAGCTGAGCGGGCAGTCCGACGTGGCGCTCAACGACCACGCCGTGGAGATGCACCAGAAAGCCATGACCGCGGAGATTGCCCAGCTGGAGCAGGTGCTGGCAACAGACCCCGACAACGCGGAGGCCAAGGCCCAGCTTGCGGAGCGCAAGAAGGTGGTGGCGGAAGCCGTGGTGGCGGATGCCAAGGCCCGCGTGGACGCCAACCCCGCGGATGCCCAGCTGCAGTTCAAGTACGGCCAGGCCCTGTTTGATGCAGAGCGCTACAGCGAGGCTATTCCCGCGCTGCAGCGCGCCCGCAACAACCCCAACCTGCGCATCAAGGCCATGCTCATGCTCGGCAAGTGCTACCACTCCAAGAACATGCTGGATATGGCCATCCGCCAGCTGGAGGAAGCCAACGGCGAGCTTGTGGCCATGGACGAGACCAAGAAGGAAATCCTCTACAACATCGGCCTGCTCTACGAGGAGTCCGGCAACAAGGAGAAGGCCCTGGAGAACTTCAAGGTCATCTACGAGGTGGATTACGGCTACCACGACGGCGAGGTGGCGCAGAAGGTGGAATCCGCCTACTCCTGATACAGCGAGCAAACGCTTTTTCCCCAAGCCCCGCGCCCGTGATGGTGCGGGGCTTTTTCCTGCTTGCCCCGCCCGCGCCGGGCGCGGGGCGGAAAAGCGTGTTTCATGCGGTCTTGTGCTTGACGCGGCGGGCAGTGGGGGGTATGCTCAGTGCCGACATGAATTTGAAGCGCCTTCTACTTGCCGCCACCCTGTTTGGCCTGTGTACCGCGGCCCAGGCAGTACAAGTTATCATGACGGGTGGAGTGGCGCTGCGATCCTGGGAAAACAACCGCGGCCCGCTGGCGCACGACAACTGGTGGGCCAACTTTGTGCGGGCCTCCACCGTGCAGATGGAAATCACCCGCGGCAAGGACCCGCAGGCGCAGATTGTGTGGCTGGTGTACCGCCCCGCGTATGTGACGCGGGGAGTGGAGAACAAGACGGATTACATCTCCCGCATACGGGAGACGGCGGCCAAGTACAAGGTGAAGCTGGTGTTCTTCGACACGATGGACCAGATGTACAAGGCGCTCAACAGTGCGCCGCGCGGGCGGGACCGCATCACTCACTTCTACTATTTCGGCCATTCCAACCCGAACGCCTTCATGCTGGACTACAGCAACTACATTGTGGCGGCGTCCACCGTGTGGATGCATGAGGACGATTTGGCCAAGCGCATCAAGCCCGGCATATTCGCCCCGGATGCGGAATGCTGGAGCTACGGCTGCTTCACCGGCTGCAGCATGAGCAAGAAATGGAAACAGGCCACCGGCGCCGCCATGTGGGGCAACCTGGAATCCACCCGCTACCAGCCCGTGGGCGACGGCAAGCTGCCCCAGGGCGTGGGCAAGTGGGTGCAGTAGGCTTCTCCCCTGTCCGGCGCAAGTCGGGCTCCGGCTCAGGATTCCTCCGGCGGGAGCATGAAGAAGAGGCGGTCTATGCCGTGGCGGGTAACCTCGTTCCAGAGGGCCTTTTCCATGGAGGAGAGGCGTGCGGAGCGTTCCTCCGGGTCCATGTTGTCCACGGCTTCCGGTCCAATGCTTTCCGCAAGGCTCTGTGCGGCCATGCGGGCCACCAGCTCCTCCCAGAAGACGGCGTCGCGCACCTCGTCCAGCAGGTCGGAGTAGAAGGCGCTGTCCACATAGGCGTGCTTGAAGAACCAGTATCCGCAGTCCGGGTTCATCTCCATGTCCTTGGCAATGCCGGGGATGGTGTGGGCGGCCTTCAGGATATCCACGAGCAGGCGGTGCCACTCGTCCACGCGGGGATCCCGTGATTCCGGCATGCCCTGGCCGAGCATGGTGAGTGCCATGGCGCTCACCTCTGCCAGGTTGCGCATCTCCTCCTCTGTCAATTCTACTGAAATCTTGCCCATGGGGTGTTGGTGACGGGTTAAATGTAGCCGAGCTGCATGCGAGCCTCCTCCGACATCATATCCTGGTTCCACGGCGGGTCCCAAACGAATTCGATGTCCACGTTCTTGACGCCGTCCAGCGCGGCGATGTTGAGCTCCGCCTCTGCCATGATGTGGGGCCCCATGCCGCAGCCTGGGGCGGTGAGTGTCATCTGCACGTTCACTTGGGCGCCGCCCTCCTGCTGGGGGATGATTTCCACGCCGTAGATGAGGCCGAGATTGACGATATCCACGGGGATTTCGGGGTCGTAGATTCCCTTGAGGACGTTCCAGACGCGCTCCTCCAGGGTGAGGTTCTCATCTGCGGCGGGCTTGGCCTCCTCCGGTGGGATGATACCTGCGCGGGCGGCCTCCTCGCGGGAGATGCGGATGAGGCCGATATCCGAAGCTGCGGTGATGGAGTTGCCGAGGCTCTGGGTGATGTAGATGCGCGAGCCCTCCGGCAAAATGACGGCGTTGCCCCCGGGAATCTGGATGGCGGCGGTCTCCGCCTCGATGATGATTTCCTGGTTCAGCATGGATGTGGGGTGCGCGGGGATTATCGCAGAATTGCGCGCATGTTCAAGGTTAAACTCTAACGCAACAGGTCATCCGGCACAATCTCCGCCGTGCAGGGGGATGCCTGGTCGCAAGCGCTGCGGTGGCAGGGGTGGCAGGGCCGGTGGCGGTACACGGTGCGGTGCCCCTCCCCCAGCGGGCGGTAGCGCTCTGCCAGGCGGCTGGCCATGATAACCGTGCAGGGCGTGCCGCAAAGGGCCGCCAGCTGCGGCAGCAGGCCGTCCACGGCAAAGAGCCGGCAGTGCGGGCCCAGGTGCAGGCGCAGCTCCTCCGGCGCGCAGGTGCGGCAGGGTATGCCCAGGCGGCGCGCCATGGCATCCGCCCTCTCGCCGTCCTGCGGCAGGGCCAGCAGGGTGGGAGCGTACAGGCGGGCGCAGAGCTCCGCCCATTTTTCCTCTGCCCAGGAATCCGCTTCTCCCAAGGTGGAGAAGGGGGCTATGAAATCTCCCTCTGCGGTGGCGCTGCCGTAGTTCTCCTGTGCGTAGCGCAGGGGCGGCAGGGTGATGTGGTGCTCCTTTTCCAGCAGCGTCAGGTAGTCCAGCGCGCGGTGGCGCGGGGCGGCAAAGTGCAGGCCGGTGAATGTGCTGCGAAAGGCATGCTTGCGCTTGGCCAGCGGGTTCTCTGCAAAGCCGCTCACGTACAGCGGCCCCAGCCTGCGTGTGAGGTCGCGGAACACGCGCCTGTTCTCGCTGAACATGAAGAGGTAGTCGTACGGTCCCTCCCTGTAGAGCTCATCCTCCTCCAGCTGGGCGGAGGCGGGGGTGGCGGCATCTGTGCTCACGGCGTGGGCCACGAAGTCCTGCGTGTTCCAGAAGGCGAGCTGTTCCTGCGGGCAGGCGATGTTGAGCTGGGCATCCGGGCGGCATGCGGCGAGCACGCGCAGCGCGGGGATGAGCGGCAACGCCTCCTCAAACTCCTCCGGCACGCACACGATGATGCGGAAGGGCAGCAGGCCGGGGCGGTCCATGGCGAGCTTCCAGTCCTCCGCATCCTGTTCCGGCACGAATCGCGCCGTGGATTTCCAGCGGTGGTGCATCCAGAAGCCGTCCAGTATGTTTTCCATCTGGCACTTCTCCAGCGCGCGGTTCACCAGGATGGTGAGCGCCACGGTGCCGTCACACCCCTCCGGCACGTGGATAACGCGGCCCATTTCCGCATCCCAGCGGCCCAGGCCGGTGTTGCGGGTGAAGACGGAGAAGAGGGTACCCTTGCCCTTGCAGCGGCGGTAGAGCAGAGCGGGCAGCGGGGTTACGCCGGTGATTTTGTTGAAGTAGGGCACGTACACGCCCTCGTTGGTGAACTGGTCGCTCAGCACGCCCAGCAGGCCGCCGCCCTTGGCGAAGCGCAGCACGGCGCGCAGGCCGTCCTCCTTGCTGAGCATCTCGCAGCCGTAGCGGGTGCGGGCCTTGTACACCAGGCGCTCCATGAGCGGGTTGCTGAGGCGGCGGTACATGGAGCCGTAGTGCTCCACCTTGGGGAAGCAGGGGCGGATGCGCGCCAGCGCCTCCCAGTTGCCCGCATGCGGAATGCAGGCAATGCCGCATTGGCCGTCTGTGCCGTGATTCTCAAAGGAGTCCCTGCCAAGCACGCGGATGGATTTCTCCATTTCCCGCTCGCTCATGAGCCCGGTCTTGAGCGAGCACAGCAGGTTCATGGTGGTGCGCACCATGTTGCGCCGCACCATGGGGGCCAGTTTGTCGCGCCGCAGGGTGGGGTCCAGCACAATGCGCAGGTTGCGTTCCACAATGCGCCGCCGCCGGCGGGCGCAGAGCCACACCAGATAGCCCGCGCCGCGCCCGAACAGGGCCACGGCGCGCACATCCGTGATGCGCAGCAGGGCGCAAAACGCACGGTAGCCCCACAGGGAGAACCTGTCGCCAAGCCGCGGCTTGGCGCTTTGGTGCAGCTCGTCCGGCATCACCGCTTAGTCCACCGTGTAGGTGCGGGGAATGTAGAAGGGTTTGCGGGAGTAGGGGTCCCACACCTTCTGGTTGGGGTTGCAGTTGGTGCAGTCCAGCTGGTGGTTGGGGGCGTGGGGAGAGATGACGATGCCTGCAAAGTTGCTGGGGATGCCGTAGGGCAGGCCATCATTAGCATACTTGATTTTGTTGAGCTCGTTGCCGGAGGGCGGCAGGGCGATGGGATCCGTCTTCAGCCAGCTCTGGCTGGCGGGGGCACCGTTCACATCGTTGATGACATGCGGGGGACGCTCTCCGGGGTAGACATCGCGGGTGAACTGCTGGATGAATATCTGGTGGATGCAGGAGCTCATGGTGCAGGCTCCCAGCACGGCCAGGGCGGTGGCTATAATGCGGTGTTGTTTCATGATGGATGATTCGGTTTTAGTTTATGAGAAGGAGTTCATGGGGGTGAGCAGAACGATGGAGTCTTGCCCTTCCGCACCCTTGGAGAAGGTGGGGAAGTAACCGCGCTCGCGGATGATTTCGAAGAGGCCTGCGTAGCAGGATTGCAGCGTTTCCACAGAGGGCTGCAGCATGCGCATGCAGTGCTGCGGCAGGCTTACGCAGCCGATGCGCCCGCCGCGCGGCGTGCTCCCCAGCATGGGTTGGCCGCCGCTGAAATCCACCCGCACCACCTGGCGCCCGTGCTCGGTGACGCGGTGGAAGGTGAGGTAGACGGAGGTGGTTTGGTGGAGGTTGGAACCGATGATGCGGTCGATGACGAGCTCGCAGTAACCGTCATGGATGCGCAGGGCCACGCCCTCGCTGTGAGAGATGATGGCGAGGATGCCGTTTTGGCGCATGCGGCAGGTATCCCGCAGGTAGCGGTTGATTTCCGCCTCCGTGAAGGCAATCTCGCCGCCGTTTGCATTGCGCAGCAGGGCCGCCAAATCGCGCGCGGCGCCCTTGTCCGTGTACCCGGCGATGTCGCGCAAATCCTGGGGCACCCACATGCAGATGACAAGCCAGTAGAGCGTGGCGGAGAAGAGAAGGAAGACGGAGACGGCGCAAACGGCCCACCCGTTGATGCGGGACCAGGCTCTGCCCTGTGGCTGCGGGTCATGCGGCGGGGCAGGTTCCGGCTCTTCCCCGCGGTCTTGGTAGAAGGCGGTTCCGATGTCCTCCCCTGCGGCCTGATTTTGGTTAAACAGGTTGCCCCACAGCTGGTTTTCCCTAGCTGTGCCCTTGGAGCGTTTCCTGTTGTTGCCGGAAGCCATGCCGTGAATCAGCGGTTATTATATGCGGCGGAGCGCGCCAAGGAAAGCAAAAAAAGACCTGTATGGCAAGCAAAGGGCGGGGCGTGGGGCTATGCCATGCCGAGCGCCCACTTGAGATACTTGAGAGATTCCCCCCACACCTTGGAGCTTGTGCTGCCGAGCACCACCACCACCACGGCGCTGTTGTTGTACGTGCCGCAGGAAATCAGGCACTTGCCGGCGGCGTTGGTGTAACCGGTCTTCATGCCTTGCACCCAGGGGTATTTGCCGAGCAGCTTGTTGGTGGAGCGTATGGTGCGCGTGCTGCCGTCCGCCTTGGTGAAGGTGTACTGCTGGGTGTTGATGAGACTGCGGATGATGCGGTTGTTGTAGGCGTAGCAGGCGGCAATGGCCATATCCCTGGCGGTGGAGTATTGGGCGGCGGGAAGCCCGTTGGGGTTGGCGAAATGGGAATTGCGCATGCCCATGCGGGCTGCGCGTGCGTTCATGCGCCCCACAAAGGCATCCACGCTGCCTGCCGTGTCGCGTGCCAGGCACACCGCCACATCGTTGAAACTGCCGGTCATCATGGCGCGCAGCAGGTCTATCTTGCGGTACTGTGTGCCGGGCGTGAGGCCCAGTTTCACCGGCGGGGCCTGGTTGTCGGAGGCCTGGATGGTCACCATCTTGTCCAGCCGCCGCTCATCGCACACGCACAGGGCAGTGACGATTTTCTGCGTGCTGGCCACTTGCCGCCGAGCATCGGCGTTGTGAGAGTACAGGATTTTGCCCGTGCGGGGGTCTATCACGCACACGGCTGCGCAGGTGGGTGCGGGCGCGGGGGTGGCGGGTTGCGCCAGCGCGCGCGCCGGCAGCAGGCTCTGCCCGGAGCGCGGGATGCTGCGCGCCGCTGCGGGAATGGGGGCGGGGGCATGCGTAATCGCCCCCGCGCCGCCGTTACGGGTTGCCACCGGCGCGGTTTGGCGGTGTATAAAGGCAGCCTGCGGTTCCTGGCAGGCGCTCAGGATGGCAATCATGCAGACGGCGGCTAGCTTTCCAAAGGTGCGCATGCGCGGCAGTATAGCGCAGCAGAAATTATTTTGCAATCCTAAAGTAATTTGCAGGGCGGCAAATTTCATGCGTGTGCCGCAGCGTTGCGGCAATGGTGGTGAATCACCTGTGCTTCCTGCGCTCGCGCACGCCCTTGGCCAGGGTGTCCAGCATGGAGAGCGTGCCCTCCCAATCAATGCAGCCGTCTGTAACGCTGATGCCGTACTTGAGGGGTTTCTGGCACTTCTGGTTACCGGAGTGGAGGTTGCTTTCAATCATGACCGCGCCGATGCTCTGTGAGCCTGCGGCGAGCTGGCGAGCCACGTCTGCGGCCACATCCGGCTGCTCCTGCCATTTCTTGTGGCTGTTGCCGTGGGAGCAGTCGATCATGATGCGGTTGGAGATGCCGGCGCGCTGCTGGATGTTCCAGGCCTTGGCAACGAAATCCGCGCCGTAGTTGGGGCCCTGGGAGGAGCCGCGCAGAATCATGTGGCAGCTGTCGTTGCCGGAGGTGGAGACAATGGCGGAGACCCCCTGCTTGGTGACGGAGAGGAAGCTGTGGGGGTGGGCGGCGGAGATGATGCCGTCCACGGCAATCTGCATGTTGCCGGAGGTGCCGTTCTTGAAACCGATGGGCATGGAGAGGCCGCTTGCGAGCTCGCGGTGCACCTGGCTTTCCGTGGTGCGGGCGCCGATGGCGCCCCAAGAGACGAGATCGCTGATGTACTGGGGGGTGATGACATCCAGGAACTCCGTGGCGGCGGGGACGCCGGTTTCCGCCAGGCGCACCAGCAGGCCGCGGGCAATGCGCAGGCCGCTGTTGATGTTGTAGGTGCCGTCCATGTAGGGGTCGTTGATGAGCCCCTTCCACCCCACGGTGGTGCGCGGCTTTTCAAAGTACACGCGCATGAAGAGGAGCAGGTCGTCCTCGTACTTGGAACGCACTTCCGCCAACCGCTGCACGTAGTCGATGGCCGCCACGGTGTCGTGGATGGAGCAGGGACCCACCATCACCGCCAGGCGGTCGTCCTCCCCCCGCAGCACGCGGCGGAAGGCCGCGCGGGAATCGAACACCAGCTTCTGCGCTTCCGGGGCCGCCGGGAAATCCTGCATCAGGATGGCGGGGGAAATCAGAGGCCGGATGTCCGTGATGCGGACATCGTCTGTGAGGAAGGGATTCTTCACTTGGCGCTCTTCCAGGAATAGATGTTGTCCTCCAGGGCTTCCAGAAGGTCGTCCTCTCCAGCGGCGCCCTTCTTGCCCTCCTTCTTGGGCGCAGGTACCGCTTCGTCGGGCTTGACGGA